>CAYSZH010000092.1:0-17726 GCA_964435305.1 uncultured Granulosicoccaceae bacterium
GTTGAAATGGAAGGCGGTGCCGTTGCTCAAGTGTGTACGGAATTCAATATCCCGTTTTCGATTGTACGGACAGTCTCCGACAGCGCTAACAACAACGCTCCAATCGATTTTCCTAAATTTATAGAAAACGTCGCACAGGTTTATTCTTTAGGTATTTTGAAACGACTATTCAAACCATAAACAACTCAAAAAACCCATCAGGAATACAACACATCGCTTAACGTATTGGCGCAATCAAAGCTTGCTCGTACTCCTGATGGAATTCATCGACAGCGCGAGCCGCTGACTTCGTGGATGAGATACAAGCCACATGAAACAAGGCTTCACCTTCATGTACCAAAGGCAATTTGGTGCGCCCCACCAGCACACCCGATACGGCACTGATCACATCCTGTTGTGCCTCACCAAATGGATCGGCGATAACACCAAGGGTATCGCCGCGTTTGACAATAGCACCTAGCTGCAAGCGTGAACGCACAATACCACTTTGTGTTGCCCGCATCCAAACACTGTCATTGGCAATGGTTGGCTCATACTTGCGCTCTGTTTTTTTCGTTGCTGGCAGCATATTCAAATAGCGCATGACGCGTAAGGTGCCTTGCAAGCCAGCCCGTATGGCAAGTTCATCAAAACGCAAAGCCTCGCCCGCTTCGTACAATAATACAGGTTTGTCGTTGACAGTTTCACGCAGTGTACCCGCTCGTGTTGATGAATCCAGAATAACCGGCGGTGCGAACGCCTGAGCCAACGGCAGCAATTCTTCATGCATGTCCAGATCGGCACGAATTTGTGGCAGGTTTTCTCGTCCCGCCGCAGCAGTGTGAAAATCGATACCGTGCGTGCATTTGCTGACAATCTCACTCATAAGCGTTTCGGCAAGACGCGATGCCATTGATCCACGTTCTGAACCAGGAAATGATCGATTAAGATCACGCCGGTCTGGCAGGTAGCGTGATTGTGATACAAATCCGTACACATTGACCACTGGCACTGCGATTAGAGTACCACTAATCCGATTTAGCGCTTTGGTCTCTAGCAGGCTTCGGATAATTTCGATACCGTTAATTTCGTCACCATGGATAGCGGCAGTAACGAACAGTACAGGCCCTGGCTTCTTGCCATTAATCACATGCACAGGCATCGCGACAGAGGTATGGGTATAGAGCGGCGGTAAAGGCAAATCGATATACTGTCGCCCACCCGGCTGAACCGTCACCTCTCCAATGGTGATCGGATTGTTCTGTGCTTTCGTTGCTTTTTCAGACACTAACCTTTTCCACGTGTTTTCGTATTACCTGGACGGGCATTTTTTTCGACATGCTCGATAATCATACTGGCTACATTTTTGCCGCTGGCTGCTTCTATTCCTTCAAGCCCTGGCGACGAATTCACTTCCATAACCAGCGGACCTCGGCTGGATCGTAGTAGATCTACCCCTGCAACTGACAAACCGAGTATTTTTGCTGCGCTCACCGCCGTGGCGCGTTCTTGCGGTGTAATTTTGACAAGGCTTGCAGATCCGCCTCGGTGAAGATTGGAGCGAAATTCACCCTCTGGTGCTTGTCTTTTCATTGCAGCCACCACTTTACCGCCTACTACCAGGCAGCGGATGTCAGAGCCACCCGCTTCTTCGATGAATTCCTGAACCAGGATATTGGCTTTTAGACCCATAAAAGCCTCGATAACACTTTCAGCCGCCTTGGCTGTTTCCGCTAATACAACCCCTATGCCTTGAGTCCCTTCAAGCAGCTTAATGACAAGTGGCGCTCCACCAACCATTTTTACCAAATCTTTGGTGTCACCTGGTTTATTCGCAAATCCGGTAACCGGTAGGCCTATTCCTTTTCTTGACAATAATTGCAAGGATCGTAACTTGTCTCTTGATCGAGACAGTGCAACCGATTCAATGAGCGTGTATACATCCATCATCTCAAACTGACGTATAACGGATGTGCCATAAGAGGTAACCGATGCTCCTATGCGCGGGATAACGGCGTCAAACCCTTCAAGTTCGCGTCCTTCAAGATGTACACTGGGTTTACGCGATACGATATTCATATAACAACGCAAAATATCGATGACTTGAACCTCATGCCCGCGCTCTTCTGCCGCTTCAATAAGCCGTCTGGTTGAATACAAGTTTCTGTTACGCGATAATATGGCAATCTTCATACTTAATCTTCTGTATCAAGAGTTGTGTATAACAGGCGAGTGGACAATTTGCCACAAGCATAAGATGCAGCCGGATTAACTATGGCATCGTCGGCCAGCGCAGTCCTGCCTACCAACATTCGGAACAACATGCCTCGTCGCTCTGTCAGTGTTATTTCAATTTCTTTTTGCAAGTCACCGAGTTTAATAATTGAGCTTACTACATAGCGTTTTTCAACATGCCCGCCAGAATCTGATATAGATCGAATATCAACCAAAGGGGCCGTGGCCGCAACCACCACCGACTCATCGCGTTGCAAAGGTTGCACTTTGAAGCTTATTGAATCACCGCTATCACTCTTTATGCGCTTGATATCAAACGCATGCAGGGCGGAAGTTCGCGCACCGGTGTCAATTTTCACCTTGATAGCGGGGATGCCTAATTCAGGCAAAGACGCCCACTCTCTCCACCCTAATGTAATAAGCTTGTTTTTCGTTCGAGGCATACAAAGTTATCCTGCTGGGAGGTAAACTATATCCGGTAATTGCGATTCATTACTGACAAGCTTGGCGTTGGGTAGATCATTGTCTTCGGCTCGCGCCTTAGCATCCTCAAGCGCGAATCCAAAATGCACCCAGCGATTGATTAAGCGTTGTTTTAATATTTTAAAATCAACCTCAATCCCAATTTTTAAATCGAAGTGTGCGGACAATTCCTGCCAACCTGGTGCTTTGAGCATTAAATAATTTCCCTCCACCAGCACAATACGATTGGACGATCTAATAGATATAGCGCAATTTCTTGACAAGTCGCTGTCGCGATCGAACGCCGGTGCGTACACAGGCTCGTCTGTGCTTCTTATCCGCGTAAGTAATGAGTGCAAGCCACCCACATCGAAGGTGAAAGGTGCGCCTTTTCTTGAACGCCACCCTGCCTCATCCAGTATCGCATTATCAAAGTGAAAACCGTCCATGGGCAGCACTATTGCGCAGTTTTCTGGCTGTCGACGGTTGAGCCCCGCCATGAGTGTTTCGGCGAGCGTAGATTTACCAGCACCTGGAGCACCAAATATAGCAACAATCAGGCGTGTAGCAGTTCCCGCACAGCTATGTGCCTGCTCAATTCTGTGTAACAGCTCAGTTGCCGATTCTGTGGATTTTATGTCCAAAGCCATCTGTGATTACTCCAAAAAGACCGGAAGGGTACACCTTATATTGAGGTCCACAATTCCGCGGTTACTTCATATTCATGCTTAGCACTTGTAACCGTACATTATGTACACTGGCTAAGCGCTCAGAATACGCTAATATTTCATGTATCAACTAACATAGGAGGTTGAATTTTGAACAATGATCCTTACGCAGCACCGCAAGCAAACCTGGATACCGATCAGGCTGCAATAGAGACGTCTATCTGGAATGCACGAGGCAGGCTCAGTGTACTATCTTATTTTGCCCAAAGTATTCTCTTCACCATCATAATTGCTGCGCTCATCGCGTTACTGGCTGCGATAGCATCTGTTGTAACGGGTGGTGGATTTAACCAACTTATGAGCTCTTTGGAATCGGGTGAAGGCGGTCCGGGTGGATTGATAATTGGAATCGTCACTATCCCACTCGTACTTGTGATGATGTATGTTGGTGTCTGCTTTTTGATAAAACGCCTGCACGATCGCAATCACACTGGATGGTGGTCTTTGCTCATGCTAATACCACTGATCAATCTGCTATTTTCTTTGTACGTGCTGCTTGCACCTGGCAATAAAGGCAGTAACCGCTTTGGCGGGCGTCGAATAACACGCGGTTGGGAAAAGGTGCTGGGAATCATTGGTCTGGTATTGTATGCGGGGTCAATAATTTTAGCCGTTGTAGGTACGGTTGCAGGCTTGGGAGCTTAACAATGAGGTGGCTCCACTATTCGCACCGTTGATACACGACATACGGTAGAAACACCTGAAGGAGCTTTGCTGCAATTCTCAGTAGCAGGCTCTTTTGTCCGCGGTATGGCCTGGTTTGTCGATGTTCTTATTCGTTTTGTCATATTGCTGTTTGTGCTTTTCTTCCTAAGCAGTTTCACACAAGGTAGCAACTCTGTCGGTGTCATGTCGGGCATCATCCTGATTGTCCAGTTTTTACTTGCCTGGTTGTACACCACTCTGTTCGAAGCACTTACTGGCGCAACGCCCGGAAAAAAACTGTTTTGCCTTAGAGTGATTCATGATAACGGCACACCACTGAGCGGTGCCGGAGCCATTATCCGAAATTTTTTGCGGGCAGTTGATGGCCTTCCCTTTATGAATGCCGTTGGCTTGGTGAGCATGCTAATCGATAACCGCTTTCGACGCTTAGGTGACTTGGCGGCCAATACGCTTGTGATATATCGGTATTCAGCCGATGTATTACAACCGACTGCCAGTAAAGATCGTGCAGCGTTGCCTGCAGAATATCTGACAGCCCCACCTGCAAGCTTGAACCGCGAGGACAGAAAAGCTGTGGTTGACTTTGCAGAGCGCAGCGACTCGCTCTCGGAACAAAGACAATTGGAACTAGCAAAACTACTGGAACATCACATGGAAGATGCAAGCGACCCAATCGCCACTGTCAAAGGATGGGC
The DNA here is from genome assembly GCA_964435305.1 of uncultured Granulosicoccaceae bacterium. Lineage (GTDB taxonomy): Bacteria > Pseudomonadota > Gammaproteobacteria > Granulosicoccales > Granulosicoccaceae > Granulosicoccus. The sequence continues at coordinate 4,766 of CAYSZH010000092.1, forward strand.
CTATTGGGTTTTAGGCGGACAACAACAAAAGCTACCAGACCAACATGCTCAATCAAAAGTCGTTTGAGGCACAACACTCGGAGGGCTGGGAACAACTGGAGCAATCCCTTCAAGCGCTTGAGAGCAGGCAGTGGTTACGGCGTGACAAACCCGATACCAGTAATCTTCCGACACTCTATGCTGACCTGTGTCAGCAACATGCGGTAGCACTCAGCCGCGGCTATAGCCAGACACTGGTTGATCGTTTACATACGCTCATAAGCCGGGCTCACCATCAACTGTATCGATATAAAGGGCACTGGCTAGCGCGCACGCTGTATTTCGTGGGCGGTGGATTTCCTGCGGCAATTCGGCAGGAGGCCAGACTCTTTGGCTTGGCATGCTTACTATTTTTTGGCACAGCCATTGTGGCCGGTAGCTGCGCTGCGTATTCTGAAGACATTGCCGAAATTATCATGGGTGGACTAAATAAATACCGATACGAACAAATGTACGATCCAGCAAACTTCGTCATCCGACCAGCCGGTATGGAAGATTCGAGTAGCTTTGAGATGTTTGGCTTCTATATTGGCAATAATATCGGTATCGATTTTCGGGTGTTCGCCAGCGGTATGCTGTTTGGTGTAGGCAGTGTACTTATTTTGCTGTTCAACGGCATTCAGATTGGTGCAGTAGCGGGTCACCTAAGCGCAATTGGCTTTAACAGTACGTTTTGGGGGTTTGTTTCAGGTCACAGTGCACCCGAGTTACTGGCCTTATGCATCAGCGGTACTGCTGGCTTAATGCTGGGCCGAGCACTGGTTTCTCCTGGCCGACAAGCACGCTCATTGGCCCTACTTACCGCTGCCCGTGCTGCAGTCCCGCTTATCATTGGAGCCGGTGTCATGACACTCCTTGCCGCAGGAATAGAAGCCTATTGGTCGCCACTTCAATTTCCGCTCACCATTAAAGTACTCGTCGGTCTGCTGATATGGGTGTTGTTTGGCCTTTACCTGCTAATGGCAGGCAGGTCAAAGTAAATGCCGGATATTAGCCAACTGACTGTTTTACCCAGACCGCGTAATGCCTGGCAAGCGATCGATGCAGGCTTTACTCTGGCTCGCGCACACTATTTCCAGCTCTTAGTACTATGGCTTGTTCTTGCGGTACCGATCTTTGCGCTTTGTATGCTTTTGCAGATCTTCCTTGGCTGGAGCTACGCAATATTAATCTGGTGGTGGTGTAAACCATTATATGAACTCCCTGTGCACTTGTTTTTGTCACGTGCCCTATTTTCTGAACAAGCCACCTTACGATCATGCATGCACCGCGCCTTTTCACAACTTGGCGCACTACTCAAAACCTATCTGGGGATATTCAGATTCAGCGGTGTGCGTTCAATGGGCTATGGGCCCGTTTTTCTGGAGAAAGCCACTTTCCGCCAACGCGGCGCACGGATGCAACAACTGGCCAAAGTACCAACCCGTGCAACCCTGCTATTGATGGCTTGCCTACATGTGGAGTTTTTACTTCAGCTCATTACCGTTGGCATCATAGGGATGTTCTTACCGGAGACTTCGTTTTTCACCGACGTGTATCTTTACTTTACCTCTGATAGCACCGATGAGGTGGCCTGGGTTTTACTAGCATTATCTGTGGGCACGTTTATTGGCGCAGCTTTAGTCGCGCCGTTCTACGTTGCCGGTGGTTTTCTCTGCTACATTAATCGCCGCATGATGTTAGAAGCATGGGATATAGAACATCGGTTTCGCAACGTGTCCCAAAAAAGGTGTAATCCAAGCCATCTTGTCGGTTCAAGCGGCGTCATTGCGGTGCTCACAGTAATTTGTACACTGTTGCTATTGAACACACCATCTACCTCCTTCGCGCAAGAGCGAGAAATTTACTTACCTGATCGTGATACCACCAACACTCTGATAAACGACATTCATTCACATCCCGATTTTGGTGGATTAAGAACAACGAAAATTCCGATATTTACACCAAGCGACGAAGAAAAAGATGAGAGTTCAAGCCCGATGTTTGAGAACATAGAGGCCTGGGTGACGGCACTTGCCGCAAACCTGAAAATCCTGATCTGGATTGCTGGTGCCGTGTTTCTTGCGTTAGCGATTTACACTGTATTTCGCTTTAGATCTTTGCTAAAACCACCTACACGCTTGGCACCTGGGGATAACGATCAATTTGATGTGCATAACCACCCGCTCACAGCCGCGCTTCCTAAAGATATAGTTGAAGCTGCAAGAGCCGCTCTTGCTAAGGGGGATTCCCGACAGACGCTAAGCCTTCTCTTTCGTGGTGCATTACGATCGATCATGGGGCAATACGATATCAGCATCAAAGGTAGCGCGACAGAAGCTGATTGCAAAGTAACCGTAGCGTCAGTTGCCAATACAACTCAGCAGCAAACGTTTAATCAAGTTATAGAACATTGGCAGCAAACCGCTTATGCCAACGTCAGCCAATCCACAACACAACTTGAAAACCTGATTAGCAATTGGGCCAATACTTTTGGCAGTATGGCCGATAGAAACAACTCAGCTAATGCCTCGTTGCCAAACGGGAGCGATCGCTGATGCAAATCTCTCGCCTACCCATATTGCCAATCATATTGTTGGGTGCCATGAGCGTGGTTGGGTTCTGGATTTATAAAAATGTCAGCTGGATTGAAATTGACACGCCAACAGGGCAAAAAAAGATTGCCCGTGAGAATCCATTACTCGCAGCACAACGACTGCTAGAGACACAAGGCTTCAGTGTCAGCGAGGCAAAAATCAGACTAGCACTTCGCCGATTGGATACCAGCAATGCCCCTGGGCTAATTTGGTTTACCGACATTGAGCAGGTTGTTACTACAAAAGAAGCACAAACCCTGCAAGCCTGGGTGGAGGCAGGTGGGCACTTAATCGCAGGTTTTAATCGCTACCCTGCACGGTCCAACGCAAATGCGGGACTCACTCTGTTAGAGGACTTAGGCATCGTTATCGACTACGCAATAACAACTGATGCAAGCGAAAGAACACCACATTACGAGCGCTCAAACGCAACAGATGAACGTGTAAACATACCAACCGAAAATGGAAAAGCGTCGGAGCAACTGATTGTTGAAACGAGACAACGCCCGTTCTTACACAATCATCCCAATAATATTCTTCTCGATAATTCAAACGGACGTAAAGCCAGTATGTTGGTTCAAACCCAGGTGGGAAAAGGATTCGTCACTAGCTACAGTGAGTTTGATTTATTCAAAAACAACAGGATCAATACTGACGATCAAGCCTACCTTCTGCTGTGGCTAACACAAGCGACACAGCAGAAAGTGGTACAACTTGTATTCACCTTGCGGAATACGCCAGGGCTGTTTAAAAACCTATGGCGAAAAATACCACTTACAATGGTCCTGCTGTTAGTCGCCTTAGCACTGTATCTATGGCATGCATCGCGCAGGCTTGGCCCCGTTGAATACCAAACCGAGCAAGGCCAAAACAATCTGATAGCGCATTTACGAGCACGCGGGCTTTTTCATCACAAACACAAACATAAACGCGAGTTGCTGGAACCGGTACAGCAAGCCGTAATAAGCAAATTTTCGCATCAGCTAAACTTTAGCCAAGCAGCTCAACTGGATGATCATGCCAAAGCTGCCATCGTGAAACAAGCAGCTGAGGTTCTTGGCGAATCAACAACTCACACAAAAAAAGCACTGTTTGGCACATTTTCTAGTGAATCTGAAATGATGCGCCACAGTTCCATATTGCATAAATTGTTGCATAAAAAAAGCCGCAAACCTGAATCTGAAAAAGGTGCCAATGTATGAACGATGCCGTCCCATTCGATCAAGCACATGAAAATTTACAGCGATTAAAAGAGAATTTTTCGCACGCAGTAGTTGGACAACAAAAAACGATTGAAGAATTACTGATCTGTGTTTTAGCAGGTGGTCATGTGCTTATCGAAGGTGTGCCTGGACTTGCCAAGACGCTACTGGCACGTTGTCTTGCGCAGTCATCGAATGCGGATTATGTGCGCATTCAGTTCACACCTGACTTGATGCCCAGCGATATTGTTGGCCATGCCATGTTTGATCAGCAAGAGCAGACATTCAGTGTCAGACAGGGGCCAGTTTTTTCTAATGTCGTTATCGCAGATGAGATCAATCGTGCACCGGCCAAAACGCAATCAGCTCTATTGGAAGCGATGCAGGAGCAGCAAGTCAGTATCGAAGGTGAAACCAGAACATTACCGCGCCCATTTATCGTTATTGCTACGCAAAATCCAATAGAACAGGAAGGCACCTACCCACTGCCACAAGCTCAGCTGGATCGATTTTTATGCAAAGTGCTTATTGATTACCCAAGTAAAACAGATGAACTAACGATGTTGCAGTCGATAACTCACGAAAGTGTGGCACATGAATTAGATTTATCACGTCTGCAAACCGTCATCGATGTTGGAGCGATTCTGGAGATGCAAAAAACCGCCAGTTTTATTACGGTCGATACTGCCGTTCAGCAATATATTATCGACATTGTTACTGCCACCAGAAAATACAACGGCATTGAATTGGGAGCAGGCCCACGTGGGTCCATTGCCCTACTACGCGCAGCACGGGCCAACGCCTTACTTAACGGCCGTGCGTTTACAACACCCGATGACGTCAAGAGTGTGTCCTGTGCTGTATTAAGACACAGGCTCCAATTAACAGCTGATTTAGATATCGAAGGATACTCCCCAGACGACGTGATACGTGAATTACTGACATCGGTTAGTGCACCTCGATCATGAGTCCAACGCCAAGGCTCATTTTGCTGGTGCTGTTTTTGGCGGCCAGCTCGATATTTCCTTCACTCTATCCAAGCTGGCTTATACCCTGGCTAGCGCTACCACTTCTGTTTCTGCTTTCCTTGTTGTTCAATGCCTGGCAACTGCTATCCGTTAAACTTAATGCCACAAGAAAAATTGCCCATGTTCTGCTCCATGGTGCCTGGAGCCCAGTCGTCCTATCTATAGAGAACCATTCAAAATTCGGCCTGAAATTGCGCGTCCATGATATGCACCCCTATCGCTGCAACATCCTTGGCTTACCTCAGACGACGTTTGTAAAGGCTGAGCAATCTGCTTCTATAAAGTACGATATACAGTCTGAAAATCGAGGTGATCTGGCATTCGACGGTATCGATTGTTATGTCAGTACTGGCTTAGGCTTATTAAATAGAAAAATAACCATTGCCTGTGCATCTGAAGTTAGGGTTTACCCCAACTTTAAAGCCAACCGACTTTTTGGCTTGCTGACAAGCAAACATCATCTGGAACACTTAGGAATAAAACGATTACCGCGACAAGGGCAAGGCAACGACTTTCACCAATTGCGTGAATACCAAGAAGGTGACAGCTTACGGCAACTGGACTGGAAAGCGACATCCCGAATGCGAAAACTGATTTCACGCGAATACACGCAGGAGCGTGATCAACAAATCGTTTTTCTACTCGATTGCAGTATGCGCATGCGGCACAAAGACGGTCAAACATCACATATGGACGAAACCCTTAATGCAGTGGTATTGCTTTCACATCTCGCCCTGCAACAAGGCGATGCCACTGGTATTATGACCTTTGGTGGTGTCGATCGCTGGCTGCCAGCGGCAAAAGGTCCCGCAGCCGCTCGGCGCTTGATGCAGGAGGTGTATGACCTTGAAGCCACACGGGAACTCCCCGATTATGTGGCGGCTGTTGAAACACTTGCACGACGCCTTAGCAGACGTGCGCTTGTCATACTCATCACAAACCTTAGGGTAGAGGATGGGCAGTCAGTTCAGCAGGCCCTACAGCGTCTTAAAAAAAGGCATATGGTGCTTATCGCCGACCTACGCGAATCAGACCTGGAGCGGGCCAGCAATACGCTACCTAAAACTGCGGAAGATGCGGTGCTGTGGTTAGCCGCAGAAGGTTATAGACAGGATCGTAAGCAACAACACAATCTCGCCATTGCCAGTGGCGCAAGAATTCTCGATGTGGAGCCCAGCAAACTCTCAGCCGATTTAATTACCCGCTACCTGACTATCAAACGACTTGGGCAATTGTAGTGCGGACTTTAGCGCGCGATAGCCATTTGAAAAAGCGCTTCATACTGATCAACCATATTTTTTCGATCAAAATGCGCTAAGGCATAGCGCTGCCCAAATTGCGACATGGCAGCAAGCGTTTCTTTATCAGCCAATAAGGTTTGAATTGCACTACTTAGGGCATCGACTGACTTTCCAACAAGTAAACCACCCACCTGCTCGCCTTGCATAGACACCGCGTCAGCAGATCCGCCCGCATCCGTTAAGATCACAGCCGTACCGGCCGCTTGCGCTTCCATCGCGGTGAGTGGATGCCCTTCCCGATCAGAACTCAATACAAAAAGATCCAGCGCTGCGAGTATGTCGGGTATGTCGCTACGGGTACCGGCGAGCAGCACATAGTCTGAAACGTCATTTTCGCTAATAGCATGCTCCACAGATTCACGCTCCGGGCCATCACCCACTATGAGTACTTTGCAGTTGACACTATTTTGCTTTAAAACGGCGGCTGTCTTTATCAATCGAATATGGTTTTTTGCAGGCACCATACGCCCCACTGTGCCAACTAAAAACGCGCCCTTTGGAACCCACTGTGTGCGTAAATTTGCACCATCTCCAGACGCATAACGAGTGGTATCCACGCCATTGTTAATCACATCAACCAAGGCATCGCTAACGCCGACAGTAGTTTTGTAAAAGTCGGCCGTGTCGTTAGACACAGCTACCAAGCGAAACATGCTTCGAGCCAACTGCCGATCAAGAAATCGATAGAGAGACGGCTTCCAGGTATCGCGGCTATGTTCGGTCACTATCACGGGTATACCGGTTTTAAGTAAACTGATACGTGTCCACAAGTTAGCTGTCCATAAATGGGAGTTGACCACTGAAGGCTTAATTAACTTAAACAGCTTACGAAGTCTGCCGGGTAAACCTGCATCCACTCCCGGTTTCTTCTCAAGCACATGTAGCGTGACATCATCGCCAAGCTTCTGTGCAAGTTCGCCTGGTTTTGTCAGACAGATCATGTGCACTTGCCAACCGCGTTTGACAAACTGATTAGCAAGATCGATCAACATTTGCTCTGCACCGCCCACAGTCAGTGCTTCTATACAAAACGCAATAATGGGCATTGACGCCATACTGTGACCAGAACTCACAGCGGTGTTTTGCTCCACAGCCTTGCTCACGGCACGGCTCTTTCGGGCACATAGCGCTGGAACAATTCAATCAGTTCGCTAATATTGGCTTGTTGATCGAATAACTGCCCAACCTTATCAAATCCTTTGTCGCTAATAGCCTGCGCCTTCTCACTGTCCGAACCTAGCTCGGCAATGGCTTGGGCAAAGGCATCAACATCACCCACTTCCACCAACTGCCCGGTTTCACCGTTGGAAATAAGCTCTGGGATGGCACTAACCCGAGTGCTGACAACCGGGATTCTTAAGGCCATAGCTTCGGCAATAACATTGGGAATACCATCGGGTGGGTGCCCAGGCATCAGCCTGGGTGCGAGGCAAAACACATCTGAGCGCTCAAGCGTTTCAAGGACTTCTTCGAAAGCCAGCCCACCACGAAATTCAATTGCATCAGCAACCCCTTCACTCTCAGCCAGCGCTTTTAATTCATTTTCAATTGGACCGGAGCCAATTAACTGCAAGTTGAATTCAATTCCGTGCAAACTTCTTAATTGCGCACACGCTTTAATCAACACATCGTGCCCCTTAGTGGGCACAAGCCGACCAATACTGACAAGTTTTAGAGGAACGTTTTTATCACGTTGATTAAACTGCCGAGTTTCGGAGCGCTCCATCACTCGTGGGTCCAAACCGTGATAATTGAGATGCACATCGTTGGGTGATTTCAGCCCAATTTCTGTTTGCAAATGGTTACAAAAGTACCCACTACAAACCACAGCAAATTCTGCGTCATCAAGCTTGTGTTTTAAAAATCGATTGGGAGAAAAAATATCTTCCCCATGAATTGCTGCGGACCAGGTTTCGCCTTTTATCTGCTGAAGGAACCAACAGGCGGTGGTCGGGATATTTGCCCAATGCCCATGCCAATGCGTAACGCCGCTTTTTTCACCGATCTCATGCACGTGCAATGTCAGCGGTAGAATTGCAAGATTCTTCACTACATCCTTTGGCCGATCGCGACCAATCCAGCACAGCTTGGCCATAGATGACAGAACCTTTAGCGGATTTTTGCCCAGGGCTTTTACAAACGCAAGCATAGCCTTTGCTCCAAACAAAGCCGCATAATGCGTACGCTCTTCCGACAGGCGAATAGCGTCATCGATTGTGATCGGATCTCGGGGGTATTGCAGGCTGAAAATTTCGAACTCAAGCCCACGTCGTTCAAGCGCAACAAGCTCACGCAATATGAACGTTTCGTGCAATTCAGGAAACATTGAAATTATAATGCCCATTTTGGGCGACGCTACGGACTGGTTTATCATTGTATTGATAAAGAGTTGTGGGAATCGCGCAGTTCTTTGCGCTTGACCTTGCCTGTAGTTGTCATCGGCAACTGTTTATAAAACTCGATGATACGAGGGTATTCGTAAGCGGCTAAGCGGGTGCGCACATGTTGCTGCAATTGTTTTTCAGTTTCTGTGGTGGGTGAAAAATTTGCGTTTAGCACAATGCAAAGTTTGACAACATCGCCACGAATACCATCAGGGTCTGGCACCCCAATTGCGGCTGCCTGCAGAACAGCTGGGTGTTGCAATGCACAATCTTCGATTTCTCCCGGCCCTATTCGGTAACCGGCACTACTGATTACATCGTCCGCACGCCCCATAAACCACAAGTAACCGTCGCCATCTATATACCCAACGTCACCCGTATGAAACCAATCGCGCGTGTACTTTTTATTGGTGGCTTCTGGATTATTCCAATAGCCGAGAAAGTGCACTGGATCGTCTCGGTGAGCTACAATTTCACCCTGTTCGCCCTGGTCTAATAACTGGCCTGCCGAATTCATAAGCGCAACTCGATGACCGGGATAGGCTTTACCCATAGACCCAGGTTTGACCGGCATAATAGCGCTGCAATTGCCCATCAGATAATTATGTTCGGTCTGCCCACACATTTCGTTGATGTCGAGGTCTAAGACTTTGCGCCCCCACAGCAACAGCTCTTCTCCAACGGCTTCACCAGCGCTCATGACACTGCGTAGCGAGCTTGGATAACGCGTAAAAATATCCGGAACAGCGCGCAACATTTTAAGTGCAGTTGGTGGCATAAACGTGCAAGTCACCTTATTTCTGGACATGACTTCTGCAATTCGCTCAGCTTCGAACTTTTGCGAATCATAACCGAGCACCGGTACACCGTAATACCAGGACGGCAGCAAGCCATCCAGTAAGCCACCTGTCCACGCCCAGTCTGCCGGGGTGTACATACAATCGTTCTCTTTGGGAAAACCGTTTTGCGAAAGCTCGAAACCGGTCAGATTGCCAATAAGCGCGCGATGCGGAATAAGCGCACCTTTGGGTGGACCCGTTGTACCTGAGGTGTACAGGAGAAAAGCCGGGTCATCTTTACTTGTCACTGCAGTATCTTTTACTGGTACTGCACCGTTAAGCAAGGCCCAAAAATCAGCAGCGCCAGACGCATCCGGTAAGGAATCGACGCACAGCGTGTTGGTAAGTTCTGGCAACTCTGAACTTAGCCGCTTGATCAGATCCAAACGCGCGGCATTCGTGATCACCAGTTTGCTTTGGCTATCGGACAAGCGATAACGTAGCGCATCATCGCCAAACAACACCGACAGTGGTAGCGACACCGCACCTAACTTGTGAGCAGCCAAATGTACAAGTGCTGTTTCTACTCGTTGCGGCAGCACAACGGCTACTCTGTCACCCCGCATCACCCCAAGATTAGAGAAGACTGTTGCAAGTTGATTGGACAGTAATTCAAGCTGATCAAAACTGTATTGTGTTCTGCCACCTGACGCATCTTCCGCCGTCAACGCTAGCCGGTTAGTACCGTCCGCGTGTCGAGTGCACACTAGTTGTGCGATGTTTAAGGCCTCGGGAATGTCCCAGCGAAACGATTGATACAGTGCTTCAAAACTACGCCCATCTGCACTATTGTCCTTGCTGTTTTGACCCTCTATCGTGAGCAAAGACAAAGAATCCGATTTAATATCCAAATCAGACACTGGTCTCCGTCTCTCTCACTTTGTGTTTAGCTGCTGGCACACTGCCAGATGGCGTAATATCAATAGGAGAGGCGTCAGTTGCGAGAGATGATGCATTACTCAACGATGCGTTAGCTGATGCCGGAGTAGCGCTTACTTTGTTGCTAGAAAACGCTCGTAGCAATGTAGTGCAGGTAAACAAGAGCGCAATCATGACACCCATACCTTCTTTCACGGGCTCCTGATCCCACCAGACGTCCATCATCCAGAAGTTTTGCTGCGTCGGCCAATATACGTAAGTGCCTGTGACCAATACCAAGACGGCAGCTAAAAGTAACACTCGACCTACAGTGGAACGCAATCGATCAGGGTTAAAAGCGGCGAAGCCGAGCGCGATGGCGGGCACTAAATACACGATCGACCAATATAAACCGTCAGGATCGTTGTACTGCAAAGCGGCAAATGCCAGCATGATGAACATCGTTAGTGCATAGAAATATTTCATATAGCCACCTAATTTCTGTTAACACTACAAATATAGCAGACATGCGCCAAAAACTGGCCATGCTATGCTTTGGTAACTCGTTAAGCCTTGTACAAAATCACAATGCTAGAACATCCGCTGCCGGCCATCGCCACCCTTGCAGCACTGTGCGCGCTATGCCAATGGCTTGCCTGGCGCCTTAAGCAACCTTCCATTGTATTTTTACTGATGGCTGGCCTGCTTATCGGGCCAGTATTGGGTGTATTAGATCCGAACGCCCTATTTGGGGACTTACTGTTTCCGTTTGTGTCAATCGCGGTGGCCATTATCCTGTTTGAAGGCGGATTAACGCTTAATTATTCAGATATCAAAGGCCATGGCAACATCGTTACACGTCTCATTACTGTCGGCGTCTTAATAACCTGGATAATACTGGCCTGCACAGTGCACTGGGTATTCTCGGTCGATTGGCCTATCGCACTCGTTTTTGGATCGATCACGGTTGTCAGCGGCCCTACTGTGATCAAACCTTTGTTAAGAGCGGTACGACCATCTGAAAAAATCGGCCATTTGCTCCACTGGGAAGGCATATTGATTGACCCGGTAGGCGTTTTTCTTGCCCTGCTAGTGTTTGAATACGTATTGCTGGATCAACCAGGTCTTGCTGCAACTAAAATCGCTTTAATACTAGGCAAGCTTATTCTCACTGGCACTGTACTTGGCGTTGCGGCCGGGTATTCTGCAGCCTTCGTACTGCGGCGCTACTTAGTACCGGATTTTTTGGTCAATGTATTAACTTTGATGTATGTGATCGTAATTTTCGCCATATCTGAAAGCATTCAGCACGAATCGGGATTACTCGCTGTCACCATCATGGGCATTTGGTTGGCGAACGCACAAGGCTTGCATATCCATAAAATACTGCACTTTAAAGAAGACCTGACGGTGATCTTAATATCAACACTGTTTATCGTACTGGCAGCGCGTTTGGATATGAATAATCTGCCGTATTTTGGCGCAGGTGTTATTGTGCTAATTGGAGTGGCACAGTTTGTTATCCGACCTCTCAATATCTGGATATGCACCTTTGGTAGTGATCTCAGCAGCCGTGAAAAACTCTTTCTAGCCTGGATAGCCCCACGCGGAATTGTTGCGGCGGCCGTCTCCTCGCTTTTTGCCTTGCGTTTGCAGGAAGTCAACATGGCTCAAACTGAATACTTGGTACCTCTCACTTTCTGCTTAATTATCGGCACTGTGGTCATCCAGAGTTTCACTGCAAAACCGCTCGCAGATAAACTGGGTATTAGTAATCCTGCTCCCAATGGGGTACTGATTCACGGCGTCAATACAATGAGCCTGGCCCTGGCAAACTCACTGAGGCAGCACGCAATTAAACTGCAATTTTCTGATACTTCGTGGAGTAAGGTACGCAAGGCCAGGCAATCAGGGTTCGAGGCTTATCATGGCAACCCAACATCTGGCCATGCCGAAGAAAATCTGGATCTTCAGGGTATTGGGAAGCTTCTGGCTTTGTCATCCAGCAGAGACATGAACGCGCTTGCCGGTATTCATTTCACCGGTGAATTTGGATCAAATGCTGTATTCACACTCGAAAGTGCATCCGATGATGATGTTTTTGAACGCTTTGATCCCGCTAACCGACATCGCGCCAATCCACTCTTCGATAGTAAGTTAAGTTATAGCATGCTAAAACGAATGCTACGCGAAGGAGAAGTACGCCATGTAGTGCTACCCGAGCCTGCCAAGAAAGAAGAAACGCCTAACGCTGTTGCAGATCTCATTGCACAAGAAGAAATCAAAATGTTCGCCATCAATAAAGACCGAAAGCTCTTTATATACGGTTCAGGTGAACCGTTCACACCAAAAGCCGGCTGGACTATTATTGTGTTAACACCGCCAAACTCCTGAACCTAAACATCAATAGCCAGGCACCAATCGGAATCGGCTGAATCTTTTAATGAATCAGGGATACTATCACCATCGCCGAAATGCCGCTCTTTCTCTGGACTATCAACAACGCTATGGTGCGATCAAGCACGTGCAATTCGATGATCTGATCAACGCGGAGCACACCAAGTGCAAAGCGATTACATCCACTGTGGAGGTCGAAGAGAAAACGCGCATCATTGTCGATTACACCGTAGTGCAAATTCCGGCATTTGGTTTATTAGCCGCCATTTCCAAAAAGAAGTAAAAACTGCCCCAGTTGAGTGGGGTTGGACATCATTTTAGTTACTTTTCTACCCAC
>CAYSZH010000093.1:0-17602 GCA_964435305.1 uncultured Granulosicoccaceae bacterium
CGGTTTGGCGAATGGGTAGACCGAAACTCCGGTACTTTCTTCATCGCTCCTGCGGTGACGCTCATTCTAATCTTCGCAATTTTTCCGACGATCTATTCAATGTTCTTCGCGCTGAGCCGTGTTCGGTTTTCTGGCGACGGTTTGAAGTTTCGATATGTCGGCTTGAGAAATTTCTCGAAACAGTTTGTTGGCAGCGCCGAAGTTCACTTCCTGGGCCGAACTGAACCCACTCACATAATAGGAATGGCTATTTTCGCAATTGTTGTGATTGCTATTTTGTGGTGGCTGATACGGTCTGTTAAAAGGACGACCTGGGTCGGTATGATCGGGCGCACCATTTCCGCTGCGATGGGTATATTTTTGTCATGGATATTATGTGCATCTCTTTTATCCGGTAATCAAATCGGAACGCTTTACACAACACTCTTTTATGTATTTGTTGGATGTAGTCTGCAATTTATGATTGGCACCGGGCTTGCGTTTTTGTGTTCACAGCCCATTTCCGGCAAGAATTTTTTTCGCGTTATTTTTTTTATACCGCTCATGATCACACCATTGGGGGTGGGATATGCCATGAGAATGGTAGCGGATATCACTAAAGGTCCCATTCAACCTTTTCTGAACTGGATGGGTGTTGAGAACTGGATCTGGTCGGCAGATGCCTGGTCTGCACGGTTTATCATGATGATCGGTGAATCCTGGCAGTGGATACCGTTTATCTTTATTTGTATGTTGGCGGCGCTTGAAAACATACCGCGCGACCATGTCGAGGCAGCGCAGGTCGATGGGGCTTCAAGTTTACAGATATTCCGTGAGATCACCTGGCCACAAATTGTACCGGTAGCCGTAACAGTGCTTCTCATCCGCATGATAGAGGCATTCAAGATTGTTGATTTGCCAAACATCATGACGGGCGGAGGGCCAGGGTCGGCTACCGAGTCGATGACGCTTAATGCCATGTATATCTGGCGCGCCAATAATCTCGGTGGTTCGGCGGCAATTGCTTATCTGTTATTGATCTTGACGGTCGTTGTGTGTGCGTCATTTTTCAACTATGTGGTAGTTGGACAACTTAGAAAGACCAGCACATGAACGACAGCACCTATCGATATCAAAAGTCGGGTCAAACCCTGATGCAGCGATTGTTTGAAGCGCCTGCTGTTGGGAAAATGTCACTCGCGGCCAAAATTGTTGCGTATACGCTATTGTTTATTTGGTCCGTCATCGTGTTGTTTCCGATTTACTGGGTCATCATTACATCATTCAAAGACGCGGCTGCCGTAAATCAGGGGCCGTTCTACATCCCCTTTGTTGATTTCCAACCCACTTTGGACGCGTGGCGCATTCAGTTTACTGAAGATGATAATTGCAACATCCCGGCGATTGGCAGGCAGCTTGGACTTTTGGCTTACAACAGCTTCGCTTTTATTGTTTCTCCGATAGTGTCCATTACTCCGATGGAGCCGCAAATTTGCAAAATCTATCTGGCGTTTACCAATTCCGTTGTGATCAGCATCTTTTCAACAGCGCTTTGTGTGATTGTGGGTTCGATGGCCGCTTACGCGCTGGCACGCATTCAATACAGACCCAAGTTCGGTAACATCATGGTTTTTGTGTTGCTGATTATCGGTGTCATTGTTGTCACCACTTATTTCAAGGTGCCCTGGTGGGCTTCCACTGCAGTCGCACTCTCTTTGTTCTTTTTTCTTGTTCGTGCGTTTGGCCGTTTCTATAAGATGAAACTGCGCAATGGGGACATTCTTTTCTGGATTATCTCGCAACGGATATTGCCACCTATCGTTGTGGTTATACCGATTTATGTGATGTTTCAGGCCGTGAAGCTATTGGACACACATCTAGCGTTGATACTGCTTTATGCAGTCGCCAATCTGCCAATTGTTGTTTGGTTGATGCATGATTTTTTCGCAAACCTGCCGGTCGAACTGGAGGAGTCAGCGCAACTTGATGGCGCAACAAGGCTAGGCATATTCTGGGAGATCGTGTTACCTCTGACGCGCCCGGGTCTTGCAGCTACCACGCTATTGATACTCGTGCTGAACTGGAACGAGTACCTCTTTGCAGTCTTTTTAGCCACAGTTAAAGTACAGACCATGCCCATTATGGTCGCGGCTAAGAACACCGGTGAAAAAGGCATATTCTGGTGGGAGATGTGTGCGATCATTGTTGTGATGATTATTCCGGTGATCGTGATGGCGATATTACTTACTCGGTTCATCTCAAAAGGTGTACTTTCAGGGGCGGTAAAAGGCTAAACACATGTCAGACTACGGCCAAAAAGCATCAGTTAAATTTGAAAACGTCGAAAAGAGTTTTGGCTCGGTTCGAGTACTGAACGATTTTGATCTTCACGTGGAACCCGGCGAGTTCGTAGTGCTTTTGGGTGCATCCGGTTCCGGAAAAACAACCGCTTTAAGAATTCTCTCCGGACTGGAGACGCCATCTGCCGGACGGGTTTTTATCGAAGACCAGGATGTGACAGACGTTCTGCCTAAATATCGCAACATCTCAATGGTGTTCCAGTCTTATGCGCTTTATCCGCACAAAACCGTGGCCGAAAATATCGGATTTCCATTGAAAGTTCGTAGAGTGTCAAAGACTGAAATTGATTCTGCAACCCTGGACGCTGCCACTCAAGTACAACTTGAAGGTTTGCTGGAACGTTACCCACGTGAATTGTCGGGTGGCCAACGGCAACGCGTGGCTCTGGCGCGTGCAATTATACGCAGGCCGTCCGTTTTTCTGATGGATGAGCCGCTCTCGAATCTGGATGCGAAACTGCGAGGGCATATGCGAGCCGAGCTAAAGCACATGCAACAGTCGATGGGAATAACAACGATCTACGTGACGCATGATCAAATTGAGGCGATGACACTGGCGCACCGTGTTGCGATTCTGGAAAAAGGGGTGCTGCAGCAGTTGGCAACACCTGCACAGATTTACAATGATCCGGCGAATCTCTTCGTGGCTCAGTTTATCGGTTCGCCACCGATGAACGTTGTGCACGGTGGCCTTGAGGGTAGTGACTTTATCACTGAAGGTGTTCGTATCAGTACCTCGGTGCAAGGCCGTGTCGAAAATGCCGTTATGGGTATACGACCCGAAGATTGCGCGGTAGCAGCACCCTCAGAAGGAACACTTAAGGGAAAGATCTACACCAACGAGCTCATCGGCGATCACACCCTTGTCACTGTCGATTGGGGAGGTGATCAGATTTCAGTAAAAGCCTCCAAAGACTTCGATGGGCAACAAGGCGATGAAATCGGTTTAGTTATCCCAAGCGATAAAATGTTTGTCTTCGACGAGAGTACGGGTGCACGGGTGCGCTAAGGCGAAACATTCGCTGAACATTTTTTAAGTTACCACACCCATCAAGCAATGAGTGGAGTCGTATGTCTGTTCGTATCGAGCTGCGAAAATCTTTCTTTGGAGAAACGGAAAAGCAGTTGTGCGAGTTCGGAGAGTTTAGTGTCTCCTCATTCTGTTTCAAAAGTGGCGTTAACGCCCTGCGGATAAAAAACGCACGCGGTGAGATAGTGGTGCTTCCTTTTCAGGGAATGCAAGTGTGGAGGGCGAGTTTTGATGGGCGCGAACTGACGATGCGCTCTATGTTTGATCAGCCTAAAAACACGCCGGTTTACCTTGAGACGTATGGTGCGTTTCTGCTTCATTGCGGTATAACAGGTCTTGGTGCGCCGGGCCCAACAGACAAGCATCCATTGCATGGTGAACTTCCAAACGCGTCGATGGACTCAGCCTGGCTAGAGTTAGACGAAGACGCTGGGTACGTCGCAGTGGCTGCGCAATACCGACACACCGTTGCTTTTTCAACAAACTACAACGCAGTCATAAGCACGGCGATGTCTGTTGGATCGGCACTCCTTGACGTTAAAGTGAGCGTTGAAAACCTCAAGCAAACAACGATGGATTTAATGTATCTTGCGCATGCTAATTTTCGCCCGGTTGATAACGGCGAGTTGCATTATTCAGCTAACTACACAGCGCAAGATGTGAGAGTTCGAAAGTCGATACCGAGCCACGTACAACCAAAGCCAGGGTACAAGGAATTCCTTGAAAAGCTTGCGCATGATCCGACACCGCACCACAAGCTACAGCCTGGGCTCGGGTTTGATCCGGAAGTGGTTTTTGAAATCGATCTTAAAGCGGGTGCAGACGGATACGCACACGCTTTGCAAAAACACCCTGGCAATTTTTCGGACTACATCAGTTTCAAACCTTCGGAGGCACCTGTGTGCATGCGCTGGGTTTGTCGAACGCCAGATCAGGACGGCCTAGGTGTTGCTTTCCCGGCGACATCCGGCGTCGAGGGTTACACTAAAGAGAAAGACAAAGGTCGTGTTGTTGAGCTCTCAGGCGGTGACACCTGGCGCATCGCGATGCGTATGGGGCATTTGACTGAAATGGAAACAAGCGCTGTGATCAAAGTTATTGATCAGATTCGGGCGGAGGTTTGATTTAAGGGAAAGATCAATTGAATCAACCCTCATAATCGCTCAGCGGAGGACAGCTACACACCAGGTGTTTATCGCCATAGACATTATCGATTCGTGACACGGCGGGCCAATATTTACTGTCGGTATGGCCAGTTGGATAAGCCCCTTGCTCACGTGTGTAAGCGTGTGACCATTCATCGGCTATAACACTCTTAGCAGTATGTGGTGCATTAACCAACGGGTTGTTGTCGGCTGGCCATTGTCCTTCTTTTACCTTAAGTGCTTCGGCATGAATCGCCAGCATCGCATCACAGAAACGATCCAGCTCAGCTAACGGCTCACTTTCGGTGGGTTCGATCATTAAAGTGCCTGGTACTGGAAACGACATGGTTGGTGCATGGAAGCCATAATCCATTAAGCGTTTAGCGATGTCATCGACGGTGATGCCCATATCGTCTTTTAATGAGCGAGTATCGATAATACACTCGTGCGCAACACGGCCGTTTTCGCCTTGATACAAAATTGGATAAACCGACGATAGCCGTTCAGCCATGTAGTTGGCGCTGAGTATGGCTACCTGGGTTGCGCGTTTTAATCCTTCGGCACCCATCATACGGATGTACATCCATGTAATCGGTAGAATCATGGCACTTCCCCAGGGTGCAGCGCTCACGGCCCCTTTAGTGTTTTCAAGCTCACGATGACCAGGCAAAAAGGGCACCAGGTGCTTGCCTACACCAATGGGGCCAACACCCGGTCCGCCGCCGCCGTGTGGGATGCAAAACGTTTTGTGCAAGTTAAGGTGTGATACGTCTCCTCCGAATTTACCAGGCTGTGCAATACCCACCATGGCATTGAGGTTTGCGCCATCAATATAAACTTGCCCGCCTGCTGCATGAACGCGTTTACACACATCGGTCACTCGTGCTTCGAACACACCATGTGTGGAAGGGTAGGTAATCATGATTGCGGCTACCTTGCCAGCGTGTTCATCCAGTTTGCTTTGAAGGTCTTCAATATCGACATTACCCTGACTGTCGCAGGCGGTTACGACCACTTTAAAACCAACCATTTGAGCCGTAGCTGGGTTGGTACCGTGGGCAGAACTTGGAATAATGCAAATGTTGCGGTGTCCTTCGTTGCAACTCTCGTGGTAAGCCTTTATGGCTAGCAAGCCGGCGTATTCGCCCTGGCTGCCTGCATTCGGCTGTAGTGAAAGTCCGTCGTAACCTGTGCACGCGCAGAGCATGCGTTCAAGGTCAGCAATCATCTTTCGATAACCCTGGCTTTGATCCTCTGGAACGAAAGGGTGGACGTTCGCAAATTCGGGCCAGCTGACTGGCGCCATTTCGGAAGCGGCGTTGAGTTTCATGGTGCACGAGCCCAATGGGATCATGGCGGTGTCGAGTGCAAGGTCTTTGTTGGCGAGCTTGCGCAGGTAGCGCATCATCTCGGTTTCACTCTGATAGTCATTGAAGCAGGCTTGCGATAAGTAGCTGGCTGGTCGCTCAGTGCGTTTGTGCTCGACTGTTTGCTCAAGCTTGTCCACGGTTACGGTGGCGCCGGTGAGTAAGCCCGACACCTCAGCCACATCGTGCATGGAAGTGGTTTCATCAAACGACAACACGAGCGTTGTATCGTTTTCTTTTCTAAAGTTAAAACCCGCAGCATAGCCTGCCTTTAGAACGTCGTCGGCATTTGCAACGCTTACTGTAACGGTATCGAACCAATCATCCTGTTCGACGCTTAATCCGTTTTCTCTTAAACTGGAGACCAGCAAGTCCATTCTTGAGCGAACTTGCCTGGCGATAGTTTGCAGACCTTGCGGCCCGTGATAGCAAGCATAGAGCGTAGCGATAATAGCGAGCAGCGCCTGCGCCGTACAAATGTTTGAAGTCGCTTTCTCACGGCGTATGTGCTGCTCACGAGTTTGCAATGCTAAACGATACGCAGGCTCACCGCTTGTTGTGATTGACTGACCTACCAGGCGACCAGGCAAGTTACGCTTATGTTTTTCGGTGGTTGCCATGAACGCCGCATGAGGGCCACCGAAACCCATCGGTACACCGAATCGTTGGGCACTGCCCACAGCGATATCCGCACCCCAGTCGCCTGGTGGGGATAACAGTGTCAGCGCGAGTAGATCAACCGCTGCAATGACTAGAGCCCCTGATTCTTTTGCTTTATTTGCAATGATAGCGGGGTCGCCAAGATCACCTCTTGTGCCGGGGTACTGTATCAAGACAGCAAATACGTCGTCTCCATGGCTCTCCAGGTTTGCAACTAACTCTGCGGTGTCTGCAGTAACAACGTTAATGTTCAGTGGTGTTGCCCGAGTCTTAATGACATCAATCGTTTGCGCAAAACAATCGTTCGCCAGTAATAGTGTATTGCGTTTACCTTTGAATGAGCGGTGCGACAGAGCCATAGCCTCTGCTGCTGCTGTGCCTTCATCAAGTAAGGAGGCGTTGGCCATGGGTAAGGCTGTGAGCTCTGTGATGAGGGTTTGGAAGTTGAACAGGACTTCTAAACGGCCTTGCGCTATCTCGGGTTGATACGGCGTATAGGCTGTGTACCAGGAGGGGTTTTCCAACACATTGCGTTTGATTACACTGGGTAAGTGACAACCGTAATAACCTTGTCCGAGCAGGCTCTTATTGACCACGTTCCTAGCCGCGATCGCCGCAAGTTCTTCAAGTGCAACATCCTCGTTGACACCAGCATCCAGCGACAGCTTGTCAGTATTGAGGATGCCCTTGGGTACCACTTGCTGGATCAGCGTGTCCAGATCACTAAGACCCATTGATTCAAGCATGGTTTGTTGATCAACGATTGATGGACCAATATGTCGTCGAACAAAGTCACTGTGTTGCATAAACGGCCTGCCTGTCTGTATTTTATTTTCGGATTAACAGCATGATTTAAGAAAAGGTTGCAATGCCGTTCTTGATGAATGGCATTTTTACGCTCATAGCGGTAACTGGCTTGTCCCGAATTATTACGGTGCATGATCCGTTTATCAGCTTGCTGCTGCGCACCATGCCAATCGATTTTTGCAGGCTGGGACTAAACGTGCCTGATGTGATAACGCCGACTTCCTGGTCATCTAAGTGTACTTTTTGACCTCGGCGCAAAACTCCTCGTCCTTCAAGAACGAGTCCAGTAAGCGTGAATTGTGCACCGGATGTTTTTTGAGCTTCCAGGGTTTCACGGCCGATAAAGTCGCGCTCACTGTCATTACAATCGACAGTCCACGCCAAACCAGATTCAACCGCGGTGTATTCTTCGTCTAAATCATTGCCGTAAAGGTGCATGCCAGCTTCTAATCGAAGCGTATCGCGTGCACCTAAACCAGCTGGCGTGACAGCGTTGCTTATAAGTGACTGCCATAAATGGATTGCATAGCCTTCAGGTAAAACAATCTCAACGCCATCTTCACCGGTATAACCTGTTCGAGCGATAAACCAATCACCTTGTTCAATCGCTGAAAAACGGTTTAATCCGTCAAATTTGGGTCCACCAATGTTGCTTGCCAGTGCCGGGTTCGTTATTGAGATTGACGCGTGCGTTTTTTCTAAGGCATTGGGTCCTTGAATGGCCAACATAACACTGTCTGCCAGCGCATCGATAGTGACGTCACCACGTTGTTGTCTTGTCATCCAGGCAAGATCTTTATCACGTGTTGCTGCGTTAACAATAACGCGATAGCAGCTGTCGCCAGTTTTGTATACGATAAGATCATCAAGCACCTGACCTTGCTCATTGCACATGCAACTGTAAAGCGCCTGCCCGTGGTTAAGCTTTTCTACATCGTTGGTGAGTAAACGTCTGAGAAACGTTTCTGCATCGGCACCACTGACGTCTACAACAGTCATATGAGAAACGTCGAACATGCCAGCGGATGCACGGACGGATTTATGTTCTTCGATAAGTGAGCCGTAGTGAATGGGTAATTGCCAGCCTGCGAAATCGACGATCTTGCCACCGGCATCGATGTGGGCTTGATAAAGCGGTGTTTTTTTGCTCATGACTACAATATCCCCAAGTGCCTCGATAATACGGGCACTGACAGCGGCTAAATGTAGCCCCTCTGTCCGGGATACCTGAGAGATTCAAGCGTATTGTTCGCACGCTTTTTCCCCGTGGGCGGGCGCCGCATGGGCACCTCTCTCCAGAGTCAACTTTCTGTTACTAGTCCTTTTGCCTGAGCGTTTTCGGGCGATTGCGCCTTCGGCGCCGGTATATAAATAACCGGTCTCTCCTAGTCACAGGTTTTGTTGAACGTCCACTATACCAGAACTTAAATAAATACAAGCAAACCACCAATGTCGGTGCGCGAAGCGCAGGCTACAGTAGCCCCCAGCCATTCTTAATCCCGAAGTTTATGAGAAATACGGATATGATAGGGAGTTGCGACATAGACCCTATTAAATTTGGAAAACCATCTTTGAAAGATTCATCACCAGCTACTCAACCGACCCCTACGGCGATCGTCACCGGCGCATCTAGCGGTATCGGTGCAGCAACCGCAATTCGACTTGTTCGTGAGGGTTATCATGTTCATGCACTTGCTCGCAGAGCCGAGCGTCTGGAAGCTCTGGCTGAGCATGCAGGCGATGTAGTGGAAGCCGCATTAACGCCACACACAATGGATGTCACTGATAGTGAGCTACTGACCGAATTAGTTCACTCCATTGGTCCGGTTGACGTGCTCATTAACAACGCAGGTCTCGGGCGAATGGATGAAAACCTGGCAAATAGCGCTATCGAGGATATTACAGACACCATCAATACAAACGTTACCGCATCAATGGTGGCGGCAAGAGCTGTTTTGCCATCTATGATCAAACAGGGTGTAGGCCATATTGTCAACATCGGTTCTATGGCTGGCCTTTATCCGTTGCCAACCGCCAGTTATGGCGCATCGAAAGGTGCTATACATTTGTTATCGCTCAATTTGCGACTTGAACTGCGTGGCACTGGTGTGCGTGTTACCGAAATCTGCCCTGGCAGAATTGCCACGGAGTTTTATGATGTCGCCGTCTCTGACCCTGCCAAAAGGGCTACCGTTCAGGATTCTGGTGTGACCGAAGTAAGCGCTGATGAGGTAGCTGATGCTATCAGCTATGCGTTAAGCGTTCCGCAGCATGTCAACATCAATCGCATTGAGCTACAGCCCACTGAACAAACCTATGGTGGAAGCCAGTTTGATGCGGTTAAGAGGAACTGATCATGACGTCGATTAATGACTTTGCTGACCGTGTGGTCATTGTCACGGGAGGCGCTTCGGGAATGGGTGCCGCAGGCGTGAAAGAATTTGTATCGCGAGGTGCTCTGGTTGCTATTGTCGATCGTAACGCTGACGGTGCAATGAGTATTGCTGAAGCTTGTGCAAAGTTGGGACATCGCCCGATGGTTATAGCAGGTGATATAGCCAGTTCGGAGTTTTGCGATAACGTCGTTGATCAAGTGCTTGAAGCACATCATCGTTTAGATGTGTTGGTTAATGCAGCGGGAACGATTCACCGCGCCGATGCCTTTGGAACCAACGATGCTGATTGGCAGCGAGTTATGTCCGTGAATGTCGATGGCATGTTCTATTTGTGCAGGGCTTCCTTGCGAGCAATGACGGCAGCAAAAGCAGGGGCCATCGTTAACTTCGGCTCCATATGGGGAGGAGTGGGTTCTGCAGGTTCCACGGCCTACTGTGTTTCAAAAGGCGCTGTGCACCAGCTCACCCGTGCGCTTGCGTTGGATCACGTTGAGCAGGGTGTTCGGGTTAATGCGGTTGCACCGGGTGAGGTAAACACACCCATGTTGGCATCAGAACGCAGCTCTCCACCAACTGCAGAAGATTTACAAGCGCTGGCTGATGCCACCATTCCCATGAAACGTCTTGCCGAGCCAGATGAAATTGCTAAAGTCGTTGCTTTCCTGGCCTCTGATGCAGCAAGCTATATGACAGGTGAAATTGTTCACGTTGATGCAGGATACACTGCCCGGTAAAACTTATGCATACAGTCAAAGTATCCCGCAATGGCGAATTCGCTACGCTGGAAATGAGCGGCCGGGCACCTCTTCGATACCATGCTATCTGGTTACGCGATAACGCCAATGATGAAAAAACGCGATCGCCGATCAATGGCCAACGCCTGATTGCTTTGCGAGATTTACCCGTTGGAATTACCATTGCGGATGCACACATCAGTGGCAACACGCTGCGCATCACATTCGAGCCAGAAAATAAGACAGTGGATTATGATATTGATTGGCTGTTTGCGCACCGATATGACACCGAGCACAAGCAATCTGTTGGCTGGACGTCGCCAGAAATTCAAACCTGGAATTCGCAACTGGATAACTCACTACCAACCGCTGATTTCAAACGGATAACTGTAAACGAATCTGAACTACGTGAGTGTTTATCTCTTGTTTGCCGATACGGTTTTGCAAAAATCACAAACGGTCCGGTGAAGCCCGAAGCCTTATTACAGGTGGTCAATCTTTTTGGCTACGTGCGCAAAACCAACTACGGCGAGTACTTTGAAGTGAGAACTGAAGTGAATCCAAGCAACCTTGCCTATACCGGGCTCGGGCTTCAAGCTCATACCGACAATCCTTATCGAGACCCAGTACCCACATTGCAAGTGCTATATTGTTTGGAAAATTCGGCAACCGGTGGTGAAAACATGGTGGTCGATGGATTCAAAGCCGCGCAAAGGTTGCGTGATGAAGATCCTGATTGGTTTGCAGTGCTCTCTCAGTACTGCGCCAAATTTGAATATGCTGGCGACGCAGACGTTCATTTGCAATCTCGAAAACCGATGATAGAACTATCACCGGACGGTGAATTGATTGCCGTGCGATTTAACAACCGTTCCGCGGCCGCTATAACAGATGTACCCTTTGACGACATGGGCCGTTACTACGATGCCTACCGAAGGCTAGGTGAATTAATGGATGACCCTGATATGGAGGTGTCTTTTAAATTGTCGCCAGGCGACTGTTTTATTGTCGACAATACCCGAGTGCTTCATGCGCGCAAAGCTTACTCTGGGGCAGGTAAGCGCTGGTTACAAGGATGCTATGCGGACAAAGATGGATTGCATTCAAAACTGGCAACGCTTACAGGAGAAAAAATGGATAACACGCAGCAATGATCAATCAGGAAGCACTTTCTCACAATACTATTGTTGGCTTTTTACAAGAACTATTCGAACGCAGGGGCAGTGAGGTTTATCTTGGAGAACCTGTGACTATGGCGCAACACATGTTGCAAGGCGCACATCTGGCAGAACAGGCCAATGAAGATGAGGTCATTATTGTCGCGGCGCTTTTACATGATATTGGCCACTTTACCAGTGAGTTCGGCACATTCTCTATGGACGATACCGATGACCGTTTCCACGAAGAGGCCGGCGCTGCTGTTTTAGGTGCTTTCTTTCCAAGGCTGATCACCGATTGCGTTCGCTATCATGTTGCCGCTAAGCGTTATTTATGCGCCGCGGAAGCGGAATACTTTAACCAACTCTCCGATGCCTCGGTTCACTCACTTAATTTACAAGGTGGGGTGATGTCAGAGGATGAAATTCGAAACTTCGAGAAACTGCCCAACCTTGCCAGCATCGTAAAGGTACGTAAGTTTGATGATGCTGGCAAAATTGCTGACATGAAGACCAAATCGTTTGCCGACTATGCGCCGATGGTACAACGGGTTGTTAACAGTCGCTTATAACGCGTTCCATCCACCTCGATTGCCGAATTTGTCTATGGAATAGGGCATCCTTTAATGACGAGGTTTCCATCTACTAAACAGCATAAAGGCCACAATAACCGACAGTGCTGAAACTAAAAAAGGTGCTGATGGCAGATACAGCGGTGTATTGCTCTGCGTGAAATAACTGAACACCCGAGTCATGACAAACGGGCTGATAATGGTTGCAACGGCTGTTAGCGAGCTCATTGCCCCTTGCAATTCACCCTGTGCGTTTTCGGGAACACTGTTGCTCATTAATCCTTGTAGGGCGGGTACAGCGAGCGCGCTGAACACGCTAATGGGCATAAACGCAAACACATGCCATGTTTGAGTCATGAATGGGTAGGCCAGGAAACTCAGTAAATGCACACTCATACCGACAAGGGCTGTCACCTTTTCACCGAAATGAGATAGGATGGGCCTGATTAAGACGCCTTGAATGATCACAATGCCGAATCCATAGGCGGCGAGTGACAAGCCCACCGTACGCGCATCCCAGTTGAACTGTGCACGCCCGAAGAATGCCCAGATTGATGGATAAACAAAGAAAGCGATGCTCAGTAGTAGATATACCCATAACATGGGCATAAGCCCTGGCAGTGTTTTCATTTGCTTAAATGTGCCGAAGGGATTTGCGCGCCGCCAATTAAACGAGCGTCTTTTATCCTTTTTGAGCGACTCTGGTAAAACAAAGTAACCAAACACCATATTGGCAAATGCCAGCGCTGCAGCAGCAAAGAACGGTGCGCGTGACCCGTATTCAGCTAGCAGCCCGCCCAACATCGGGCCCAGTACGAAACCGACACCAAAAGCTGCACCCAAAAGCCCAAAGTTTTTTGCTTTGTCTTTACTTTCAGAGATATCGGCCATGTATGCCGCCGCAGTCGCATGCGTGGCTGCGGTAATGCCGCCAACAAAACGGCCCACAAATAATAACCAGAGAGACTGAGCGAATGCCATGACCAGATAGTCGAGCGACATGACCAACAGTGCAATTAACAAGACAGGCCTGCGACCGTAGGCGTCAGATAACCCCCCGACCGTTGGAGAGAACAGAAATTGGTTAATCGCATAGACGACTGTTAAGCTGCCACCCCAAATTGCCGCCTGACTGAGATCAACGTTTCCGACCTCCCGAATCAAGTCTGGCATCACGGGCATAATAATTCCGATTCCCATGGAATCGAGCACCACTGTTATTAAAATGAAAACGACTGGTAAACGCATAGGTAATTTTGTTATGGACAATGGTGATTAAAAAAACTATCACTTCATCGTGTAATGATCGAACCTTCGATATCAAGAAATATCAGCGTGATCAAAATCTCGATCATCATAGGGTCGAAATGCTCCATACCCTCTTGCAATTTTTGGATGGGTACTTGTGTTATCCAGATGCCACGAGTAGGCTAATTTTTAAAGAAGTTGTTGCTTGGTACCGATTGGTCACATCTATTCATATCCTGCATAAGCTAACTAGTGTAAATCACTGATTGCATATTGATAGCATCTTACCTAAATGGAGATTGTAAATGAAAAAAATCATCCCGATGTCCGCATTGACGATCACAATCTGTTTGTTGAGCTATACGTCTAATGTTTGGTCAGATACAACCGATGTCAAAACCCAAACAATCGTAGAAGTAAAAAAAGAAGGTGAGCATTGCGAGCAAGATCCAAACTGTTTCAATCGCTATCATCCGGCCATCCAGCCCGTTGCCAAAGCGAATCCCGGCGATCTTATTGTGGTCCATACACGCGATGCGCTCGATTCAAACCTGACAATTGACTCCTTGCCAAAAGATGTTTTAGCCATAGATCTGAATCTAATTCATCCCATGACCGGGCCGATACACATTGAAGGTGCGCAGCGTGGTGATGTATTAGCCGTGCAACTCATCAACATTACTCCAGACGAGTATGGTTATACCACTTTAATACCCGGTTTCGGGTTTCTTCCCGATTTGTTCACTGAACCGTTTATCGCAAACTGGGCGCAAAACAGTTTTGAGGCAGTGTCTGAGCAAATACCAGGAGTCAAAATACCGATGAACGCCTTTATGGGAAGCGTCGGCGTTCTACCTGGTGAAGAAGAAGTCGACAAATGGCTTAAACGAGAAACAGACCTGGCAGCGGTTGGTGGTGTAGCGCTGCCTCCAGAACCCACAGGCGCAAGACCAGCTGATGTCTGTGGGCCCAATGGCAGTCACAAAGACAAGTGCCTTAGAACCATTCCTCCTAGAGAAAATGGTGGCAATATGGACGTGCAACAAATGGTGGTAGGTACAACGCTACTGCTGCCCTGTTTTATTGATGGCTGTGGGTTCTTTATTGGCGACGTGCACTACGCTCAAGGGGATGGTGAGGTCGCTGGCACCGCCATTGAGACTGGCGCGATAGTCACTGTGAAAACCGAAATCCGCAAAGGCATGGCTTCTTTGATCAAGCAACCTCACTTTGAAGGTGGTTCGCAAATCAAAGCACTTGAGCCAGATAAATTTCATGCGACAGTCGGCTTTCCGTTTAAGGAAGCTGGCGAAATACCTCCGCAGTGGGCTTATCTTGAAAGCGAGAAATTGAAGCCGTTGACACAATTGTCTAATGACATCACGTTGGCAGCCCGTAATTCGTTAATACAAATGCTGGACTGGTTACAGGAAACCAAAGGCCTTGGGCGCGAAGAAGCGTTTGTTGTCATGAGCGTGGCCTGCGATTTACGTATTGGGAACGTTGTGGATGTACCGAACTACGTTGTATCTACTATTTGCCCAATGGAAATTTTCTCAGAGTAGTTTAGTCGTGAGCTAGTAACCGACGAGCCTAAGCTAATACGTGTACGGCTCGTCAGAGTATCTATAGATGCAAAAACGTGAATTCGAAATGACGTTGTTAATAAGAAGTCTGCCAGTTTCGGCTGGCAGGTTGATTTTAACTCTATTGACTCTTGCCTTAATTGCACCAGTCGCGGTGCTACAGGCACACACGCCTTACGGACAATGGGATTCTTTTAGAACACGCCATCTTCAGGTATTGACAACACGTAGTGATTTGACTGGCGACGCTATCGCAGATAAATGGGTCGCCGTGTTGGCCGAACACCTACCGAAGTCAAAAGCCGTTGTGAGCCGGGCCAGAAATTTCACCCGATTAGCCAGTTTATTAAAAACCGACCAGGCCAAGGTCGCAGTGCTGTCTTACGAGCAAGCTCAAGCGATGGTAGAAGGCACCGCTCCGTTTGAAGAATATGGCCCGCTACCGCTACAAGTACTGTTGGGCAATGGTGAGTACCTTCTTGTTACGAGAGATGATCTACCAAAGGAACATGGGTTTCTTGTCGTTGATACATTGCTGGATAACGCGGTTGGTTTGCAGTTGTTTGTGCCTGAAACGGGCCCCTTTGGTATGCAGATCCATGCTGGTGCAAAAGAAGTCGCGGCAGATCATTAAAAGCTAACTAGGCTTTATGCAAAATTCCATCACCATAGCAGGCGCTCACGCAAAAGCGTTTATTCTGAAACGCTCAGACGAAATCAGAATCGTGAATCTCGAAGGCTCTCAAGTAGTTGATGCCTGGGCCTTCTCAACCGATGATCATCACGAATTCATGTCTACTGAACATACTCGATCATGCCTGGAAAAATTGATTCCAGCTGTTGGCGATGCACTCTATTCCAACCGGCGAAGACCCATATTAAGGTTGTTGGAGGATACCTCGCCAGGCATACATGACTTACTACTGTCAGCCTGCGATATTGATCGATACAGGTTGCTCGGCGTGGAAGGCTACCATCGAAACTGTGTGGACAACTTAGTCGAAGCAATGGCTGAGCTGGATCGGATACCACCGGAAATTCCAAGCCCGTTTAATATTTTCGAAAATGTGTCCATTGGCGAGAACGGGAAGTTATCCATCCAGCCTCCGCTGGTTGCGGCTGGTGAGAGCATTAGCTTTGTCGCCGAACTCGATATTGTATTGGTACTGTCTTGCTGCCCAATGGATATTGCGATGACGAATGGTCCGGATCTTCGCTCCAAGCCAGTTAGAGTTGAATGGTGAACACGTAAGCCGCCCGAGTACGTCTACCAAAAATCAACGTCGCAAAAATTGAAGTAAAAATAGTCCAATCATTGCCATAGATGATACCGCACTGGCGACATACGTTAGGGCGGCTGCAAACAACATGGACTTCGCACCATCATAGTCCTTTTCATCGACTAGCTTTAGTTCTTGCAGCTCGTTTAAAGCACGTTTGCTCGCGTCAAATTCGATAGGCAACGTTAGTATTGGCATAAGCACGCCAAACCCAATACACAACAGCCCAATATTGCTGATGAGGGCGCTGCTAAGAAAACTACCCCCAAGGGTTAACACCAAACCGACTTGGTTCCCAGCGACAGCCAATGGCATGAGAACCGCCTTGGCCTTCAACATGGAATAGTTTTCTTTGTCCTGCAATGCATGGCCGCACTCGTGTGCCGCCACGGCAATGGAGGCCACAGATGCGTTGTTATTGATATCTTCGGAGAGGCGCATTTTGTCTTGACTGGGAATGTAGTGGTCACTTAACTTACCCTTAGATACTTCCAATTCGACGTGCTGCAGATCATTGGAATCGAGAATGTGTCGAGCTACTTGAAATCCACTGGCACCAACCGCATTTGGAACTTCACCCCACTTTTTGTAGGTTCGCATTAGCCAAACTTTTACCAGATAGCTTAGGCCGACTGTGGCTACTATAACGATTAAAAACATAGTTTTTAAAATATCCTTTTTAAGTAAGCAATAGTCACTGCGTCACTTAATCTAACGTGTTCTATTGGCTATTCGTCATTAACGGCTCCGCGCTGGTATTCATAGTGTTGGATTGGTGACAAATCGATTCATTTGAGGTTAGCCGATGTCCCTCGCAACTCGTATTCTAGGTTCTCCCGACATTTAAGTCTAATGTGATTGTCGCTATTAAGATCATCCTGGCTAGCCCAAGCCCTCCGAGCCGTCGATGCCATTACTCAAATACTATCGGCCGAATTGATGCTACAGTGGCTAGGTGAGCAACGTAATCAATAAACGCTTATAGACGCTGGGTTTGAGATTGAAGTAGCTGTTAATGCTGTAATCTATGAGCCTGCAAAACGCACGCAAGTTTTAGGGGATCTGGATCGCCTTGAACAAGCAAAATCGAATTGCACTCATACATGCTACCCGGGTTGCCATTGACCCTGTTGAAACGGCAGCACAAAAACTGTGGCCCGAGGCAGAGCTGGTATCGATTCTCGAAGAGGCTCTGTCTATGGATAGCGCAGCTGGCACCGTGCCGGCAGACGAGCTCCATGATCGAATTGTTGATCTTGCACGTTATGCCGAACGGTTAAA
>CAYSZH010000094.1:0-17376 GCA_964435305.1 uncultured Granulosicoccaceae bacterium
CGTCGTCGATATTGCTATGGCACGCATGAAGTCGGGTGCGGTAGTGCGCGAGGCGCGCACATCTAAATTGAAGTGGGTGGTAATTTTTTCAGCTTGCTTCGTATTTCTTGCCTGGTTTTCGCAACTTGACTTTGTCCACCAAGAGCCAGAGTCCAGCATTTCGGCTGACGGTGCTGCGTCGGTGACCTTAAAACAAAACCCGCAAGGTCATTACATGACCAGAGGCGTCATCAATGGCCATGCTGTGAAGTTTTTAATTGATACAGGTGCTACCTCAGTGGCGATTCCAGAACATATTGCCAACGATATTGGTCTGAGCAAAGGCCCATCGCGACAAGCGTTTACCGCTGGTGGCGCATCCCTAATTTATGCAACAAGGCTAGATGAGATATCACTTGGAAGCATTGAACTTAATTCGGTTGAAGCTGCCATAACAACTGATATGCCAGGCGATCAAATTCTACTGGGCATGTCGTTTCTAAAACGCCTTGATATTAATCAAAGCAATGGCGTGTTAACGATTACCAAGCAATGATAACCCTAAGGTAGTAAGTGGTATGGTTAGCTTTTTTAATTGTAAAACTAACCTTGAATTGTTCTGCATTTTCAAAACTACTCGCGTTCCTGCCAATTGTAAGCATGTTCTATTTCTAACGGCTCGTTCTATTCGCCAAGCGCTGTTCTTTGCTGTTGTTTCTAATTTGTTTTCTGGCAATGTCGCCGCGAACGATCAAAGCCCTCATGAATTCAAATTTGCCCGCATGGTTTACAGTACCTTTGCTGAGTGGCCGCGGTGGCGTGCTGACTGGCCAGAGGCAGAAACTCACTTCATGCGTGGTGTTCAACGTTTAACGGTTGTGGATGCCGCATCCGATGGGGTTTTACTTCAGCTCACAGATGAAAAACTATTTGACTACCCTTGGCTGTATGTAGTTGAGGTGGGCTTTATGAGCTTGAGTGATCGTGAATCTGAAGTTTTGCGGGAGTATTTGCTACGTGGGGGGTTTTTATTGGTTGATGATTTTCATGGCTACTACGAATGGCAGCAATTTCAACAAACCATGCGGCGTGTTTTCCCTGATCGCCCAATAGTCGATCTAGACAACGGATCACCCGCATTTAACGTGCTATACGATTTGTCTGAGCGTCAGCAAATTCCTGGCATTCGCTCGCTAATGAACAATCAGACCTTTGAAAAAGGTGGGCGCACACCTGGCTGGCTGGGCATATTAGATGATCAGAAAAGAGTCATGGTCGCCGTTGTCTACAATCAAGACATTGGCGATGCGTGGGAGCATGCAGATGATGTTCGATACCCGCAGCCTTACACTGCTCAGGCCTATCGGCTAGGTGTCAACTATGTCGTCTACGCCATGACGCATTGAGCGCGTATCTCGTTAATCCCAGAGGCCTTAAGGTTTAACGCTTCAAGCCCGCTACCAATGCTAAAATAAAGCTCAAATCAACCGTTTCCATATCATGACAAGTTCGCAGTCCAGTTTGTCCGCACTGGCAGATTCACTTGGCCAAGATGCCGTCATTGAGCTCAACGATGTACATAAGCGCTACGGCTCCTTAGATGTGCTCACCGGTCTTAGCCTGCAGGTCAGTCGTGGTGAAGTTTATGGATTTCTTGGGCGTAATGGAGCCGGTAAGTCCACTGCGATGCGTATGATGATGGGCATCAGTGCTATTTCCGGTGGTGAGATCAAACTCTTTGGTAAATCCATACAGGGAAATGTTTCATCACTTCGCCAGCGCATTGGTTATGTTGCACAGGAGCAGCACTTCTATCCCTGGATGACCCCGCGTGTGCTGGGGCGTTTTGTGCGTGGCTTCTATCCGCGCTGGGATCAACGACGCTATGATTCTCTTTTAAACTTATTTGAACTTCCACCTAAACGAAAAATAGGTACGTTTTCTGGCGGCATGAAAGCGAAGCTTGCTTTGACGGTTGCTTTAGGCACTCAGCCCGAGTGTTTACTCTTGGATGAGCCAACTGCCGGAATGGATCCGGTTGCCCGGCGTGAGTTTCTCGATCTAGTTAGTGAAGAGGCCCGGCAATCTGATGCCACCATTTTTTTCTCAACACACCTAATTGATGATATAGAAGCCATCGCCGATCGAATCGGTATTATCGAATCGGGTAAATCGGTTTATGAAGGTGCGCTTGCTCCCTTGTCCAATAGCATTGCGACGTATTCCATTCCAGCGGAGTACTACGCGCATGATTATCCACCAGGACCGTTTGTGACAGAGACAACGTTAGTATTACAAAATACTGAACGACACGGCCGGCGCGTGCTGGTGTTGCAGTTCCCGGAAGGAACACCGTTGCGTCCCACATTAAATTCAGGTTGGCAGCAAGACAGTATGAGCCTTGAAGATGTCTTTATTGCTGTTGTAGCGCGGTCTGTCTAAGTTATGGCCTGGATAAGTTTGCTCTCTAAGGATGTCAGAGAACACTTTCTGGCATTCCTGTTACTCCTAATGGGCTTCTTACTGGTGTTGTTACTGGTGTTGGAACAAAATCGGGCAGGCTCATTCAGTTTAAGCGGTTTGCAGGTTGTTCGTTTCTCTCTCGTGACCGTGATTCCGCTCATCACCTTTATTGTCGGTAATCGGCTAGTTGCGCGCGAGTACGTAGGTGGTACGCGTCATTTTGTTGAGGCTCTGCCAATACGTCCTGTCGCACAGCTCCTACAGAAATACTTCATGGGTTTGGTATACCTGTTTTTAACAGGTGCGATTCTGGTTGTAATTGCCAGAGCATCGTCCAGTGCTTCCGAAATGATTGATCAACGCTATATGTTATTGGTACTTATTCGTACTCTGGCTATTATCTGGTTGTATTGGAGCATTGTTTTTTGTTTCAGTTTCACAGGAAGGGTACGTCTGGTGCTGTATGTGGGGCTGGCGCTGGCGCTGATGTTCCTGATCAATTTGCCCGGGTTTGATCAAACCCGTTTGGGGCCAATTGCCTTGATGGATTCGCAGCTATTCTCTTTTGAACGAACCGAGATTCCATGGCAAGACCTTATCGAAACCGGTTTGTTGGCAATGGCATTTACACTTGCGGCGTTTTTTCTGGCTTTAGTGAATGAAGGCTCTCTGGTTGAGCGTTTGTCAAAACCCATTACCATGCGAGACATTGCAGCGCTTGGGCTGCTCGCCTTAGGCTGCTTTGGTGTGTATGCCACTGTTCAAGAGAAATGGAAAACTGAATATTATGCTTTTTCGGGTGATACCGTGTTGCGCTCATCGCAGCCCGCCTTATCGGTTATGTTCCTGAACGAGGCACATCGTCCAATTGGAAACGGCGTTATGCAGTCAGCTACTGAAATAATCGAACGATTCCAGACTGATATAGGCCTGAGCAATTTGCCCGCGGTACGTATCGCGCTAGACACAGAGCGAGAGAAAAACGATGTGAGCCCGCGTCTTGTCAATGGTGTGTTGGTTTACGCTAACTTTCTGGACTTTGACGAATACGAGCTAGCTAATCTCAACTTCATCGCCATGCATCATTTACTACTGGAAATCAGTAATAGACGTTTCGACTATGAATCGCGTCATTGGATACTGGATGGCCTGGCGCGTTGGTGGACCGAAGGTGGGGCGGATGCTCCTGTTAGCGATAACAATGATGAGCTACTTGCTTTAGCTGTGTTTGCAAAAAGCCGTCTACCCAATACTGTACACCCTTTGCATGGCTGGCAAACTGTCACAGACAAATTGGGGTATGAGCTTGCAAATGCGTTGTCTTATACGGCGCTATTATATCTGCAGAGTTTGCAAGGCCCAGATGTGTTGTTCCAATTGGCATCAGATTATCTGTCGGAAGATGTCAAATCCAGCTCAGTTGAATCGGTTTTCCGGATTTTTCACGATGACCTTAGCCGTTTTGAACGGATCACCGGAATTAGCTTTGAAGATTTTACGGAAGGATGGCTTGCATGGCTTACAAGAGATGCCAATACCGCCGCTGTTCAATCGCTCTTTGAAAAAATTCCAGATTTAGCCGTGAACGTCGAAAGTGTACGCGACAATAGCGTACACCGGTTTGATGTTAGCTATGCTTCAAATGAGCCAAACTATTTGTTACCTGAAGGGAAGTGTGTACTTCGACATCAATATCATTCGGCGTTTGATGAAGAAACCGAAATGCGTGAAAAGGAAAGGGACCGTCATGATTGTGCGATGAGCCCGGTTCACGGTGTGGATGCTGCCTACGCGCCAGGAGATAGAGCCTATGTGGTCGTTGAATACGAGAGCGACTATTTCCACAACCCCATACCGTTGTGGATTGGTAGAGTGAACATAAAGTGATTAGGCTTCTGTTTAAAGAGCTGCGGCAGTTAATGCCTTTTGCGGGCCTTTGGTTATGTCTTGCTGTTCTTTTTTACGGTACCGAGCTTGCCACCTTAAGAATTGATGAAGAAAGTTATTCATCCTGGTGTGGGGAGTATTGTGATATTGGCACCAGTGTCGATTTAGCTATATTCGCAATTCTCTTTTATATGATCGCAGCTTACAGCTTGTTCCCAAAAGAATTTGACGACGCCACAATTGACTTTCTGCATAGCCTGCCAGTTAGCCGTGCGGCAATCTTTTTTATCAAAGTGCTTTCTGCCTGTATTTTGTTATGCACCTTGTTGTTGGTCGAGCACATAATTGAAATACTGCTGCTCTCTTTTAACAACCAGAGTTTAACGGGTAAGCCATATTGGCACATCGATGCCACATTGCTATTACGCGGCTGCCTGTTCGCAATAGTGATCGTATCGCATGGCGTGTTTATTTCCTGGTTTCGCACCATTGGTTTGGTGGTCTACAGTGTGTATTTAGTTGCACTTGTGTGGATAGAGTCCGCTTTTGGTACACCTGCTTTTTTTAGTATTTTTGAATTTTTCAACAACGAATACGACGGCCAGCGTCTGCTAATAGATTGGCAAGTGGTTGGCTTTCATTTGGTTGTTGCGGCAATTTTATATGTTGTGAGCTATTTACTTTGGACTAACACCGATTCGCGTCCGCGTACTCCGGGTACATCCAAAGCCGCCAGAGTATGGCCCATTCTTGCAACGGTTTTCGGGTTTTTGCTAGTGGCGGGTTGGATGAGTACCCTTATTCAAACCAAATCAAACGAGTTGTCCAGTGCTGAATTAGGTTATGAGCAGACCGAACACTACAATTTTGCATTCGCACTTAAAGACACTGCGGCCATGGAAGCACTTTTAGAGTATGCAGAAGACGACTATGATGCCCTTGCTACGATGCTCTCGGCGCAGGAGCGCCCAGTGTCTCAGGTCGATATGACCTCAGAAAGTGAGCATGCGCTGGGGCTTGCCACATGGAAAAAAATCAAAATGATCATTGGCTCCACCGACGAAGTAAATCCCTTGACTCGTCGTGTACTAAGCCATGAAACGGCCCATGTATTTCAATCGGTTGAATCGCAGCGTAACTTGTCGAAACAAGGTGGCACAGTCGGATTTTTTATTGAGGGCATGGCGCAATACACATCGTTCTCCATTGTGCCCGATGAACCGGCCCGCAACAGTAATTGGCTTGTTTCTTCAATTGCCTGGGAACGACAAGATATCAATTTTGATCAACTCTCCAATCGTTTCTTGTTCGAAGAATTGTACGATCCCGAAATGTTGTATGGCATAGGTGATATTTGGGTACAAGCCATGAGTGATACCTGTGGCACGAACTCGATTGGCGACTTTTTAAGAGCCACAGCCAGAGACGATGCGCCTCAGAATTTATCAGGCTCCCAGTTTTGGCGTATTAGCCTACAACACATCGGCTGTGAATTAGAGCAAGTTAATGATCGCTGGCGGCAACTAATGAAAGAAGTGATCGAGAAGCGCAGTGGCGAAGGTGTGTTTCCGATATTTTCTGATGTGTCGATTACGCGTGCCCCTGATTCAAATGCGGTGCGTATCAGTGCCGCCGTTGAAGCTGAAGATGATCCAGAGCTACCTACGCAGTTTTATATACGAATCCGGTCTGAGGCCCGATTAGCATCGGCTGTCAGTCCAGTGATTAGAGGTAAATTGGTGTCTTCGAACGAGGGTAGCCGCGTAGAATTTTCTATAGTGCCACGGCTTGTAAGAGGAAATCGATTTGACTACCAGATGGGGTTTACACCGTTGCCGGGGTCGCGGAACTACTATGATCGCTGGAGGTCAGGCAGTATTCCAGTGGCCACTGCTAATTGAAGGCTGAACGCAATAGCCCCCGCGGTCGTGTGTTTAATGGACAATAACTTATGAGCGAGCGAATCAATCAGTTGTTTGCACAGAACAGTAGCTTGCTGTTAATTCTACTACTGGTTAATGTTGTACTCATTATCATTGCACCTCTCATCGTTAAATCATTTTTCAAAAAAAACGGAAGTGACGAGGCAGAAGACTTTTATACCAATGTGATTCGAGGGCTAAACGTGCTCGCTATTGGTCTTTTAGGCTATTTTCGATTTTATGGTGCAGGCCAATATGGGCAAAACATCGGTATAAAACTACTCTCCATATTGGTCATTATTTATTTAAGTTACCTTGCGACCCACTTGTCTGGAAGTTTTGTGCGCTCACGCTATGGTCGAAAAGTACAAAGTACTGATGGTCAGCGGATCGCTGATACCTATGCTTCCCGTGCCCTGGCAATATTTATCAGCGCGTTTATCGCAATTATGGCGCTGATATCCATTATTAGAGTGGCGGGCTTTGGCAGTGTTCTAGAAGCAGGTGGTGTTATTGGATTTATTGGTGTTTTTTTAGCGTTGACGCAAAGCGCCTGGGCGCCAGATGTTATTAGCGGCCTGGTGATATTAAATACCAAGATGTTCAGCGAGCGCGACGTAATAAAATTAACCGAGTCGGGTGAAAGTACCTTTGCGGTGGTGTACCGTACGCTCGCCTTTCACACTGTTCTGCTAGATATGGTGGACAATCATCGCATTATGATCCGTAACTCCAAGATACGTGATTATACGGTACACAATTTATCTCGCTTTGCATCAGCCAGGGGTTTGCGCGAGACTCTCAAATTTAAAATTGGTTACGACATCCCGCCATCTGATGTGCACAAGCTATTCGAAAAAGTGTTTGCTAAAGTTTGCGAAAACCATGACATCGCGATAGAGGCGCAACATCCGGTGGAAATTCGCTTGCAGGATACGGGTGATCATGCGGTTGAATGGTCAGTGCATTACTATACTAAAGACGAACATTCTTTGTTAAAAACCCGCCAGTATTTCATGGAGACTGCATTGCAGGTCAGTTTGGAAGAAGGCATATCGCTTTCTACTCCGGTAACGCATCAATCAGTTTGAGTCTGCAGTTTGGTTTTTTCTTCTGCCATGATGCTATTGACGGTTTTAAAAAGATTGTCTGGGCTGACAGGTTTGTTTAACACTCGCATAGCGCTATTATCTGCACGTCTTAAGTTTTCTAGCGCCGTGTCTCCAGTGATGATGACAGCTGGAATTTCTTTGTTAGCCAGTGTACAGATTTCTTCAATAGCACTTACCCCTGTTTCGCCTTTTTGCAGTTGATAGTCAACCAATAGTATATCCGGCAGGTTAGTAAGCTCGGTGATAATCTCTAATGCTTCTGAGATATTCGTGGCGGTATAGACTTCACAATCGATATCTTCCAGCATGCCTTCCATCGCTTCGAGCACATTAGTATCATCATCGACGATTAAAAGCCGGTATGGCGCATGTAATGTATCAAGTGAGTTATTTACAAGCGGTTGCAGGGCAGTTTCATCACCGAGTGGCACCTGAGCGGAGAAGCGAGAACCTTCGTTGACGACTGATTCAAGCGTTACGTCAAGCTCCAAAAGTCTCGCCAACCGTTTTACAATTGCAAGCCCTAAGCCCAAACCCTTTGAATGTTCTTTTTCGGGGTTGTTAAGCTGACAGTATTCCTCGAAAACAGCCTCTATCTGATTCTCTGGAATGCCAGGGCCGGTATCTGCGACACTCACTACTAGATAGTGTGCATGAATCTCTGTTGTGATGTTAACTGTGCCACTGGTGGTATGAGCGATAGCGTTACTAACAAGATTGCGCAGTATCCGGTTTAGAAGTAAAGAGTCGGTATAAACCACCGTATTAGAAATATTGGTATGCAGTGTCAATGATTTAGCTGAGGCAAGCGGTTGAAATTCATCGTTTATACTTTTGAGTAAGTTGGCAATATTAAAGTGTGCTTTTTTTGGCTCCACCATATCGCCATCTAGTCTGGAAATATCCAGAATACCGTTGAGCAATGAATTGAGTGTTTGAGAGGATTGTTTTATTTTGCCGAGTAGTTTCAATTCTTCCGCTTTGCTGAGCCGTTTTTCCAATGATTCGATAAACATGCCTAAGGCATGTAGGGGTTGTCTTAAATCGTGGCTTGAAGTTGCGATAAAATCGTTTTTACTTTTGTACGCAGATTGAGATTCGTCGTTTAGTTTTTGAATTCTTGTGTGCTCTTCATTCATTTGCCTGAGAACAGGTGAAAGTTGCAAATTAGATTTGTTCTCCCAGGCATTTTGTGACACTTGGACGTGTTGTGGCGATTTCGGAATTTGCTTTTTGGTTTCGGACACACAGACAAGCAGAGCGAAGACATTGCCATTTTTATCTTTCAGCGGAATTTTCTCCGAACGTTCTCGCGTTTCGCTTTCCTCATCTTCTCCGATTAAGAGATGATCTTTGACTATGGGTTCGCCAGATTTAACAACGTCTAAATCGTCAGCCCAGAACCCGTGCCAATTGTTTTCGGATGTCCCTAGTACAAGCGAGGGAGCGGTGCCTAATTCCAGGTCGTTTTTACCTATTAGCTCTGATATCGTTTTGTTGTAAGTTTGAGCGAACCGGTTTGAAACCAGGCTAAAACGGTTATCCAGATCTTTGATAACTATCCAATCGTTCGAAACTGACATCAGGTTGGTTAGAATTTCGTAGGCATTTTCCTTAATAATGCTTGATTCGGCGATGTCAGTGTCAATGCCAGCTGTTCTTCTGGTTCGCTTAGCGGAATTTTTAACTGAAAGCAAGGCCTGCTGCAATCGTAGATCCAATGAATTACTACCAAATTCCGATTCCGTAATCAGTGTTAGATTAGTCGGTGTCTGTTGTGAATCGGTTGGTAGTGACGATTCAGTGTTTACGATTGTAAGCGCTACATCAAAGAGGTGTGCGATAGCTGGAACATTTGACAAGCTTAATTCCAGCCCGCGTCCATCGATCAGGCACACACTGAAATTTTTCTTAGAAGCTAGTTGTGTGCTGGCCGAACCAGCATTGACTTGAATGTAATGATCAGGAAACTTCTCCAACAGCGTAGTTTCAATGCTGCTAATTATTACAATTGGCTGATGAATCATTGATTGATCTTTATCAATATTTGATTCTAGCCTCTTAGTAACTTTGTCTGATGTTATTGGCTCTTGCATGGCCTGATTGTTACATAGTTATCTGGGCGCACCTCTCATACAGACGAAGGATGTGCCTGAATGTAATCTGCATTATTTAGGACTTAGGACGTTAACAAGGAGCTCTGAGTAGATCAACAGTCAGTATGGGTTAATTTAATTATGTGGGCTGTGACGTTAGTTAACGGATTACACCCACTCAATTAGGAATGGATGGTCGCATCGGCCTCATATTTAGATCTGGAGGCCGATGCGACCGGCTTAGCGCGTTGATGACAAACACCAGTCTATTGTGGATTTAATTCAGATGTGGCTTGTGAAATAAAAATTTATTGACCTGCGTCACGCTGCCGGCGCGTCGTTCTTTCCAAGAAGAAAATACCTCCCAGAAGAATTGACAAGATGGAAAAACCTCCCAGAAAGCCCCCACTGCCACGATCGTTCATGGCAAGCATGGTGTTAGTTACATCCGTTTCATTACCGTTAGTATCATTGTCTACTGGGGCCGCAGCGACCAAGTTGCCGCTACTATCGATCGATGCTACATCAAACCGGTTTTCGGTTTGTATCTCTGGCATGGTTGATCCAGATGTTCTTTGCGTTAAAAATACGGAAGGCTGATCATCAAGCGCTATTGGCACTGAAAATGGCACCTCGGTTTCAGAATTAATTACCACCTCACCATCACGACCGGTTCCTGGGCCCAGTGTCAGACTCCACTTCGTGCCACCGTCGGTGCAGCTTTGATTCAGAGTGGCCTGTCTTGTCAGTCCCTGGTCT
This sequence comes from uncultured Granulosicoccaceae bacterium, assembly GCA_964435305.1. GTDB lineage: Bacteria > Pseudomonadota > Gammaproteobacteria > Granulosicoccales > Granulosicoccaceae > Granulosicoccus. Next base: position 10,219 of record CAYSZH010000094.1, read on the forward strand.
GCCATATTAGCGTTGAAGTCGAACACAGGGTCCAGCGTCATTTCATCTGCCGAGAGAGTTGTGTACAGCCTCGTCATATAAGCACCTTCAGGAATGTGCTCAAGCGTATTTCTTAGTGGATCAATTTCAATCTCCGTTAGGGCTTGCAATACAGCCGCTCGTGCAGTGTTTAGCTCGTCAGCGCTAAACTGAACCTGCAGTGCTTGCGTATTCTGATAGATACGATCATCCTGACCTGAAGGAGCCGGCAATAATGCTCGAAAGCGGTCACGGTAGGCGTCACTGAGCCCGATATTGAACAGTCGAACCAGTGCGTCAGCATCATTGTCTATTTCGGCTATTGATATCAGTTGTCCTGTGTAAAAACTTTCTTGTGTCAGCTGAGCTGTCAGGTCTGTGTTAATACGTGCAGCAAAGTCTGTGGCGAAGCCCTGGCCACCAGCTTCATCCATGGCGTCTGTAATCAGAGTTTGGTAACTGACGTAGGCGTTAAATGAACCTGTGTACCAATTCAGTTTTGTGTAGTTGGGTATGACATGTAAATAGTTTTCCGGTACGGCGCGAGCATCTCCAACAATCCAGGTCACGACTCCCATGTCCTCTTGTGCTGCAACGGCTGTTAAGCGAATGGGCACCATTGGTTTGTCGCTTTTATACTTCATGATCAGCGGTTGAATGCTGCCTGATGTCTGGTTTGCACTGAGTCGCAAGGCAACGAATTTCATTCCATCTTCCACATAAGGAGTAATGAGTTCTTCACCTCTGTCCGAAAGGTCATAGTTTCGTTCAGTGAGCCAACTGATCATCTCGGAGGCATCAGTGCCACTGATAACCTGAATTTCATAGGGCCCGACAACGAGCTCCTGCTCAACAACGACACTGGAATCTGCAGCGGTTGCTGCTTCGGCAAAACCACCATCCAGACTTCCCAGGGACGCAAACACAGGCGTACAGGATTGACCAATCGTCGTTAGGTTAAATACAGGACGGGTGATTCTATCCAGTTCATCAAAAGTGGCATCGGAACCGGTACTGAGTTCCGGCGTGTCTGGTACAGGAACAACCCAGCTAAAGTCTTCCGGATTGCCTTCATAGAGTATGCGAACGATGGCGGTGATCGTGTCGCCGTCTTTTCTGAATATAATCTGTTCGCCGGCCTGATCGATCGGTACGGTTGTACAGAAGAATCCGCCGCAGGCGTGGACTGGATTGCTCATAGGTGCCATGCTGCAGAGCAGTAGCAGCATGGATGTCCAGGTGAATCGTTTGATTACGTGTGTCATGTCAGCTATCCCTTTATTTGCGTTTGGGAATAATATCCCAAAATGTGGTTGGGTGCAAATTGTGCTGCATTATTACCGAATCTCGGCCCTTATCGATAAACGTGGCCATAGATATTAATTAAAGAGGATATTGCGCGTGCGTCAATACGAATCGTGGACCGAACGACTTAATAGCGAATTAGATGCCGAAATAGACGTGGTACCTAAAGACTTTGCGGGAATGAAGGCAGGTCAAAGTATGGTGCGACCAACAGCCCTTATGGTAGAAACGCATATCAGATCCGTTTTGTACGGTGAATCTCTGTCAGTGGCAGAATTACGTAAAAGACTTGCAAAGGAAGACAAGGTGGATGTTACCTGCCCGATTACGGTGGGCTTTCATTTGCGCACCATTGCCGAAGCGGCTCATGAGTCGCTTGTTGCAGGTGCGAACATTGAAGATATTACGCCGTTTTGGCGGGTGATGGACAGTCGCACGCCCAGTACCTCACGTTTGTCATTTGGCACTGAGTTAATTAAAGAACAACGCGAAATTGAAGGGCTCAAATTTTAGATACGATTGCACCGTAATGTAGCGTACGTATTTAGGCGGTGCTTGTTGTAACTTCGCTGTTCTGCCAGTTTTGAAGAAAACATCCAACTAAATGCTCCAAAACTATTACATCTGAATGGGGTGGGGTTAAGAATAATCTGCTTTGCAATTGCAGAACTGCAATGCCGTGCGCACTTGCCCACAGAGAGCGTGAGCCAACTTCCAGCTGCATGTCTGTTGCATCTGGCGAGAGTCTTTTCAAATGTAAGTGTATTAAGCTAAAAAAAGCGTCCCTTTTTCCTCTTGCATCCTCAAGTACTTCCAGTTTTCGATCGTAAAATCGTTTGTCAAACAACAGTTCAAATTCGTTTGTGTGCACTACCGCAAATGCCAAGTACGCTTTGCATATTGAGTGAAGCGCATCTTCCGCTGTGCTTGTTCTTATCGTGGCTTTTTCGCAGTCGGATACGAGGGCTTGAATTGATCGAGCGTTGACGTGTGAAAAAATATCGTTAAGGTTTACGAACACCGAATAAAGCATACCCGGCGTATAGCCTACGGCCGTTGCAATTTGTCGGGCATGCACGTTCCTCGAACCGCGCACAATGACAAGATTTTGAGTAGCGTCGACTATACGTTTGCGGAGTTCGCTTTTTGTGTATTCACTTCGCCTGGACATGAGATCCGATAACTCCACTTACCGACTGTTGCGAGAACCGTTAATTAGCCAGCAATCCTAGCTCATTATGCGATGCACAACTACATTTTATGTCACCAAATGACATGTATAAGTGTAAAGATAAATAAACCTCTGTTAAATTTGTTGATCAGGGTTAAATCAATGCAAATTGGTTTGTCACAAACGTTACATGACGGGTATAAATTTCACCCTAACCGGTGCCGGTGTGGTATTTGAGTTTTTGAACACTGTTTTCATTGGCTGCCTGCTTTTGAACGATAGAAACATGCGGGAAAGGGATGCTCCACTGTTCCAAGCCGCATCTGGCGATACAGGCCGACTGCACGATACGCTGAATACGATAGTAAGAGCGAGCAACTGAGCTATCAATTGTGACAAATATCCAGTAGTTAAGTGACGAGCTACCAGCTTCCATAAGCTCTACTTGAATATCTTTAATTGCGTCTGCAAGATCGCTGTTTTTAAATGCATTTGTAATTGCCTCTGCCAGGCTCACCGGTACATCACTTGTGCTAATAGACTGGTGTTGGTAATCAATACCGAACAGGTTTGTTGTCCCAAACGTTCCACTGCGGGTGAGATTCGTCATTTTTGTAGAATAAAACTCCGGTGATGGCACAGCTAGAATAGCGCCACCGCGTTTTCGAAGCTCAACGGTATCAGGATTTTGCGAAATGACTTCATATAGCTCTTCACTTCCTATCAACACAAAGTCCCCCTTGGCTGTTGGGAACCAGTTTTCGACGCCGATCGGTCGTGAACATAAATGACCGAGTTCGGCCAATGGCAAACGAATAAAGCCGTTGAGTTCAGGGTTTCGGAATACACTGTACATATTGATTGATTCGACTCGCCAGGGTAGATTGTTGATCACTACGCGCTCACCTTCGCGGACCGAACCCAAATTCAGGAGTAACCTTGCCTCTTTCACATAACGAGGAAGTAAGTGTTTAGCGCTCAGTGCAAAACCAACTAAAAACAGGATAAGTAAGCCGAGTAACAATACATCGTGTCGTTCATAAAAAACGATGAACACAGCGATTAATATAAGTGCAACTCGTAATGCCTGAACGCTGTATTTCGCCAGTCGGTAACGCGTTCGGCTATTCGCCTCACGTTTGTTAAGTAGTACTCGACGGTAAGCATTCATCAAAAAGCTCACCGCCCACCAAACCAAAACTGCGGCCAATATTGCCAGGCCCAAGGTCAGACCTCGGCCTTTTGAGAATTTGATTAAGGCTTTGTAGATTGTGGTAGACAAGCGCTCGTTACCTGCCAGAGACTCGAGTTGTATTTTGGCAATATCGATATGATTTTCCGCGTCTGTCTTGCGTTTATGCCACTTATTGTTCAAGTTACTGATCGTTGTGTTCAGCTCTCCGGAGCTGTTGGATAAACCAGCAGCAGCGATATTTTGTAATGCAGTTTCTGCTGTTTCAAGTTCAAGCGATTTTGTATTGATCAGTTCATTCAGTGATTTGATGCGACGTGGTTTTTCAGTGACTTCCTTAAGGCTGTCGATTACTGGTTGAGCGATCAGTGCGACATCAGTACGCCAGTTGCGTTCTTTATTTTTTACAGCAGGTGCAAAGAGTGTTGTATCGATGCCCCCAATAGCTATGTGTTCGATAGTTTCTCTAAGTTGTGCAATGTCGGCCGTCAGTGAATCCGCCTGGCGCCGAAAATCGGCCTTGTCCTGCTCGTTGGCTTGCGCAATCTTGTCGCCAAGGGTACGCCGCTCAATAAGCTTTTGGGTTAAAACAGTTTGGATATAACCGAGTCGCTCTTCAATGGAAACAACATCTGCAGTGAGTGCAGTTGCTGACTCATCCTGATCGCTCGCGTGTAAGGAAACACTGGACGTCATGCACAGCATTGCGAGTGCAATGGATAAAAACAGGCCAACGGTGCCGTGCTGCTTTTTTGAACGGACACATTTTGTGGTTATTGAAGAGCTTGCTCGCATGCGGTGTTCTCTAAATCTACCGCCGGAGCCATCACCGCCAGTGTGTTTGATTGAACAATGCCTGTGTTGTGCGACATCCATGCCCAATTGTGCAACTGAGAAGGGCTTAATTTTCTCTACTTAGACTTCCAAGAGACCTGATTCAGCTTGGCAATACCGTTATCTGTCCGAAATAGGGCGAATGCACGGTTTGGTGGTGGCTGGAGTAGTGTCTTAACGACAGATCGGCGCCATATAAATGACGGCGAGTCACTGCACGTTTCAAAAGCGAACCGCCTTTGATGCAAGCGGTACTAGCGAACGTAGACCGGAAATGCGGTGTTGATGCCGCCGCGAGATGAGGTATATCCCTGAATATTAAAGCCCTGCCCAGATGGGCCTTGCCATGGTTGGCTTTTTGGATTTTTGCTTTCGCTATAAGCATGCAAGATGACATCAATGACTTCGTCCCTGGACATGTCGTCCGGGAAGAAGGATGAAAATTTTTCCTTCCACTGACTACCGTCTTTTATTGCAATGGTTGCTGTATAAATACCAGCATTATTCGGTTTGTCGCGAACACTAACGACTTTCGCATTGGCGGGGTCATTGCCACCCGGGCGCGAATGATAACCGACTGGCTTTTGCTTGCGGTTTATTTCGCCTTCAAATATATGCCAAAGGTTTAGAGCCGGTTTGGTGTCAGACCATTGTGCGTAACTGGGCGCCTGGTGCCCGCTGGAGTCGTTTTGCGACTGCGAACTGCCGGAGTTCCTATTGCCTGATGATTGCAGGCTGGGGGATTGCCCGCGTGAAAGCGCATCAAGGTCAATACCGAATTTATCGAGATTGACACCTAGCCCAACCAGCACCAAAGCAATGATTGGGATGTATTTTCTGTATTTGTTCACCGACAAATATCCTGCCCGTTTCTCATAATCACATTCTAATAGAAGTGTAACAACTGTGTGCGAAAAGCGTTCGGAGCAGCTGAAATAGCCACTGTTGGCGAGGTTTTCAGCCTGCGTCTGTCCTAATCCGCCCCAATGAGACACAGATCAGACACAAATTAGGTGCGGAACTGAGCCAGATGAGAGGTATTATTACGAGAGGAGCGTATTTGTCGGTTGTCAGTGTATGCCCGGCAGGCACGTAAAGGTATATTAGCTCGCTGTTTAATAGTGTGTATCGGCCGAGGAGGGCTGAGTTCGCCTTGGTTAATAAGCTATTTAAAATTGGATTTGTATTTTGGTTTGCTGCCGCTCAGATACTCACGTCCACTGCCCAGGCGCAGTCCGCATCCGGACTCTCCACCTCTGGAATCGATGTTGAACCGCCTCTTATTGAACACGAAATAGTTTCCCAGGCGGACAGCGCTGTTCGACAAAGTTTCGCAGCGACCGTGGTAGATGACGACGAGCTGGATTCTGTCAGTCTCTTTTATCGTTTTGAAGGTGATCCAACTTACAGCAGTGTATTAATGCAACGCATATCCTTTTCCTCGACCTACATTGCACATGTGCCCACCGATCCTTCGCTTGCGCGTAATGTTGAATATTACATTCAAGCGATCGACATGGCTGGCAATCGCACGGTCAGAGGGTACGCCTTCAATCCGCTAAGGCGAACCGTTATTCCCGGCAAAGACAGCATTGTGGCTGAACCACCTGTTACCACGGCAGCGGCCGCTAGGACAGAAAGATCTGGTTCCAGAAGAGTGCTTTACTTTGTGTTGGGTGTTCTCGCAGCCGGTTTGGTTGTTGGCGCGATCAGCAATACAGGTGGAGATAATACCGGTTGCGAAGGGGGTCGCTGCCAAATCACAATCAGTGTGGTACAACCATGACTAGTCAAAATAAGCAATTTCCCTGCTTTTCTGGGCACCGAAAAAGGTTGCTGGCTGCGGTGGTATTGCTATTGTCGGCCTGCAGTGCTGGTAACGAGGGTGAAGTACACATTGGGGTAGAGGGTGAGACCACTTTAACGCTTTCACCGCCTTCCATGCTAAACACGCGTGCAATTGTGGCAGAGAACCTTGACGTTTTAACAACAATCAATGGCACTCGCATCGTGATGGAAAAAGACGGTGTGGACAACTGGGTTGGCAGCACGAGCATTGCACAGGGCAGCCGAGTCGAATTGCTTATTGAGTGGACCGAACAAATCGGGCAGCAGGACTTGTTGCTCGCAAGAGCAAGTTCCGTTGTTGATAACATACAGGCAGACACCACATTTTCTGTACTGGACAGTGGCTACAACACGTCATTTGATCAGGATGGTGATTCGCTAAGTAACCTTGCTGAACGGCGCGAAGGTTTTGATCCATTTGATGCCGCTAGCCCCAGGGATGGTGACGCAGTGCTTCCCCGAGTGCGGGTGCCAGCAACACCTGCAACCCTTGCGCCCGTTGTTGACGGCAACTTTGATAACGATGCCTGGATAAATTCTGAAGCATTGGATGTGGATTTTAATGAATTGCTTATCGATAACTTGCTTGTGGACTCTGGTGCTGTAGTGGCCGATGGTGAAACCGGTTATCAGTGGGCCGCTGTGCATGATGAACAGCGTTTGTATTTGTATGTTTTTGCCAAGAACGGGCCTTCCTTTGCAGACTCTGATGAGGCGTTTAATGATGATTCAATTGAGATTTTTTGGGATGGCAACCTAAGTGGTGGCCAGGCCTATGATGGAGTGGATG
>CAYSZH010000095.1:0-17127 GCA_964435305.1 uncultured Granulosicoccaceae bacterium
GTTAAACCATAGCGATAACCAGATGCACGGCCCCACTCTGTTGCAGTGCGAACTTGTTTTTGCACATTTAGTAGCGTAAGCAAACTCAATTCATCTCTTTCAATATACGTTTCTAACTGATTAACACCTCGTTTGCGCAAATGTGTTTCCAACAAACTTTGCGCTTTTTCACCTGCCTGTGGTGTTGAAGATAGATTGTCAATAGGCAACAGCAGCCAGCGCGATTGCTTATTTGCAGAAACTGACCCAGTTGTTGTAACCGTACTGCAAGCACTGGCTGCCAAGAGTAAAGCCGTTAACAATACAACTACAATTCGTTTGGTCATAATGGAGCCTATAGCACGCAATGGTTGCACTCCCTGTCCCTGTTCAGACGTATCAAGCTGCATCTTTACCTAGTTCCCGTCGCTGCAACTTCTGCTCCCAATTAAGTGATGTTTTCACGATGACATCCAGTTCGTTATACAGCGGAGTCCAGTCCAGTGTTTTTCCAATCTTTTCAACTGCTGCGATCAGTTCCGGCGGGTCGCCTGCCCTTCTGGGTTCTTCGATCACGTTTATTGGGCTACCGTTGATTCGCGCTACTGAATCAATTACCTGACGTACGCTGTACCCTTGTCCATAACCACAATTCATTAACGTGGAATCACCACCCTCGCGCAGATAATCCAACGCAGATAAATGCGCACTGGCCAAATCACTCACATGGATGTAGTCACGTACACCTGTACCATCTTCGGTTGGATAGTCGGTTCCAAACACTTTTAGAGAATCGCGTTTTCCTACAGCGACCTCTGAAGCCACTTTGATCAGCAATGTTGCATTCTTGGTTGATTGACCAATCAATCCGTCTGGATCACAGCCAGCAACATTGAAGTAACGAAGTATTACGTGCTTAAGGTTTGATGCTGCACTGACATCTTGCAGCATATGCTCAGACATGAGTTTCGACATGCCATACGGGTTGATAGGCGCTGTCGGTAACGACTCACAACAGGGCTTGGAGGCATCTTTCGGGATACCGTAGGTTGCGGCGGTAGACGAGAAAATAAAATTCTCTATTCCCGCATCTGAAGCACACTCGAGTAAGGTGCGAGTTGCCGACGTATTGTTTCTATAGTACTTGAGCGGGTTCTCCACACTCTCCGGTACAATCGTGTGTGCTGCGAAGTGCATCACTGTAGCCACGTTGTGCTTTTGCATCACGTTGGATACAAGCTCAGCATCTGCCGTATTACCTTGTACAAAAACACCATGCAAAACAGCATCGCGATTACCAGTAGATAGATCATCCAGCACAACAATGGATTCTCCACGTTCGCCAAGCAATTTGACAACATGACTACCGATGTAACCTGCACCACCGGTCACTAGAATACTTTTCTGATTTTCTGGGCTGGACATGTTGTTCTCCTGGCATGGGTCAAGCGATGGCTACACGTCAGCCACTATCTATGCCCCTGCGAGAAGGAATTTCTGTGCCATTAAATAGACGGGTGTGAGCTTGAAAACAACTTAACTTGTTACAGTGTGTCGGATGTCTCGTTCTTCAAAAGAAGTGCTAAAGACTATTTTCAGCGATGGCTCAAAAACATAGGAAAATCAGGTTATACAGTGATTAAAACGGCCTATTGTGAAACAGTTGAGACACAAATTGATGCTTTCCAAGTAATCAAACCAACGGTTTAAAAAGAGAGATTCTGCCTCTAAAAAACGCAGTTGTATATTTGACGTTGGTTGATGAAAAAGCGTCAGCGAAAAGTCAGCGTTTAGCGCTTTTATTGCAGGCCGAAGGATAAGAGCCCAAATCGGCTTTCTGTAGATAAAAACCGCCTGTTACACCCTGATACAAGTTGCTCCATCAGCGAAATGCTTATTCTCTGCTGAAAGTCGATACTACGTTTGCTCCATTTAATCACTCAACCAACAGGAACAAATGATGAAAAAATCAACAAAACTGACTATCGCGGCTGTCTTATCACTGGGCATTATCGGTGCTACAGGCGCTTACGCCGCAAAAGACCGATCTGGTGACCATACAAAGCATGCCGAGCGAGCGGTCACGTATATATCCAATAAACTGGACCTTGATACGACCCAAGAACAGGCATTGTCCGTGCTCAAAGACCAAGTATTGGTCGCAAAAGAGGCCATGCACGGTGAAATGGGATCTGCTCGTGACGACTTCAAAACACTTCTGGAAGCGGAATCTTTTGATCAGGGCAAAGCATTGGAACTGATCAATAACAAAACGGCCACGGTTAATTCGGTGGCACCCGAGCTTGTAGTTGCTTTTGGTAATTTCATGGACAGTCTGAACGCGGAACAGAAAGAAGACGTTCTGGAATTCATGAACTCCCGTGGCCATCGCGGTAAGAAAGGGTTGTGGCGTCGCTAGAGTACCAGTAGCGCAATAGAGTACGCCAATTGTGGCGGTCAAGTCGACCGCCACATTTCGTTTGTGGAATCGATGCCAATTCTGCAAAATGGCTGTTTAGGCATCCCTTTTTGGTTAACACGTTATGCTTGATGTTCTTCTTATAGATGACGATGTAAAACTTGCGCCATTACTAAGCGACTATTGTTTACGCTACGACATTGGCATCACATCGGCGACCAAACCGTCCATTGCCTTTGATGCGCTAAATTCCAATCAATTTGATGCCGTTATTCTCGATATCATGTTGCCAGAGATGGATGGCTTTGATGTTTGCCGTACTATCAGAAAAACAAGCGACATCCCGATTATAATGTTAACTGCCAGAGGCGATGTTACCGATCGCATTGTTGGGCTGGAAATTGGTGCTGATGACTATTTACCAAAACCCTTCGAACCGCGTGAATTGGTTGCCAGAATCAACACCATTGTAAAACGCAAAGGGGCAGATTCACGCACGTCGTCCATTCTACATTTCGACAATCTCGCAATCGATACCGATCAACGCGAAGTGCGAGTCAAGGACAAACCCATCATTCTAACCACAATGGAGTATCAACTACTCTTGTTGCTGGCAAACGAGCCAGGCAAGGATTTTAGCCGTGACGATATTCTCAACAAGTTAAAAGGCACAGAGACAGAAATTTTCAGTCGATCAGTTGATATATTGATCAGCCGCTTGCGTTCCAAGTTGAAGCCGGCTGAGCCGATAAAAACCGTCTATGGTTCGGGCTACGCGTTTGTTGGTAAAAGACAACCTGAGTGAGCCACATGCTGAAGTATGTATCAAGTATTGCCAAAACGCCAGCGGTCAAATTGAAACGCTCCCTCTCAGCACGTCTATTGGCCATTTTTATCATTGCCAGTTTAATGATGAGTATTTTGTTATTTGCGGTGATAGCGCATGGCTTTGCCCAACAATGGAGAGTCAATGCTCGACCACATATAGAACAGTATCTGGATTTTATTAACGCTGAAATTGGCAACCCTCCAAATATCAATAATGCCAGAGCATTGGCTGATCGCTTGCCCGTCAATATTTATATTGTTGGACCAGACACGAACTACTCTACGACCGGAAAAGCCTTCGATTTTGAGGAGGAATCGTTTAATCGACCTCAACTCCGTGATCGCCCATATAAGCAGGGTAAACGGCAGAACAACAACATCCAGTTCAGCGGTGACGAAGACCGTACCATGTTAAAAAGTGTGGTCGGTGATTATCAGGTTTATTATGAATTGACGCACCGGCGCAATGCAAAGCATCGCCGCAGTTTAATTTTGCCAGCACTTTTTATCATGCTAGGCTCTCTGGCAATCTGTTTTCTCATTATCAGGCGCATGCTAAAACCCGTGCGTGATATCAAGCTTGGTGTAAAGAAAATGGGTGGAGGCGATCTGGCCTATCGAGTGCCAGTAAGACATGATAACGATCTGGGACAGTTAGCCGGTAGCATAAATACGATGGCCTCTGATATCGAACAGATGCTCGATGCAAAACGCCAGTTGCTACTGGGCGCAAGCCATGAGCTCCGCTCACCATTAACCCGCGCGAAAGTCGCAACACAGTTACTCCCAATATCTAATGAGCGGCAACGGCTAGAAGATGATCTGCTCGAAATGGAGTTCCTGATTGCCGATATATTGGAAAGTGAACGTATGAAATCCGGTCACGCTGCTCTACAACGTCAATCGGTCGATTTAAAAAAGTTGGTGCAATCGGTCATTGGTGAGATGGCTAAAAATACGGTGGGTTTCGAATGTCAGGATAAAATGCCTGAGTGTCAGCTGGATGATACCCGCATACGAATTATGCTGCGAAATCTAATTGGCAATGCCATAAAACACTCAGATGTTACCGAGTCATTGGTAACTGTCTCATTGAGCTATACCGATAAACTGTTGACGATCAATGTAGTCGACAAAGGGCAAGGGATTGCGGCTGAACACATAGAGCACGTAACCGAGCCGTTCTACAGAGCGGATGCATCACGAACCAGATCAACAGGTGGGTTTGGCCTGGGCTTGCACCTTGCCAGTCTGATAGCCCAAGCACATGGGGGAAAACTTAGTATCGAGAGCTGTACGGCCGATATGGTTCAGCAAGGAGAAACATCGGGCACGCATGTTAGTGTTCAAATACCCTGCAACGCTACTGCGTTATAGTCTGAAACGCATTTACTAGAATGTTCGCAATCGTGCATCTATGCTAACCTGCGCGCGTTAAGATAGATCTTCAAACAAAACGCTGATGCCGCTATGTCGCGCACGTACCCTGGCGCTCTTTATAGCTCATTTGACGGTATTGAGTTGGCGTCATGTTATACACCGTTTTAAAATATTGCCCCATATGCGATGCCGTGCTAAAGCCACTGGCTAAGGCAATTTCAGAAACCGGCATAGCAGTTTGTAACAATAAGTTTGCGGCTCTATTGGCCCTGAGCTTTTTAAAATATTGAGCCGGCGAATGCCCGATATGGCGTGCAAACAATCTATCAAGACTTCGATGGGTTGTCCCTGCCTGCCTCGCGATGTCGGCAATACTCAATGGCTGATCCAGATTAAGTGACATGATGCGCAGCGCTTCTGCAAGCACACTACTTTGACTGGCGTATCGATACGCATGAGCCACATCCTGATCTATTGAACTGTCGCGTACCGTGTCGTGAAAATAGTTGTCTGCGATACTCGCTACTTGTGCCTTACCAAAATCCCGCAACACAAATTGTAAAAATAAATCAAGGCTAGCCGTACCGCCAGCGCAGGAAAAACGGTTACGGTCCATCTCTAAAATAGATGCTCGTGTATCTAAGTCCGGGAACCGTGCTCGGTAAGCATCAAGACATTTCCAATGTATGGTGGAACGATAACCATTAAATAAACCAGCTTCTGCGAGTAAGAACGCGCCATCGGAAATTGAGCCAATCAATACATTGCTACGCGCAATGCGTTTTAACATTGTAATGAGTTCAGAACTGTCGTCATATTGCAATGTATCGCCACCGCAAATGGCAAATACTGAACGTTGCACGGCTTTGTTATCGGCACTGACGGCTTGAATGTTTTCAGTTTCCATCGGTAAGCCGCTTGATGACAATACCGACTCTCCACGCACGCTGGCCAGCTGCCAACCATACACTTCAGAACCGCCATCTCTATTCGCCGCGCGCAGTACATCAATTGCGCAGGCCAGAGCCAAGAGCGAAAAGCCCGGTACCAACACGAAAACGAAGTGCCGCTTCTGTAACTCAGAATCGCCCATAATGTCCAAATTACCATATTATCTGTCTGAAATATTATAACCACCCATCAAATTTCCATCCATACTCACTTAACTAAAACGCGTTCTGGTCAAAACAGAGGAATATTATGGGAATCCCTTCTACAGCTCGATACGTCATTGTGGGCGCCGGTATTCACGGTTTATCTACAGCATGGCGATTGGCCGAGTTGCTCGAGTCCTCGGGCAAGGGCTCTGGGTCCGATATTTTGGTAATTGATAAAAGCGGCGTCGCGGCAGGTGCCAGTGGTATTGCCTGCGGTGTTATTCGAAACAACTATTATCAGCCAGCGATGCGTGAGTTAATGGCGCACAGTGTTGAGGTATGGGATTCAGACGCCGAGACCTTTAACTACCACCCTGTTGGCTACATGCAAATTAGCCACGAAGGCATGCACGAAGATATTGTTTCTATCTACGAACAGCAAAAGGCCATTGGCTATGAATCAGTGCTGGTTGAAGGCAAAGACAAAAGCATGGATTACATGAAAGGGCTGTTCTCTGATTGGCGAGCGGAAGGTATCACATCCGTATTGCATGAAAAGAAGGGTGGCTATGCCAACAATAAGGCAGCGATCTACGGGCTTGAGAAAAAAGCGCGTGCTGTTGGCGTCACTATCGAAACTGGCGTTACCGTTACAGGCTTTAAAGGTGCAAATGGTGCCAGCTCAGCAATAACGGCGGTGGAAACTGACAAGGGTGCTATTGAATGTGAACAAGTGGTTATCGCTGCAGGCCCATGGGTAAAAACCTTGTGGGACATGATGGACCTACCTAAGGAAGTGTCAGTTAAAGGTGCAGATGGAGTGACGCACGACGGTATCCCAACATGGCGCTACTGGTGTCTTGAAGAAGGCGTACTCGGTGTCGATCCTGATTTACAAAAAACGAACGATGGCGCGATGCCGCCGGTTATCCATGTCGATACGGATGCACCACTTCACTCAGACAGCGATGGTTCAGTATTGCGCGAAGAAGAATGGGGCATTTATTACAAACCAGACTTTCATTTCGGGGGTATTCAAGGGGGTGCAATGCCTTACGAAGTCATGACACCAGCCGACAATGTCGCTATTGACCCGTACGGCCCGGATTCACCAGAATTTATTGTTGGTGAAGACTTTGCGCATATGTGGACATCCGCATTGGCCTTTTGCCAGGAACGTTTTTCAGGTAAAAGAGCGACCTTCAAAAAAGAACCATCTGGTGGCTTAGGCTGTTTTACGCCTGATAGTTTTCCCGTGTTTGATCGATTCAGAGAAAACGTACATGTCATTGCCGACAGCAATCACGGTTACAAAATGATTGGTGTAGGTCACCTCGTAGCAGAAGAAATTATGGGTAACGATCAAGCGCTCTTAGAGCCTTTCCGGTTCTCTCGTTATCCTGAAGGTAAGCTACACCCAGTGAGCAACAGCCCTTATCCCTGGAGCTAATTAGACGTTCATTCTTACAGGAAGGATTGATTAACTAAACGGTTCCAGATCCCAAATCGAACTGATTCCCTGCATGCCGGGCCTGTGTTTAACTGCCCGGCATTTTCTTTGTCTTTTGAGGCATTGCTTTCGACATACCGACACCGCTCTTGCGCTACTTGATATTTTGTTGCACGCTGTAAGAAAACTAAAGTCATCGCAATGCAATTCGGTCTATCAGCTGAACAAATTGGCCAGTATAACGAGCACGGATACATCGCACCGATAACGGTACTAAGCGAATCTGACGCCGCTGAATGCCTATCCGAATTGGATGACGCTATGCAGCGCTGGCCAGGGCTGCTGGATAACGCTGGCCGCAATAATGCGCACTATGTTCTGCCTGTTTTGGACAAGTTATCGCACAACGGCCGAATTCTAGACGCCGTTGAGAGCATTTTGGGTCACAACATTCTTGTTGCAGGCACAACTTTGTTCATTAAAGAACCTGAAAATAGCGGCTTTATCAGCTGGCATCAGGATGCACGCTACATAGGTCTTGAACCACATAACTGGGTCACCGCCTGGCTTGCATTAACCGATGTAAATGAAAATAACGGCTGTATGCGAATGGTCCCGGGTAGCCACAAACAGCCCTTGCTGGATCATATAGATACCTACGAGCAAGATAATATGCTCACGCGCGGTCAAACAGTGCCGGATGTCGACGAAGCCCAAACCGACCCTGTTATATTAAGACCTGGCCAATTGTCCCTACACCATCCTCGAGTAGTACATGGTTCAGGCGCCAATTTATCATCTGAGCGTCGAGTCGGGTTTGCGATTCAAAGCTACATTGGTGATAACGTTGATCAGGTCATAGGTAAAATTTATGTTCAACAGGCTCGCGGAGAAGATCGGCACAGATTTCATCAACATAAAGCCAGAGTTAAAGCTCCAATGCGATCAACAGATATTGCGTTCTGGCAGCAAGCAAACGATCAATTATCAACTATTTTTTATACCGGCGCGAAAAAAAAGGGTAAGTACTAACAAAGTCGCTAATGAGGCAAGAATGAGCAAGCAAGGCTACTGATTGTTTCCAACTTAGAGCTGAACAAATGTTGAAAAGTGATTACCAAACAAGCGACTACTACGCACACAAAAACTGTGTGGGTTTGATCGTACTGCAATCAGATGAAGTCATCGAAGAAGAGGTTCGCGCCTGGCTACCGGACGATACTCGCCTGTTCCACACTCGCATCGAAAGCGGTGCAGACGTTACAGCAGAATCCTTGCTGGAAATGCGTGAGAAAATACCCTTAGCCACCGCTATGTTTCCCGCCAGTGCACCATTTGACGTGATCGCTTACGGATGTACATCTGGCACAACGCTCATTGGTGAAGACATCGTTGAACAAAAAGTTAAACAAATACTTCCAAAGGTCAAGGTAACAAACCCATTAACAGCAGTAAAGGCCAATTTTAAACACCTGAAAGCAGCGCGCATCGGTATGCTTACACCCTATTTGCCCTCTGTAACCGCTGAACTATCTCAACACCTGCATAAACATGGATTCAACATCGTCGCCGCTGCCTCATTTCATGAGCAGACAGAGGCCAATGTGTGCAGAATTGCAGAGCAATCAATTATCGATGCGCTACGATACATTGCGGTCGAAGCTGATTGCGATGCGCTGTTTGCATCTTGCACCAATCTACGCACTTACTCCCTACTCGATTCCTTAAGTTCCGAACTGGGATTACCTGTCATTTCCAGTAACTCCGCGCTGGCCTGGCACATTAACGAACTATCAAATTAAGCCAACGAAATGAACAATGCCGGCAAAGACAAGCCCAAGCCCCTTACAGGGTTAAAAGTAATTGAACTGGCCCGCATTCTTGCCGGGCCCTGGGCCGGACAAACGCTGGCCGATCTCGGTGCAGATGTCATTAAGATCGAAAGCCCGGGCGGAGATGACACGCGCCAATGGGGCCCGCCATCAATTAACACCAGCAAAGAAGAATGTGCTGCCTACTTTCATTGTTGCAACCGTGGCAAGCACTCCGTAGTGGCGGACCTAAAGAACAGCAAGGAACTGGATTCAGTAATCGCCCTGATAAAAGAGTCGGATATTTTTATTGAAAACTTCAAAGTGGGTGGCTTGGCCAAATATGGATTAGATTACACCACGTTAAGCGAGATAAATCCTCGACTCATATACTGCTCTATCACAGGTTTTGGACAAACTGGCCCCTATGCAAACCGGGCAGGATATGACTTTATGATTCAAGGCATGAGCGGCATTATGGACTTAACCGGTGAACCCGACCAAGACCCTCAAAAAATGGGTGTCGCCTTCGTGGATATTTTTACTGCCCTTTATAGTGTCATTGGAATTCAAGCGGCTCTACGAGAAAGAGAAACCACAGGTTTGGGACAGCACATCGATATGGCCTTGTTCGATTGCATGACAGGTGTTTTGGCTAATCAGTCACTAAATTATATTGCTACCGGTGAGTCACCTAAACGTCTAGGCAATAAGCACCCGAATATCTGCCCTTACGAAACGGTTCCAGTGAAAGATGGGTATATCATTTTAGCCGTGGGGAACGACAAACAATTCCAACGTTTCTGTCACTGCGTCGGTTTATCCGAGCTTGCCGTGGATGAGCGATTCACTAGCAATGCGGCACGAGTAGCTCAGCGCGACACACTTATGGCAATGATCAATGCAAAAACACAACTTTGGGGGAAGAATGAGCTACTACTTGCTTTAGAAGATGCGGTGGTGCCCGCAGGGCCAATCAACACCGTTGCAGATGTGTTTGCCGATCCGCAGTTTAAAGCACGTGAAATGGAGCAATCTCTAAACGGTGTAAAAACAATAAGAACGCCAATAAAAATGCAGGGAAAATCAATTTGTGCAGATACGCATTCGCCGGCTTTGGGAGAACATACCGATCAATATATGCTTAAAACGTGATTAAACCAGTTGTCGAAACGAACGACTGAAGTAACAACCACCAATGGAAAGCTAAGCTAGCTTCTTCGTATAGTCATAATGCCACAGTTGAGTTTTTTACGTTTGCGGTTTGGCACAATTGAATTTTTCCCATTCAGCGCTTCGCCAGCAAGGCTCATTGGCTGGTTAAATTCCGTTTCAAATTTCTTTAGCTGAAGCCCCGGCAGATCGAAGGTGGCGATAAACAAGCCACCTGGCTTGACTTGAGCAAACAGGTTTTCAAAACAGAGCCAATGGTCGTCGTTAACTTCTTCCATAGTGGAAATATTTAGCACAATATCGTACCTGTCTTTATGCTCCGCGCCTGCAGGCTTTGTAATATCATAGACAAACGTATCTGCCAGGTCCGATGCTCGCACATCGGAATGTACAGCTTGATACTGCTTATCAATGTTCTCTTTGAAAACAACATGGATTCCGGCAAAGCCCCAACAGGAGTTGTGCACAGATTGAGCATCAGGCGCGTGCGCCTGCATTTCCTGTAGCACCAGCGGATATTCATACACGCGAGACCAGGCTGAACCGTCATTGAATGCATCATCGGTCACATCAGCGGTAGTAATCTGTCGAAAAGTGAGTATGTCCATGTTTACTGTAAGCTTTACATTGATAACATTTAGAATAGCACTTAGATTGCAGGAAACGCTATCAAATTTAAAGGCACGTGAAAAAGCCAATGAGGAGCAATTAGCGATCGCTCATAACTGCATCAACTCAAAGATAATTAAGAGCACGTATACATCGCTACTCATTGGCAAGGTCATCAAGACCAGTCAGGTTTGCGTTTTTCCAAAAAGGCCAAGGTACCTTCTCGGCCGTCAGCTGATGCCCTCACATCTGCAATAATTTGAACAGTCTTTTCTATGACAGCGTCATCTATTCGGCCATCGGCAACGGAAAACACCGTTGCTTTCGCTGCTTGCATAGCGCTGGGTGAGTTCTCAAGCAACACGTCAAGCACCTGGTTTATTGTTTCATTGAGTTCGTCGGGCCCTGACAGTTGGTGTAAAAAGCCCAGCCGCATTGCAGCTTCCGCTTTGACACGCTCACCTGTGACAAAAAGACGCCGCGCTGCGCGAGAGCCCACTGCGGCAATCACGTACGGAGAAATGGTGGCAGGTACTAGCCCAATTTTTACTTCACTGAGCGAGAAAACAGAACTTGTTGATCCAATAGCGATATCACAACAACTGACCAAGCCAACACCTCCACCAAACACCGCCCCATGCACTTGAGCTATAGTGGGTTGCGGCAGGTAATTAAGTGTTTTAAGCAATTTTGCCAGACGCCTTGCATCCGCCCTATTCTCCTCGGTGGTGTTGTTACCCATGCGCTGCATATAGTTAATATCAGCACCGGCACAAAAATGTTTACCTGCGCCTGCGAGCACCACGATTTTTACCTCAGAATTTTTTGATGCACGGGCAAGCTCCTCGGTCAGCCGCACAATCTGATGTTCGTCAAACGCATTGTTCACGTGCGGCCGATTCATGGTGAGTGTGAGCACACCGTTGCGGTTCAGATCAATGTTGAGTTCGTCTCTCTGTGAATCAGCTTGTTTGTCAATATGATCACCTTGGTCAGAAGAGTCAGACATGTTTTAATGTATCCCTTGAATCATTGCAAAAATCCGCACTTACCGATTGCTGATCGCGCCAATATAGAGTATACGCTGTTAATATAGTCTGATGCATTGATCGTGACCATCTCGAATTGCTCATTCATTGGCCTATCGCCATTTATTCAAAGCTCGTGTCACGTAAAATGCAATCCAAATTAAATGAATCTATTTTTGAGAAATCACATATGCACCCTTTCATGCTCGCCTTAGTGGGCGGATTCGCCATAGGCATCTCAGCTGTTTTACTGTTATGGATGCAAAATCGTGTACTTGGTATTAGCGGCATTGTTAACCAACTGACACTCGATAACGCCACAGATTGGCAATGGCGCACCTGGCTTATTGCAGGTGTGGTCAGTACGCCGTTAATAGGCTTGTTATTCAATGGAACGTTGCCCAGCATTCAGATAAATACTAATCCCATTTTACTGATTGTCGCCGGTTTGCTCGTAGGCTTTGGCACCAGATTGGGTAACGGCTGTACTTCAGGGCATGGGGTTTGCGGTGTGGCAAAACTGTCGATTCGCTCTATTGTGGCCACGGTGTCGTTTGTATTGGTAGCAATGCTGACCGTAGCAGTAATGCGTCACCTGATAGGAATCGTTTAATGAATAATAAGTTGAATAAAAACATTGGTGCGTTTGCGATCGGGTTACTTTTTGGCTCTGGTTTGTTGGTTTCAGGAATGATCAATCCGGCTGTGGTACATGCCTTTCTCGATATATTTGGACAATGGGATGCATCACTTTTGTTTGTGATGGGCGGCGCTATTTTTGTCAGTTATTTTGGTTTTAAATTTGTTAGCAAACGAAATAAAACTCAAGCTCTTGCTCTGGGCCAATCAATTAGCGCTGTCGATCGTAAACTACTCGGTGGAGCCACCCTCTTTGGAATCGGCTGGGGATTAATCGGACTTTGCCCAGGCCCTGCGCTAGCAGGGTTTCTGGCAAAGCCTTTACCAATAGGGCTATTTATGCTCTCAATGCTCGCCGGATCGTGGTTAGCTAAACACAGGCTCACCCCACGTCAGGAAAACTAAACGTTCAGAACATCACTGAACATTTGCACTGAACATTTGCACTGAACATTTGCACTGAACATTTGCACTGAACATTTGTGGCTTGATTCGAACAACAATCAGGAGTATACCCGCGCCAGGGTTTGTACTTCGGCTTCGATGTTCAAGCTTTTTTCCACGGATATAGGCTCTGATCGTAGGGTAAGCCCGTACGCTCATCGACTGTAACCAAACGCTCTGCTTGATCAACAACATCGTTAAGCGCGGTGACGTTATCCATATGGCCACCCAAGGCCTGATAATCATCTAGCCGAAGCGTGAATTCTATCGGGGCAACTAATGCAGGTGTAGGGACATAACCAAATGCATTGTCTGGCGTTTGCATGACATCCACCATGACCGTGATGCCACCACCAGGCCAAACGTAACCCGCTGCACCACCGCAGGAAACCTGCGTAAGCATCTGCCTGACAGAGCGTGTCAGCCGTATCGGGTTATCCGTTACCCCAGCACGTAAGGAGCCTCCTGCACCACCCATAAACAAAACCGAGCACAATGACGGCTCGCAATTCTCCGCAATGCGTTCAACGGACAGGCGTAACGGTTCAGACAATGCTTTTGGCTGAGGTATCAGTTGATCATCCAATTCAAAATAAGCCCATTGTTCACCGGTTGTCGACACCATGAGCATACGCAGCCCTGCTTTTGCCTGAGCAGGCTTAAAAGGCTCTAATATAGATAAAGGATCTTCGATATCTGTTCCACCCCAGCCCATGCCCGGCTCTGCAACCTGAAAGTAGCGACCGGGAGTGGATTTTCTACCGCGCACCTTGATACCGGTTGGCTGCATGCCCAGCAGCTTGCCAGATTGATGCTCTGACAACACACCTGTTATATGATCATCAACCACGACGACTTCATCGACATAGGGCTCCCATTGCGTGGCAAACATGCCGATGGTTGCCGAGCCGCAGCCAACACGCATACGCTTTTCTTTAATACCGTTAACAACAGGTGCTTGACCCGCTTGCACAATAATACTGGCACCATCGTCTATATCCATTTCCACAGCTTCTTTATTACAAAGCTGTAGCAACGATTCGCAAGTGATACGACCTTCCTTTTTCGAACCACCTGTTAAATGAGTTACGCCGCCAAGTGAGAGCATTTGCGAGCCATACTCGCCCGTGGTAACGTGCCCAATGGCTTCACCTTGTACTCTCACCATGGCTTGCTCTGAACCGAGGTGCCTGTCAGTATCTATTTTTACCTTTACACCGCAGTAACTGAAAATACCTTCGGTTACCACGGTCACCATATCAACACCGTCTTGCTTTTGACTAACGATAAAGGGTGCCGGTTTATAATCGGGATAGGTTGTACTGGCTCCAATGGCAGTCACAAACGGTTGTTCATCAGACAAGAGCTTCCCATCCCACTCCTTGGAATGATCTAAAGGTACAAACGAGACGACATCGCCACCCTCTGCCACGCGTTTTTGCAAGATGGTAAGTGGATCCACTCGAACAAGATCACCCCCTTCATTAGCGTAGCGATCACAAGCTCCCGCACGCCCATCTTTGATATAACACAGCACTGGGCAGGCATCACAACGAATCTTGCCATTGGGTTCAATATCAACTTTAGTGCGAACCATGATCACCATCCGAATGAGCTTGTGGGTTTTCTTGCATGCACTGTATTGCTTCCAGAACCTTATCCGGTGTTGCAGGCAACTGGTGCACACGTGCGCCACAGGCGTGTTCAATAGCGTTTAGTATTGCTGGAGCCGTGGGAATCAACACATGCTCGCCGAGGCCTTTAGCACCAAACGGCCCATGATCATCCGGGACTTCCACGATGAACGACTGGATAGGTGGAACATCCCCAACGGTTGGGATCAAATAGTCGTGTAAATTTTCAGTTCTGCCTGGTATGAACTCTTCCATTAGCGCAAGCCCAATGCCTTGAGCGATACCGCCATGAATTTGCCCATCTACTAATGTGGGGTTAATAGCCTTTCCCACATCGTGCGCTGCGTAAAATTGACACAACTGCACAGTGCCGAGCTCAATATCAACCTCCAGCTCCACCACATGAGCAGCATATCCAAACTGCGCATAAGGATCACCTTGACCGTTTTCATCCAGTGCTTTGATAGGAGGGTCGTAGCTTTCGGATGCAAACAGCACATACCCTTCTTCGTTGGGCTCAAGCGTGGCTAATTCGATTACCTGCTGTTTACTGCCGTTGTATTCTATTTCAATTGTGCCGTTAGTAAACCGCATTCGGCTATCGGCATGACAATTTGACAGACGCAGAATTTGCTCGCGTATTGAAATTGCGGCTAGCCTTGCCGCATTGCCTGAAACAAACGTTTGGCGTGATGCGGATGTTTTACCCGCATCGGGTGTGATGTCTGTGTCGGACCCAATTAAATTTATATCGTCTAAAGACACACCCAGAGCGGTTGCAAATATTTGAGAAATAACGGTAGTGGAACCCTGACCAATATCCACCGCTCCTTGATGAAGACATAGCTGCCCGTTTTGCGTAACACCCGCTTTGATGCGCGACGGATTGGGTAATGATGTATTACCGCAGCCATACCAGCCACAGGCAATTCCAACACCCCGGCGTATTGAACTATCGCGCTGCGCAGCGTCTGCATTAAATTCTTCAGCTTGTTCCAAGGCACGTGTCCAACTGGGTTTAAGTGATACCAGGCATGGTTTAATACCTACACCTTGTTTAAAAACCTGACCGGTCACCGTTGGCACATCATTGTCTAATGCGTTGCGCATTCTAAATTCTAATCGATCCATACCGAGCCGATTCGCTAGTTGGTCAAACACGGCTTCTTGTGCAATCGCAGCCTGCGGAACACCAAAGCCTCTAAAAGCGCCAGCGGGAGCGGTGTGAGTGTGTATCGCCCTTGATCTCGCACGGTAATTTGTGACGGAATATGGCCCAGATGCATGAACCGGAACTCGATTGGAAACGGTGGGGCCCCATGATGCATAAGCACCGGTATTAAAGTCACCATCAAAACGAATGGCGTTCAGTTTTCCTGACTCGTCGGTACTGGCCGACACGTGCATATTGGACGGGTGCCGCTTAGTGGTGGATTGCATGGATTCTGTGCGAGTGTAAGCTATACGCACAGCTTTTTTTAACACAAAAGCGGCAAGTGCGATATAAGGTTGATACGACAAATCCAGTTTTGATCCGAAACCACCTCCGACGCTGCTTGGAATAATTTGAATGTTCTGCTCATCCAGTGCCAGAATGCGCGCTAATCCTTCGCGGTTCATATAGGGTGCTTGAGTACAACCGTGCACGCTGACACGCCCGTTTCCATAGAGTGCATAACCTGCTTCTGGCTCAATGTAGGCGTGTTCAATAAAACCGGTTTGCACGATCAGCTCACAGCTAACGTGCGACTCGGCCAATGCAGTATCGACATCGCCGCACTGAACTAAACCATGGCACATGATGTTGGCTGCGCGATCCTCATGTACTAGATTTGTGTTGTGCTCCAGCGCTTCTTGCGACGTTAAACAGGCTTCAAGCTCATTCCATTGAATGGGTAGCGATTGTACATCCAGCATCGCAATAGCATGACTATGTCCTACAAGCGCACAAACCGCCTCACCTTTAAATCGAGCGACCTGATCGGCAAAAACCGGCTGATCCAGAAACTGTGGTATTACCCCGTGCGTATTCTCACCCGGGATGTCTTTGGCCGTTAGCAGCGCTTCTAAGCCGGCTGTTTGCTCCACAAAGCCTGCCATGGCATTTAGGGAAAATTCCGCATGATGATACGGTGAACGAACCACCACACAACTTAATGAATCTGGCGGTGCAATATCATCACCGAATTTATCAAGCCCACTGATTTTTATGTCAGCATCGAGTTTTATCACAGCCTCTCCAATATGACCAAATGAGGCTTCTTCGCTATCACTATCGGCTGTTTCAGTATCGGTGGAAAATTGATGTGCACTCATAACAGCATCGAGTATTTTTCGATAACCCGTACAGCGGCACAGCACACCACCAATCGCATCTTTAACAGCTTGCTCTGTCGGTTTCGCATCTCGTTTGAGCAATGCCACGGCGCTTACCATCATGCCGGGAGTGCATATGCCACACTGGGCCGCACCATGATGTAAGAACGCCTTCCCCAGTTGTGTGGCAATGGCCGAATCAGTTTTAAGACCGCTTGCGCTGACTATTTTTGAAGACTGGCATTGCGATACTGCACAGAGACAGGCACAAACTGGCTCATCGTCTATTAATACAGTGCAAGCACCACAGTCGCCCGCAT
>CAYSZH010000096.1:0-17047 GCA_964435305.1 uncultured Granulosicoccaceae bacterium
ACAAGTTCCATGCTGGCGTTGACGGAATAGTCTGTCAGCACGGTTCCAAGACTATTGAGCACAGTGATGTTGTTATGATCCAGATTGTCGGCGATATCGAGATCCGAGACACTAACAACGGCTAAAACAGGATTCGGGATTAATTCATCCACGCTAATGGTTGTTGAATCCAGTGATATCGCAGGTGCTTCATTTACATCATTGATGTTGACAGTGACGTTAACAGTGTCTGTCAGATTGGCGCTGTCCGTCCCTGTAATGTTCAAGTCAAAGAATGGCGAAGGTGCTTCAAAATCGATCGTGTCGGTGGAAGTGATAAGGTTGCCAGCGCCGTCGATTTCGAATTCCGTGCTGATGCTGCCATCGGTGTTTTGTACCGAGTAGTTAAGCGGTTCTCCCTCGGGGTCAACACCAATTACCCCGACGGCTATCTCTCCGGCTGACATTTCGTCAACGTTTATTGGAGGAGTACCGCTAAGGCTTAATACTGGCGCATCGTTAATTGGTGTTATTTGAACGTTAAATGTGCCGGCAATTGGCGTGGCGGTGCTCGGTGTTGTAACCTCGAATGAAAAGCTGTCGGTAAAGTCTTCAGCGCCAGAATGAAGATACTGAAGCTTTCCATCATTGATGTCTGCCTGGCTAAACGTGCCACCTGTACTCAACGGCGATCCATCTAAAATAAATTCCCCGATGCTGTTTGCGTTTGGTAAAGCGGTTATTTCGTATTGAATATCAGATGGCAGTGCAACGATGTCTACTGCCTGCAAGTCGCTGTTGGTAATGGTTTGTAATTCGGCTTCATCAAGTACCAGAACATCGTTTGTTAAAATCGTTGGGGGGATATTAATCGCGGCAATGCTGGCTAATGCAATTTTAGTTGGAATGAGGCCCGGGTCGGATAAAACACTTGCTTCGTCACCCAGCGTTGACGACAGGTGATTTATTTCCCCGCGCACGTCGGTAAACCAAAGGCGTGAATCGGCTTCATTAAAAACAATATCGGCTACGAATGGGGCTGTATTATTAAACGGCACTCCAATAAGAAGTATTAAATCGCTATTTAATGGGTCAGTGGTACTGGTCTCATCATAGATCAATGATGTAATGGTGTTGCCAGTGGTAAAATAAACTTGCTGGTTTTCAGAATCCAGTGCTACGCCGATTGGCCTGGAGTCAGGGTACGCCGGTAACAACTGTGTTTGATACCGGTAGGCTGAATCTCCAATTTTATCAAATAAAAAAAGATTTTCAGTTGTATTAGAATCTCCCCATAGGATGATTTCAGAAAAACTCGGGTCAAAATCCAGCCCTACCGCCAGCGTACTGACCTGTTCTGTGTCATGACCTACATTAGATAAATTCACTAGCGCCCCATTGGCGATATCCAAAGTGACACTGTTTTGGTTACTCCCATTGATAGCGCTGTCAATCAAAACTTTAACAATCCGAAACTCATTCGCCGCTGCCGGTTCGTGCTGTGCAATGTAGAGAAAATTACCGCCAGCGCCTACGCCTGTGTCGCCAATAGCCAGAGCGTAGCTCATGAATTCATCACCGGCTAGGTCCGGGTAAAAAGGGTACGCCGTTGAGTTACGCCCGTCTTTGTCCATCGCAATAACCTGGCTGTCGAAGTTGGGTGCGGCCTCTACATTTTGAATAACAAAAAGCCCCTGACTTTTCTGATCAAAAATGACATCGACAAGCGTGGGTTCTAGAGACCCAGCCATAGGGCCAGTGAGTGAAAAACTAGTGTCATCCATGATGACCTGTAAGGACGATCCGTCCTCATTCATTCGATATAGTTCGTTTTCTTGCGCATCGATAAAGTACACTTTTGATGCCGGGTTCGGGTTGCGGTATTCGTAAGCACCGATGTCTACATAATCGTTATGCGGAACGCCGGTTGCATCGAAGCTTGGAACCCCGGCACCAGCATCAATGGCTGAACTGTCTGCACCAATTGCCAGGTGGGGTGCGTGACTGCCATTGCTTACCGCTAAGCTACTTGCAAGCTTGGCGTCATGGATGCCACCATCTCCAGCAACACCAATCATATCGCCAAGTGCCGCTGATATGCTGTTGTCACCCGTTATTAGGTTGAAGCCGTGACTGACCACATTTGGGCTTAATTGCTCTGATGAGCCTCCGGAATTATTGTTTGCCACTATCGTATTCTGAAGGGTGATATTGCTACCGCTGTCCGCTGTGATTGCGCCATGACGCATCGTGGCTGAATTGGAAGCGATGGTCGTGTTATCTATTGAAACGGCTGAGAAGTTAAGTGACAGCATTGCTCCGCCACGAAAATCTGCATTATTATTGAAGAACGTGCTGTTATCAATTGTGTGCGCGTTGCCGCCATTATAATAAACACCGCCACCACCTGCGGCTTGATTATTAGCGACTGTTGAATTGGTGATCGAGAGTGTGCCGGCTATTGATATTCCGCCGCCACGTCCATCTTCGGCTATTGCGCTTACATTCATAGCCTTATTACTGTCGATAAAAGCATCATCCAGCTCAACTGTGCCGGTTGAATCGATGCCGCCACCTTGACCTTCCGTAGCGGTGTTGTTGGAAATCGTTGTGTTCGTTACGGATAACAAACCGGCTGAATGAATGCCTCCACCATCTATTTCGGCTGAATTATCATCAATAATGCTGTTATCAAAATTTACACTTGTACCGCCTTCTGCGAAAATGGCACCACCGTAACCACCTAGAGTAGGGCTCACTGCATCGGCTGTGTTTTTATAAAAATAAACATCATTAAGATTACTTGTTGTTCCACTGTGGCTGAATAAGCCTCCACCGTACGGTGCCTCATTTTCGATAAAATCGGTGTTTGTTGCGGTGAACGTGCTGGAAACGACACTTACACCTCCTGCGGCATCAATTGCGTGGTTGCCCTCAATGGATACACCGGTGACTGTCGTGTCTGGAGAGTTTACCATCATCAAACCACCTGCAATTCCGAACGCAGTGTTATCCTTTATCTCGCCTCCGGTCATGTGCAAATTGCCGTTCACTACATAAATACCGCCGGCGTTATTGGCTGTACTATGGTTGTCGTAAACATCGACATCGTTCAGCGTGAGTTCGGATCCAAGTGCGCCTTCGTAGTGAATACCCGCACCGACTTCGGTGGAGCTGCCGCCGGAAATGCTCAAACCGCTGGCTTCAAAATCCACTTTGTGGATTTGCAAAACACGCATACCGCTAGGGGCAAGAGGGTCGCTGCCAACCGCGATGATTTTACTGTGTTCAGCACCGGCTCCAATCAGTTTAAATGGTGCGAGTACATCAAGATCACCCGTTGCATTTACGTTCTCATCAGCGCCATCAATTGTCAGGTAGAATTCATTTGCACCAAGGCTGAGAGTAATGTTCAGAGCATCAGGATCATTGTTGGCAGCTTGAATCGCTTCGCGCAACGAGATATCACCCCCGGCTGCGGAAATAAACAAGGCATCTACGCTTGAATAGTCGTAGCTTGCATCGAGCTTGTCATCAGGGTAATCGATTGTGAGCGTATTGCTCATGGCATCCCAACTCGCTGCCAAGGTGTTATCCCAGCTGCTGCGTAAGTCAATCGAAAACAGTTGTGCAGTTTCTACCTCACCTGTAGTGGTTTCAAGTATCCAGTTACCACCTTTTGCAATGCTGCCTGTTTCATCATCACTAGCCGCAACGTCAGCACCGGTGAGTGTCGCCAGAGAATTGAGTAAGTTAATGCCGTCCTCGTATGCGCTGAGGTCACAGCCGTAAATCAGAATATCGGCGTTTTGGGTTAGGCTGTCTTGCCAGCTGGTGACGCTGTTTGTGTATTGGCCAAGTGTGTCACTGTTGAGTAAATCGTTGCCAATCAGGATGCCAGCGCCATGATTGTGGGAAATGATATGCACAGCGCTAATGCCGCTATGCTCTGCCAGCGTCGACTCGATTGTTGCCATGCCACTGGTGGTGGATTCAATCAGTACGACTTCAACTGTGCGTGCACGCGATTGCTGTAAGTCATCGACGAGGGCCTGGAAGTCCGGTACGCGCATATCGATAAACACCAGCTCAGTGTTTTCAGTTGGGTTTGTCGCTAAATTGTTGTCACTAGCTAAAAGAATCTCGTCTAAGTCTGGCTCTGGGGGTAGCGTATCTGGAAGCAGCGCACCACCGATAGCGCTTAACGCATCGGCGGAGTAGAGCACGCGTGGCTCTAATCGTTCAGCGATGAGCTTTGCTCCAGTGATTTTCTTTTTTGAACCGTTTTCCATATTGGACACGTTTTTAAGCTACTCAAATATCCGTCTCGCACATTCGAAAAAAATGCGCTTTGGTAGCGAAAAAAGCGGCTGAATCCACATTTTCTGTAGCCTGAATCACGCTTTGACGCTGCGTGAAGCGCGATTAAGTCAATCGGAATTTGAGTTGGAGCACAGTTTTTGGCGTGCTTGTCACTTACGCGAGCGAATTAGCAGCAACGGGCGGCGATTGGAGCGTAAGCTCGGCAGCGGGTTTTGACAGGTTATTAAGGAGTTAGCCTGATGTCGACCAATCCGAGAATAGGGCCGCCGTGCGGAGGGCAAGCCAGGGTGCTTCATCAGCAGCGGCGATAAAGCCTACATGCCCGCCATTGTCTGCCAGCTCGAGCGTCACAGACTCCGACAATTCGCTTTCATCTGGTAGCACTGCAGGGGTAAAAAACGGATCATCCAGCGCGTAAAGAATATGGGTTGGTGTTTTTATGGACGGTAGCATTTGGCGTGAACTACACCGTTGGTAATAGTCATGCGCGCCCTTAAAGCCGTGGATGGGCGCTGTCAGGGCATCATCAAATTTCCAGAACGTATTGAGTTCAATTCTTGCCGGTGGGAGATCGAGTTTGGGGTAGGCTGCCCTTTTTAGTTCATGTTGTCTGCGCATTTCAGTGAGAAGATGACGCTGATAGATACGGGTAATGCCTGAGTTGAGTTTATCAGCCCCAATGCTCAACACAAGTGGTGGGCAAATCGCGATGGCACCTTGCAGGCCGCTTAGCGAACCCTGTTTACCCAGATACATCAGTAGAGCATTAGCACCCAAAGAATAGCTGAGAGCGAAAACGGGATTATCGGTGAAACGGCTGCGCACCAGATTGATAAAAAATTCGATATCGTCAGTTGCACCAGAATGATAAGAACGTGCAAGCCTGTTCGGTTCGCCGCTACAGCCGCGCCAGTGCATTAATGCGGGCCGCATTCCCTTAGATTCAAGCACGTTAAATGCGTCTTTAATGTACAAACTGTTGACGCCACCGGCCAGACCATGGAACAAACACACCACCGGCCCTGACGGTTTTAAACTCCAGTTAACATCAAGAAAATCACCATCTGGTAGCTCTATGCGTTCTTGTTTTGTCGTGATGAAAGGTGATTTTTTGAGCTTGCTTGCGACAATCGTTTGTAAATGAGGGTTGCTTAACCCCCAGCGCGGTCTAAATTTACTCTTGGTTATCACAATTTATCTCACACCTTATTATCCATGCGCATTCTAGTTGCAAATGACGACGGCTATCAATCATTGGGAATTAGAGCCTTGCACAGGGCAATGGACACGGTGGGTGAAGCAACGATTGTGGCACCCGATAGGAATCGCAGTGGTGCAAGTAATTCTCTGACCTTAACGCAGCCCTTGCAGGTCAGAAAACACGAAGACCGTGTGTATTCAGTAGAAGGAACACCCACCGACTGCGTTAACATCGCGCTCAGTGGCTTGCTCGAATTCGAGGTAGATATAGTGGTAAGTGGTATTAATGATGGTCCAAATATGGGAGATGATGTGTTGTATTCGGGAACAGTAGCAGCGGCAATGGAAGGTCGGTTTCTCGGACATCCTGCGTTTGCACTGTCCATGGCAACGCACGAACCGAAACACTTTGATACTGGCGCAACTGTGGCGGCGAAGTTGGTTTCCCATTTAATTGATGCGCCGCTCGCCAAGGGCACGATTTTGAACATTAACGTTCCCGATGTCCCTATTGGCGAGCTTGCAGGCTTTGCTCTTACTCGCTTAGGGACTCGTCATCCTGGAGCCAACGCTGTTGTGCAAAAAAACCCGCGAGGTGAATCGCTGTATTGGATTGGTGCTGCAGGGGACGTCAACGACAATAGCAGTGGTACGGACTTTAATGCAGTAGAAAACAATCTGGTTTCGATTACTCCGCTAACGGTTGACTTAACCTGTACCGAGTCATTGTCACCGGTGAGTGATTGGTTGGAGCAATTGGCATGATCCTCAACCCAGTCCAGATCGCCGGCATCGGAATGACATCGCAGCGGACACGTGATCGCATGCGTGACAGGTTGCGTTTACAAGGAATTGAAAACGAGTCTGTTCTGGATACCATGGCGCGTGTGCCAAGGCATTTATTTGTGGATGAGGCAATGGCCACTCGTGCCTACGAAGATTCAGCCTTACCCATTGGTGACGGGCAAACTATTTCGCAACCGTATGTGGTTGCGCGAATGACTGAAGTTTTAATGGAGCAGGGCCCGGTAAAAAAGGTATTGGAAGTTGGTACCGGATCAGGGTATCAAGCGGCCGTGCTATCGCAGCTGGTTGATACTGTTTTCACGGTTGAACGCATCCGCAACTTGTTGGAAAAGGCGCGTAGTCGTTTTAGTGCCTTACATTATCGGAACGTCCATACAAGGCACAGTGACGGCAGTTGGGGTTGGGCGAGCAATGGCGCATATGAAGCCATTATTGTGACAGCTGCGCCAGCTACTGTACCCGAGCCTTTGCTCGATCAGCTTGAGATTGGCGGGAGAATGATCGTACCCGTGGGCAATCAACAGCATAATCAGGTATTGACTGTCATTACCCGTAACGCAAGTGGCTTTGAACAGCGAGAGCTTAGCGGCGTAAAATTTGTCCCATTTCTTTCTGGCAAGTTTTAAATTGCCGTCTACACTCTAAGATGCGTGCGACATAACAGCTGCGCTGTACTCCTGAAAAGTGGTGCTCACTTTTTTCACTGTGCAGTTGAACGATAAAGCATCAGCAGAGAATGGTGCGCCATAACAATGTCACCGTCTGCGCGCGATTGTCCTTATTTCATAAAAGTTTTACAGGCACGTTATCTGTGAAGGCACTCTTAAACAGATTATAGAAAAACGCCAAGAATTCATGAAGCATACGTTTACTCATACACTGGTTGCATTAATGGCTACAGCGCTTGTTGCCTGCGAGTCGGTACCTGAAGTTGAAAACAAACTTCAATCAATGCAGTTCCACTCTAATATGTATGTGGTTCAAGCCGGTGAGACGGTGCAGTCAATTGCCTTTCGATACCGGATGGATGAGGAAGAATTGAAATCCCTGAACCCCGGGCTTGAAAATACCATCGCTGCGGGGCTTCGTATCAATGTGCGTCCCGGCACGCAGCTCTCTCAAACCGTAAGATCAAGAGCCAGCTATGCGCCTGCCAGACAGCCGGCACTTGTAACAGAAAAACAGGCGCGAACACCGCGCGCGGTTACGCAAAACACCAGCCAACGTGTCATTGTGGCGCCCGCCAGCGCTAAGGTCGTGGTCCCTGCAAACAGGATAGTGGTTCAACCCAAAGAAGAAATTATTGAAACGGTGGTCATAGCGGGCCCACCCATTACAGAAATTCCAGCCAGTTCGCGGATCGCCTCAACAGATTCGGAAAGATTGGTCACGCCTGGGAATTTTCTGGAGGAGCCGGAAATTCTCTACAGTGAGGAAATCATCGAGGATACGCTGGATTATCAACCCATTACAGCAGCCGATGGTGCGGTCTCGGAAACCGAGCCTTATTTAGGCGAATGGTCATGGCCCACTGCTGGGCCCGTTGCCAGAGAATATGCACCTCACGAAGCCGGTGGCCAGGGAGTCGATATTGCGGGTACTCCAGGGCAGGATGTGCGTGCTGCAATGTCAGGCACGGTGGTGTATTCGGGGCGCGACCTCAGTGGTGGTGGAAATTTGATCATTGTGAGGCACGACGATGATTTAATGACCACTTACTCACACACAGACAACCTATACGTGGCAGAAGAGGACTATGTGCTTGCCGGAGATCCGATTGCAAGCCTGGGCTGGAACGAGAGAAATGAGTCGGTTTTGCGGTTTGAGGTGAGACGAGATGGGAATCCGTTGAATCCAATGAAATTCCTTCCAGTGCAGTGAGTTAGTGAGATAAGTTAAGAATATCTCGAACAAATGTAAAACCGTCAATTAACATTAGTATGTTGACATAAGCTGCTTTAAACTAAGCAGAATATAGAACTATTATCGAAATTATAAAATCGGCTTAGTGTCGGTGCAAAATTGAGTTGGAGAAACCAAGAATATGGCTACAGATGAACG
Source organism: uncultured Granulosicoccaceae bacterium (assembly GCA_964435305.1). Lineage (GTDB taxonomy): Bacteria > Pseudomonadota > Gammaproteobacteria > Granulosicoccales > Granulosicoccaceae > Granulosicoccus. The sequence continues at coordinate 8,371 of CAYSZH010000096.1, forward strand.
ATCTGACTGGGAAGAGTCCGCTTCTGGAGCTGGATCCACAACCGATGCGGCGATCATCGATGATGCGCAGGAAACGCCTGAGCCTGAAGAAGAGCAGATCAAAGCCAGCAAGCTGCGTGATGCCAGCCGCAAAGAGATGGATGCCACACGGCTTTATTTGAAGGAAATTGAGTTTTCTGAACTTTTAACAGCTGACGAAGAAAAATTTTACACTCGCAAGGCACAGGCTGGTTGCGAAAAGTCCCGAGCCAAAATGATTGAATGTAATCTTCGTCTAGTGGTCAAAATTGCCCGTCGCTATATGAATCGTGGTCTTGCGTTACTCGATTTGATTGAAGAGGGCAACCTGGGTCTTATTCACTCGGTTGAAAAATTTGACCCAGAACGTGGTTTTCGATTTTCAACTTACGCCACTTGGTGGATTCGCCAAACCATCGAACGTGGTTTGATGAATCAGACTCGTACTATCCGATTACCAATACACGTTGTAAAAGAAATGAACGTGTATATCAAAGCCGAACGCCGCTTGCAGCAATCTTTGGATCGTGAACCAACTGCAGAAGACATCGCGGCGACTGTGGACCGGCCAGTCGAAGATGTAAAACGACTTCTCGGCTTACGAGACAGGGTCACATCAGTTGATGTTGCTATTGGCAAAGACGGGGAACGTCCTTTACTGGATATCATTCCGGACGAGAATAATCTTGATCCTTCAATGATTCTGCAAGACGAGCGTGTTAATTCAAACATTAATGACTGGCTGCAAAAACTGGAGTCTAAACAGCGCGAAGTATTGGTGCGCCGCTTTGGTCTGCATGGTCACGAAAAATCGACACTTGAAGAAGTGGGCCAGGAGTTAGGTGTAACAAGAGAGCGCGTTAGGCAAATTCAAATGGAAGCGCTTAAGCGATTACGCCGTATCCTTGAAGGCAGTGGATACTCTGCTGAAAGTCTGTTTATGGCCTAGGTTTAATTGCCTTCGCTGTATGTCAATTGACGAATGGTTTAAGTTTTTTGGCCATGTCGATCATGATTTGTGAGTAAAGGCTTAGAACGAAAAAGGGCTGATCATTTGATCAGCCCTTTTTGTTTATTCTACAAGTTGGATTAATGCTGCGGCAACAGATCGATGCTCACCCAGCAGCACACTGTAGGTTCGACAAGCTGCTCTGGTATTCATGACCTCCAGCGAAAGTCCGTGCTGGTTCAATTCGCTCAAAACCGAAATATCAGGAAAAATATGCTCCGTGCCAGTGCCGAGTAAAACAATGTCTGGTTTTTCGTCTGCCGGCAGGCTTAGTAAGGGCGAAAAATGTTCAGCGCGCAGCTGCTCAATATCACCTTCAAACCAGTTTTCAGTAATCGCGCTGCTCGAAATCAGTATGTTGTTGGAATAGGGCGTGCCATCCACACTGATTGTGCCCGGCCCGTAGTGGCTGATTAAGTGTTGTTCTGCCGTTTCCAGATGAAATTTCATCGTATCGAGATCTGATTATGTAAGGAATTTCGCGGATTCGTGCCACGCCTTCTGCATAGCCCTCGTATAATACAGCCTGAAGACGCGTAACGTTACCTGACTTTCGGAGAGACACTGTTGAAACCGGTCAATGTAGGCCTGCTAGGGTTTGGAACTGTAGGCCAGGGTGTGGCGCATATTCTTGTGCGCAATGCCGAAGAAATAGAGCGCCGAGCGGGTATGGGCATTACCGTAAAGCGAGCATCAGTCCGGTCACGTGGTGCCAACGTTGCCAAGCAGCTTGGCATTGAAACCACAGGCGTCCCGGAAGCCATTGTCGACGATCCAGATATAGACATCGTATGTGAAATGATGGGCGGTGATCAGCCTGCCCTCGATCTTATCCTTAGGGCGATAAAAAACGGTAAGCATGTCATCACGGCTAACAAGGCGCTCATCGCGGTGCATGGCAATGCGATTTTTGATGCGGCGCGCGAGCATGGTGTGATCGTCGCATTCGAACCCGCCGTCGCGGGCGGAATACCCATTATCAAAGCGGTCAGAGAGGGGCTCGCCGCGAACCGCATACTTTGGGTGGCAGGGATAATCAATGGGACCGGTAATTTTATCCTGAGTGAAATGGCATCTAAAGGGCGTGAATTTCAAGATGTGTTGGCGGAAGCGCAAGCACTTGGTTACGCTGAAGCTGACCCTGAATTTGATGTAGAAGGGATCGATGCTGCCCATAAGCTGACGATACTTGCCTCGATCGCGTTCGGCATTCCACTGCAATTCGACGCTGTTTGCATTGAGGGAATCAGCAGCATTGAACGAGACGATGTGGCTTACGCCAATGAACTGGGGTATCGAATCAAACACCTTGGCATCGCTAAACAACGCGAGGAGGGCATCGAACTGCGTGTTCATCCCACGCTAATTCCGCAAGAGCGCTTACTGGCCAATGTGGATGGTGTGATGAATGCGGTATTGGTGCAAGCGGATGCTGTTGGGCCAACATTATATTATGGCCCAGGTGCCGGTTCTGAACCTACAGGTTCGTCAGTTGTGGCAGATGTTGTGGATGTGGTTCGCGCACTGACGACAGCGCCGGAGCAGCGGGTTCCTCACCTGGCATTTCAGTACGACGCACTGCAAGACTTGCCCATACTCTCTTCGAGTGAATTCGAATCGGCTTACTATCTTCGCCTGCAAGCGCTAGACCGACCTGGCGTTATGGCAGATGTTATGGGGATATTTGGCGCTTTAGATATAAGCATAGAGGCGATATTGCAGAAAGAACCTCGTGATATTGGCGCGGCAGCTGCTGCCAACACGATTAGTGTGCCCGTCATCCTTCTTACTCACCGTGTACGTGAAGGCTTGGTACAAGAGGCTATGGATAAAATTTCAAAATTGAACACGGTCGATGACGATATCATTATGTACCGTGTCGAAACACTTGAATAGTGCTCGGGCACATCCGTTTATCTTCATATATTGTAAATCAACTAACTTGAGTCGTACCCAGAACCCATGACAAAGTCCGCGCACTACCAAGGATTGATCGAACGTTACAAAGACCGTTTGCCAGTGGACGACACCACGCCCATAGTCAGTTTGAATGAGGGTGATACGCCACTCATACGTCTGCAAAATATTCCTGCTGATATCAACAAAAATGTTGAGCTCTACGTCAAGTTTGATGGGCAAAACCCGACCGGATCGTTTAAGGATCGTGGTATGACGATGGCTGTGAGTAAAGCCGCTGAAAAAGGCGCAAAAGCCATTGTGTGTGCATCAACGGGCAACACCTCCGCTGCCGCTGCTGCCTATGCTGCTCGTGCGGGAATGACGGCTTTCGTACTAATACCCGAAGGCAAAATTCCAATGGGTAAACTTGCTCAGGCGATTGCGCATGGGGCCGTGGTGCTGCAAATACGTGGCAACTTTGATGATGGCATGCGCCTTGTGAAAGAAGTGGCAGATGAAGCCCCGGTTGAAATTGTCAATTCGATTAACCCGTATCGCTTGCAAGGTCAGAAAACAGGTGCGTTTGAAATTGTTGAAGCCTTAGGAAGGGCGCCAGATTATCACTGTATACCGGTTGGAAACGCAGGCAATATTTCAGGTTATTGGATTGGTTACAGTGAAGCCTGTGGTCACAATACGCGTTCATGCACTTTGTGTAATGGCGAATGTCCTTATCTTGAAAACCCGATGACCGATACACGACCCGTTATGGTGGGATATCAAGCTGCGGGTGCAGCGCCTTTTTTACGAGGAGCGCCAGTGGATAATCCTGAAACAGTCGCGACAGCGATTCGTATTGGTAACCCGCAGAGCTGGGATCTTGCCAAAGCGGCAGTAGAAGAGTCAGACGGCTGGTTTGATGAAGTGACAGATGAGGAGTTACTCAACACGCAATCGTTGCTGGCGACACGTGAAGGTATTTTTTGTGAGCCCGCGTCAGCTGTCTCGGTGTGCGGTGCACTACGTGATATAAAATCTGGATTGATTCCTGAAGGTTCACTCATCACTTGTACAGTAACGGGGCATGGTCTTAAAGATACGGCAACGGCAATTGCTGGCAAGGAAGCGGTACAAACAGTGGATGCAGAATTACCTTCTGTGAAAAAGGCGATATTATCGAAGCTGTAAAGCGGTGTTTGGTTATGGGTTTGTTGAGTACGGCGTTTATTTAACGTGCTGACTTACCGTGTTTATTTACTGATAGCGGAGCGTAAAGCTTCAGTTGAAAAACAGGCGTTATTCACATCGCCCATGCGGTTAAGGTGGTCGATGTATTCACGGCGTGAGATGGACTCAGCTCCCAGGCTTGTCAAGTGTGGTGTTTCAAGTTGGCAATCGACTAAATCGTAATCACCACAGGTTGCCAGATGAGCAAACGCGACTTTCGAGGCATCGCGCTCTCTTGAAAACATCGATTCACCGATAAATACTCTGCCGAGTTTAATGCCGTACAGGCCACCGACCAGTCGATGTCCCTGCCATACCTCAAGTGAACGTGCAAAACCAAATTCATTCAGTTTGCAGTAGGCATTGATCATGGCATCTGTTACCCAAGTGCCTTTGTTATTGGCACGTGGCGCACCACATTGCTTCATGACTTCACGATACGCTAGGTTATCGGTGACTTCGTATTTTTCGCTTCGAATCGTTTTGGATAAACTTTTGGTGATGCGGATTTTGTCGGGCCATAATATGCACCGTGGGTCGGGAGACCACCACAAAATTGGTTCGCCTTCTTCATACCAGGGAAAAATGCCCGCTCGATAAGCGCTCATTAAGCGCAAGGGACTGAGATTTCCGCCCGCCATAAGCAGTCCGTTAGGCTCATGCAGCGCGTCACCAACCTCAGGGAAGGCAGTGAGTTCGTCATCTGGCGCTAGAAATGGGATGGGCATGACGGTAGGTCAACGTCCTCAATTAATTAAGTTCTGCCTTGAACGGTAGCAAATTTGCGAGCCCGGCGCATCGATCTTCGATGTGACCGGTTTCCTCTTTCAAGAAATCTTGAATCGCCCCACGAAAGTCGGCCTGTGCAATAAAATGCGCGGACTGTGTGATCGTGGGTTCGAAACCGCGCGTTATCTTGTGTTCCCCCTGGGCACCCGGTTCAAAATTGGCGATATTGTGCTCGATACAATACTCGATACCTTGATAATAGCAGGCTTCGAAATGCAAACTGTTGTAGTGTTTGTTGCAACCCCAAAACCGGCCGTACAGCGTTGATTCTCCAACAAACATAATTGAACATGCAACCGCCAGACTACTGATTTGGTCTGGATTACCTTCGTAGGCAAATACAATCAGTATGTTAGCTCCCATTTCCTTACCCGCTCGTATGAAGAATTCAAGCGAAAGGTTCGGGTTGCCCCATTTTCGATCATAGGTGGACGCGTACAAAGTGTGAACCTGTTCCCATTCCTGAGCACTCAAGGTGTTCCCCAGCCGTCGGACCAGAGTCAGATTGGCATCGCTGACGTGTCGTCTCTCCCGGCGTATGGTTTTTCGTCTTTTGGACGTGCAAGCCGACAAGAACGCATCAAAGGAATCATAGTTATCATTGTGCCAATGGTATTGGCAATCGACTCGCCGCATAAAGCCAAGTTTGGGCTCGCCTGACGGCTCATCCAGGTTCGATTCTGAATTGGCTTCGGATTGAGGCTTGGCTGCTCGCTTGTCAGCTGCTGTCAGCTTGGCGTCGCTATCGAGTGTGTCCAAACCACACAATAAATCATTTTCCGCTTTCGTCATAAACAGAAAATGCACTCCGGAAAACTCTTGTGAAGCGGCAAACTGCATTAGTGCGGCAGCAAGCAGGCGACCGGTGTGTGCAAACGGTTGATCCGCTCTAATGAGTAGTCTTGGACCAGTCGCAGGCGTAAATGGAATACTGGAAATGAGTTTGGGATAGTAGCTAAGCCCGTTGCGCTCATACGCTTCGGCCCAGGCCCAGTCGAATACGAATTCACCGTAAGAATTGGTTTTGATGTAGGCGGGTACCGCGGCCAACAGTTCACGATTGCTGTCGTCTTCACTACTCCATAAAAAAAAGTAACGAGGATACCAGCCATTGTGTTCGCCCATACAAGCGGTGCATTCGAGCGAATACAAGAATTCGTACAATACAAACGGATTTCCAGAATCACTTAATGCATTCCATTGCGACGCATCAATAAATTCTAAGGAATCACGGACCTCAATGACCTGTTGATCATGCTTACCGATGTGAGCGACTCCAGTTTTGCCTTGGAAGGCGTGCGCGAAAATAGCCGTGTTTAGGTTTCCAGCGAGTCGAGGAAGCGTTCCGCATCCAGCGCGGCCATGCACCCAGTACCTGCCGACGTGACTGCCTGACGATAGATATGATCCATTACATCGCCAGCTGCAAATACACCTTGGACACTGGTTGCAGTGGCATCGCCAGCCAGCCCGCTTTGTACACGAATATAACCACCATTGATGTCGAGCTGCCCTTCAAAAATAGAGGTGTTGGGTGTGTGACCAATTGCGATAAAGATACCCATTAAGTCGATGGTTTGTTCTTCCTTGGTTTTCGCATGTTGTATGCGCATGCCAGTGACACCGGATTGTTCGCCTAACACCTCAATCAGGTTGTGATCCCACAGGATACTGACCTTACCGCTCTTTTCTTTTTCAAAGAGTTTATCCTGCAGAATTTTTTCAGCACGTAAGCTGTCACGACGATGCACCAAAGTGACATGTGAACAGAGGTTTGAAAGATATAAAGCTTCTTCTACAGCCGTGTTTCCACCCCCAATAACAGCGACGTTCTGATTTTTGTAGAAAAAACCATCGCAGGTAGCACAGGCCGATACACCACGGCCTTTAAAGGCCTCTTCAGACTCCAGTCCAAGATATCGGGCGCTTGCACCCGTAGATACAATGACAGAGTCGCAAGTGTATATACCGTTACTGCCGTTCAGCACGAAAGGGCGTTTAGAAAAATCAACACTGTCGATATGATCAGAAATGACACTCGTTTCAAAGCGCGTTGCGTGTGCTTGAAAACGCTCCATCAATTCAGGCCCCATCACGCCGTCAACATCGGCAGGCCAGTTATCGACATCGGTAGTGGTGGTTAACTGACCACCTGGCTCCATGCCAGTAATAACCACTGGGTTCAAATTGGCGCGGGCGGCGTATACAGCGGCTGTGTAGCCCGCAGGGCCCGACCCGATGATGATCAATTTATGATGTTGAGATGATGTCATAGCTAGCTTTTGTAGTTGTAATTTTGAAATAGTTCCGAAGCCGTTATGTTACAGGTCACCTGCAAATGTGTCTGCTACACTCTAAGATGCCGGGGCATAATTTGCGCTTCGAGCGTCAGATCTAAGCAAACGGTTTCAGGATTCCAATTGGCTCAAGCTACCAGTAAGCGCAACTCAACTGCCCGTGGCAAAAAGGCGCTCGGAAAAAAAAGCGGTAAGGCAGCTGCAGCCAGAGACAGGGCCGAGACCCGTGCGATCGCCTCGGCGGGCTTGAGCGACAGCGCCACCTTGGTGCAAATGCAACGCGTGTTCAGGGAAGTGGGTGGCATCGTGTGCTGCTTTGCTGCACTGATCGTGTCGCTGGCGTTGATCACCTTTAATGTTAACGACCCTGGTTGGTCACACACTGGCACCGGGATCGACGTACAAAACAGTGTTGGCCGTGCTGGTGCCTGGTTTGCTGACGTCAGCTTATATCTGTTCGGTTTTATGGCCTATCTGTTTCCTGTCATGCTGGCGATTGGAGGCTGGTTGCTATTCCGCAGGCGAAAACCTGTCGTACAGCAGTACCAGCCGTTTGTGTTTGTACGAGTGCTTGGCATTGCGCTAATGTTGCTCACAGCCAGTGGTCTGGCTGATCTGCATTTCGGTGTACCTGAGGGCGCGCTGCCACGCGGTACATTTGGTGGCGGTATTCTCGGAACCGAGGTGGCATGGCGTCTGGTGGCGTTTTTACACCCCTTGGGAACAACCTTATTACTGCTGGCACTGTTTTTTTGTTCGATGACAATGGCCTTCGGTACATCCTGGATTCAGCTAATTGAATCGATGGGTGCGATGGTGTTGAAGCTTATCGACTATGCCGCGGGTGGTGTTGGAAAAATGCGTGGCCAGCTCGATGAGCGGCAAAAAATTAAAGCCGCTTCCCGTGCCAGGCAAGCGCGCTTAAAAGGATCTCAGGCCATGCCAATTGGTGATCCGCTGCTTGACGGGACAGGCATAGAAACTGATGGGCCTAAAGGTGGCCTGGCAGCGGCTTTGCGGGCAGCTCGAGAAAAAGCAGGCTTTGGTCAGGGCAGTGGATCAGATAAAGATCCAAGTGCCAGTGATGATAAAGCGAACGGTTCTGGCCGATTAAAAGCAAATGTAACGCTCAATCCAGACAAAGTCGAATCTGACCTTGACGAGGATTCAATACCCACGCTGCAATCACCTGTAAAAGCGGCGCTTGCCAGAGCACGAGCCCGTTCTGCAGCTGATGAAGCCCTGGCAAATGAGAATGGCGCGAAAACCAGCGCGGCAGCGGCTGTCAGTGCAGATGACGCTGCACCTGCAACGGCCGCGCTCGCTAATGCAAATGCAAAAACGCAAGCCACCTCACCCAGCGTTCAAAAAAAGAAAATTGCCATCAAACAGCGCGCGCCAGAACAAAAGCAAACCAAGCTGCGGCTGGATGTATCGG
>CAYSZH010000097.1:0-17012 GCA_964435305.1 uncultured Granulosicoccaceae bacterium
AAGTAGCATCATTAAGGGTGGGAGCACTTCATCCCATTAAGTGGCGTTCAAAGTTTGGCGGTATGGATGCATCGCTCATGAAGCGTATGAAGGAACTCGAGGAAGAGAACCGTCGCCTCAAGAAAATGTATGCCGAGGAGAAGCTCAAGTCCGATATACGCGAAGAAGCGCTAAAAAAGCTGTGAAGCTATCTCGACGGAGAGAGATGGCTAAATACGCTGCTAAGGAGCGCGGGCTGAGCATTCGATTCGCGAGCGCTTGTTTTGGACTTAGCGAAAGCGGTTACCGCTACCGCTCCAAGAATAACGCTGAAAACCAGATTATCGCTGATTGGTTGCTACGTTTAACCCAGGTTCATAAACGCTGGGGCTTTGGCCTGTGCTTTTTGTATTTACGCAATGTCAAAGGTTTTGGCTGGAACCATAAGCGCGTTTATCGCATATACAGAGAGCTAGAGCTCAACCTTCGCATCAAACCCCGGCGAAGAATAAAGCGAGACAGGCCTGATCCGCTTGGCGAGACCACAGCAGTTAACCAAGTCTGGTCAATGGATTTTATGAGTGATTCTTTAGTCGATGGTAGATCATTGAGAACTTTCAATGTTATTGATGACTACAATCGTGAAGGGCTTGGTATCGAGGTTGATCTATCGTTAACGTCGTCACGAGTCATTCGAAGCTTAGAAAACATAATCGAATGGCGAGGAAAACCTTCAGCAATTCGCTGTGATAATGGCCCTGAGTACTTAGCACAGGCACTAGTAGATTGGGCTAATGATAAGCATATTACGCTACTTTATATTCAACCAGGTAAGCCAACACAAAATGCTTACGTAGAAAGGTTTAATCGCACAGTTCGTCATGAGTGGCTTGATCTGCATGATTTTAATAGTGTTGAACATGCTCAAGCACTCGCAACGAAATGGTTATGGATCTACAACAACGAAAGACCAAATACGGCTGTTGGTGGCGTACCGCCAGCAATGGCTAAACTAGCGGCATAACTTCTACTCAAATGGCCAGTGCTAAATGGGGGGATTACAACCCTGCCTGATGCCGAAAGAGAGTTTCCAGACCAGGAATGGAATTACTAACCAACAATGAAAGCTCTTAAAAAGAGAATCTTCGTAAGTACTTCTATATTAATATTGCTTTTATTAGCCCTATCAATATTTGCAGTCATGTTTTATGAAGGACCAAGTTTTAGTGACTTTGATGCGTCAAAAATAAAACATGAAAGTGAAATGCTTTTTAATGATAAAGATATAAATGAGGGGTTCGTAACGAATCTACCGAAGCAATATGCCTACTTAAATAGCTTAGATGCAGAATCGATTTACAAGAGGGATTCAAGAATTTCGATCACTATTTGGAAATTTTGGACTTCACAGAAAAAATTTGTTCTGTTTTCATCAGCCGCAGAAGCTAACAAACATAGCAACAGGACCAGAGGTTGGAATCAATTGACAGGACTCTTATATACCCAACATTCAGATGGGTAGTTGTTTCTTTGCGGCAGCAACAATTTGTTCGACGGAATAGCGATTTCTCCTGAGACCAGCCAAACCATTTAGGAAATATCTTGTCAGTTTCGCAAACTTTACGTGGCCCGCTTTTTTTGGATACCCCATTAATGTATTAACGAGGGAAGCTTGGCGTTAAGGCAGGAAGAAACACTAGTCCATTTGAATTAGCCTATTGAGATTGCTAAAAACTATACACAACAGTCGAAAGCGTACCAAACCTGCTAACGTTCCCCGCTTAGAAACCGGCTAATCTGCACTAAGAGTCTATCTGTTGGATGTTGATCACCCCGTTCGTATTTGGATAGCGTGCATGGATCGATACCAATTCGTGCAGCCGCTTGTCTCTGAGATAGCCCCCGTTTCTTTCTTGATTTAGTTAAACGTTCTCCAAACGTACTCGTATAGTTTTGATCCATCGCTGGGTCAATTCCAAGAAAATCGACGAGTAATTTGTAGGTCTGCACGTTCGGCCAAAACCGATCTTTTTCCCAACTTAGAATTGTCCTGTTGGTGATGCCAAGAGACTCTGCGAGCTGTTTCTGCGTCAAACCATTCTCGAGTCGCTTGGCCTTTATGTGATCGCCAAGTGTCTCTAATTTCTCCGGATACCCATCCGGTTTCCGTAACTCCTTGAAAACCCTCGGTTGCAACATGGCACCACAACCATGTCCGTGTGGTTATAAAGATGATGCGGATTTTGAATGCCGTTGTACGCCAGATCAGATAGCGCGCTATGCCATGCGTGTGTCGGGGCCGTTTTTGGATCGTGTGGATTTGCATGTGAGTGTGTCGCGGTTGAGTCGGCAGGAGTTGGCGTGTGATGCGGTGTCAGAGAACAGTGCTGTGGTTAAAGCGCGTGTTGAGCTGGCTCGTGAATTTCAGTTGGCAAGGCAAAGGTATGCCAACAGCGTGTTGGAAGGAGAAGCGCTTAAGCGATATTGTGGATTGGCTAAAGAAGAGCAAGCTTTGTTAGATACAGCTGTGGATAAATTGCATTTATCCATGCGAGCAACACATAGAATATTAAAAGTGGCGCGCACCATCGCAGATCTTGCAGGCCTTGACTATATTGGTGCAACAGAATTGGTTGAGGCGATCAGCTATCGGAAGCAGATTTGAATGTGCGCTTCGTCAGTTTGAGTAAAAGGATGCCACTTTACGGCCGTAGAGTCCTGATAACACCACGACAATGGTCTGGCATTTGAGAACCACACGTTATTTTGACTCAACGCGATCTCGTCAAGATCGAGCGTTTATCAAAGACGAGTGGATTCAGTTTGTAATCGATCATCACGAGCGTGAATTCATTCAAAAAGATGGCATAATTCGCCGATGGGCCAGAATAACTGACAAGGAAAATAGATATCTTCGTGTTATTCTCCTTGAGGATGGAGAAACGGTACATAACGTTTTCTTTGATCGAGGAGCAGAAAAATGAAGATGAGCTATTTCGAAGACACAGATACTCTCTATATCGAATTTAGGCAGCACCCATCGGCGCAATCAAAAAACCTTGATGAGAACACGGTTCTAGATATAGATACCGAAGGTAACGTAATCTCTATCACTTTAGAGCAGGCGAGCTCCCGTACAGATGTTAATCAACTTGTTTTATCTGGTATCGCCGCTGCCGCTTAGAAGGTGAATTGCTGCGCGATAGCGTTTTTCGCTTACGAATCACAATACTCTTTAGCCCGCTCTTGCCATTGCGCATGCCAGCGTGAAATTGCGGGTCGATTCGCGGTTATATCTTCCGCACCCCACATAATGCGTTTCGAATCCATCTCCTCAGTGGTTTCATCATCTGGACAAATGATATAGAAATCATCAGCGCGCACACCAGCAACCATTCGCTCGACCACTTGATGAGGTAGCCATGCGCCTTGCCGGTGTTCAGCATCACCAACGGTTGTCCATCCGGGTACGAGTAAGTGTGCCGAGATACGCGGGCCAGTCCGTTCGCGCAATTCATGTTCAAGAGCCTCGGTATAGGTTTTAACCGCAGACTTGGAGACATTGTAGATCGGTGTTCCAGGTGGATTCGTGATGCCTTGTTTGGAGCCGGTGTTCACAATAACGCCACCAGCTTTCATTTCTGGAATGAACGCATTGCAGGCAGAGGAGATAGCCCAGAAATTCACTTCCATCAGCTTCCGCCAAAGCGCTCGGTCACCCTCCCAGGTTCGGCCTTCACGTGCGCCAGCGTTATTCATCAAAAAAGCAGGAGCTGAAAGTTCACGCATGACTACATCATGAATAGTGGCTACAGCATCAGGTTCGCTTAGATCAACGTCGATTTTTAACGCACCGGTTTGTGACGCTACTGCGTCCAACTTCATACCAGGCAAATCAACAAGTGCCAAAATCATCTCTTGCTTGGCAAGCCAGCGCGCAGCAGCCAGTCCAATGCCGCTGGCCGCGCCTGTGACGACAGCGACGTTACCCTTTATAAATGGATTCACTATTAACCGAAGCCTCCATATTAAATGCAATTAATGAAGTGATTGTTATTATTATTCCAAAACACAAAAATAAATCAGCACTTACTGGCTCGATCTACAATTGACCTTCAGCGCTACGTAACATAATAGAGTTCTCAATAAACTTCGGTGTTCTCAACAATGTTTATTTCTAGCGTTTCGCTAACTCTGAGGTGTGGAGTTTTTGGAGTGAAAAGACGCGGCACTCCCGGTAAAGCAGGCGTTGCTGGAATTGCTTCTGTTGCAGGAACGCCAAGTGGATTTGCTGCATTCGGTGGAATCGCTGGTAATGCTGGAATAGGATCGTCTTGATGAATGTCCACGTAAGGGGCCATGGATTTGATTCTGCCCACGGTGACTGGCTGTGCTCTATCGAATGAGATAACCACTTCGTTGTGAGCTACACGGGAGGCAATCTGAACATCACCCATGGCTTGGCTCTGATTTCCAAACAGGTCAATGCATAAAAGAAACGAAAGTAAAACTAGCCCACCGTTTATATTCCAACCTGCTGTGTTTGCTTTATTGAGCATGTGTACACAAAATCGGTTTTTTTCAATGAGTTAACGCCTACTTCCTTGTCTGACATTACAGGCTCGATTGGTCAAAATCAATGGTTCCAGGCAAGCCTGATGAATAGGCTTGAAGATAGACTCAATCGGGTGGTTGTCATGGCGCTCACTCTACAGACGTAGAGTCGTTTTTTGACAAGATCCTAACTCCTGGCACATTATTTGAGAATCTGAATTTTCACGATGCCGGTGAGTAGAAACGTCGATTTTCAAACGCAGCAATGCCTTTGCCAATCGCTGTCATCCAGTGATTACTGGCTGTAGTGGTAGTATTTGCAATCAAGCAGTCACACTGTTCGTTGTTAAGGTAGGCACAAATCCGAGAAAATACGTATGAGCAAGCAGAAATCCAAGCCAAAAAAAACCGAAAAACGCGCTAAAGCAAAGGCTGAGGCTAAAGCAAAATCGCAGTCCAGGCGTAATTTTGTTCTGCTTCCCATAGCTGCGGTAGCGGTTGGTGGTGCAGGGTTCAGTATCCATGCAATTGACACCAAAAATCGTGAATTACACGATTTAAGTGTGATTGGGCAAGGGCAAGCTGTGATCGTGCAAATTCACGATCCGCAATGCCCAACTTGCAAGCGTCTGAAAAATATAGTGAGCAATGCGCTCAACGACGATGATCCGGTGCATTTTCGTTTGGCCGATATCACAAGCTCGGAAGGAAAAGCGCTGCAGGATAAGCACAACGTACCGCACGTAACGCTTTTATACTTTAACGCGAAAGGCAAGCATGTTCATACCACACAAGGTATACAAACCCAGGAGCAGATTAGAAGCGCGCTTGACTTGGTTGTTGGTGCCGCGAGTTAGTGGGTGCTTCGAACAGGTTCAGCCACCCTTTCATAAAGTGACTCTACGGCTGTAGAGTCCTTTCCCTCAAACAATTTCTGTTCTATACCTTGCGATTTTCTCGCATCCGCAGTCAGCTCCTCAGTTCTTGCTCATTTGTGCAGTATCATCAGCCACATTAATATGATTGAATAATAGCCTAGCCGTGCTACTGACTGTTCACCATGGCTTGTTCTATGGTGAATCTGAGTTGACCAGGATTGAACCTATGTGCTCTAAAACCCTTGCTGTCTTATTGTTGTGCTCCATGGCACACACGGTGACTGCCGACACCTACAACGCAGAAATCTGGGCGGATAACTGGTTCGAATTTAGAATCAATGGCGTCAAGGTGGCAGAAGACAGTGTTCCTATCACAACCGAACGCTCATTCAATGCGGAGCGATTTACGTTTGAAGCAACCACACCTTTTACCATTGGCTTGATTGCCAAAGATTTTAAAGAAAACGATACCGGTCTTGAATACATTGGCACGCGCCGGCAACAGATGGGCGATGGTGGTGTTATTGCCCAGGTTAATGATGAACAAGGCATGCCCGTTGCACTCACTGATAGCAGTTGGCGATGCATGGTTACGCACGAGGCGCCTTTAAGCAAAGATTGCGAGAAAGAAGACAATCCGATACCAGGCGAAGGTAGTTGTGGTTTTGCTGAAATTGAAGCGCCTATTGGATGGGATGAAATGGATTTTGACGATAGAGGCTGGGCAAATGCGCAAGTGTATTCAGAACGCGAAGTCAGCCCAAAACACGGTTACGATGAAATCCGCTGGCAAGATGCCGCTGAGCTCATTTGGGGGCCAGATCTTGAAACCAATAATACGCTGGTATGCAGGGTGACGGTACGCGATAGTTAAATCGCGATGTATTTACCCACCACCTAGGCAGGCGTCATTAAATGCTGCGGGTGATTCAGCGCAAAGTAATGCCAGCAGTTGCAAAGGTTCGCCAGGTTGCTCACCGTATTGAAAATTTAACAGCATGGTATGTTCTTGTTCTATTGCCGAATCTATACTGTCGCATGCTACAGGTTCGCAGGTCAGTTCCTTCAAGCCAGCTAAACGATATACACCGGGCTCGACAAAGCGCACACTTTCGCTGCCGCTAGTCGCTGTAAAGTTGAAAGTTTCACCTGCTTGGTAGTCCGATTGAGAGACAACTTCAATCAGTTCGTAGCGTAGGCTGGATGCGTCGGCTGGTACATCCTCTAATTCGGTTACGCGAATGAGCAACTCGTAGTCAAAACCCCATTGGTAATCAAAACCGTCAATTGGGTCGAAAAAGTTTTCATCCAAACCCAGTTCGCTCGTTCTAGTTTGCATGCACAGGGTTAAAAATAGACCAAAGCACTCCCGTAGATGCGGCGCAACAAGCAAGCGTTGCGTGCCGGGTGCTTCGAAGAGCACTTCTGGGGAATTATTCTCATTTGCTTGCTCATCACCAACCACGGTATTGCTATTGCAAGCAGAAACCAGCAACACAGATGCAGCCATAATGAGCATACGTGTGTTCAGTGCCATGATCTGGAAGCTACACATTTTTTAAATGTCCAGATTTAACCCACACTGTTGCACCGTCTTGGCCAGCCACGGCATGGCTTGAATAGTGAGGCGGCAATCTTAGCCATGAGTGCTGACTCAGTGTGTCTGTGCTCTCGGTTATACTGCCCTTAAGCACAAATAACTCAGCACCTGCAGGTGCATCAAGTTGAACCGAAGCACCGGCTTCCCAATGTTCAATGCACACCTCTTCGACATCATCTTTAAAAAGTGTAGAGACTGATATGCCAGGCCGGTCCATGTCCCGGACTGCGCCAATTTTATGAATATTGGCGTGCACAAAGGTTCTGTCATCGGGTTGAAATTGCCAGAGCTTTACGAATATGGTGCAGCCTTTTTCTGAGCCTGGTGTGTGTTTTGATTGGGGTGGATTGCGGATATAGCTGCCTGCTGGCCAGTCGCCATAGTCATCCTGAAACACACCCTCCAATACAATAAATTCTTCGCCGCCATTATGCACATGAGATGAAAATTGGCTACTGGGTGCGTAGCGCACAATGGTAGTGACGCGATCATTTTCGGCATCAACACGATCCAGCCTGCGACGGTCGACACCCGGCATCGGGCTAGCCTCCCACTCAATCGCATTAGCGTGCAGTAGAACACGCTTGGAGAAATCGGCGTTTACGTTCATGTCATCAACTGCTTAGCTCGTAAATAGATAGCGTACAGGATAGACAAATTGGCGTAATGCTGTCCAGCTAAACGCAAACGGGGCTGCATAATGCAGCCCCGTTGCTTAGTGGTACGACTTGTAATGTGTGATTACTTACGTCGTCTTATTCTCAGTAAGGCCATAAACGCGATCAGTAGCATTGGTGCTTGTAAGCCGCCAGTACCGCCAACGCTACAACCACCGCCACCACCGCTACTGGCAACTTCGGTGACCATATCAGTGATGCCGCCTGCGTCGGTTCCCGCGCCGGTATCTCCGCCACCCATTTCATCGGATGATTCTACAAAACCTATTAAGGTTGCAGATTCGGATAATGGTACTGGGTTAGGGCTGAAGGATAGGTCGTCAGCAAATGCCACGATTTTTCCGTCCGCTACCCCGATAGCTCTGACGCCTTGGAAGAAGCTACCTGGTGTAAAGACATCAGTTGTTATCTGATAAGTTTCAGTGACATCATCAATGCTATACACAATCTGGCCTAACTCCCTGTCTAATCGCATGGTTAGTAGGTAGTCTGTATCAAATTCAGGTACAGGCCCTAGCGATAAGCAAATCTCCGGGTCCACGACACCAGAGATTAGGTCAGTGGTGCTGCTGAAATTAGTGTCGTTTGATCGTATTGCACAGTACTGGAAACGATTTTCACCATCAGCTTTGAACATCGCAATAAGTGTCCCGAACACAGCACCTTCGTTGTTGGTATCACCTTCTTCTGTATCAGGTAAGCCACCTTCTGCCATGTCGTTATACATATGACCGCCAATGCCCACCTGGAAAAAATCCTCACCGGCAACGGATTCGGCTGAGATATTGACGATGGCTGATATGTATTCAGCTGGGCTGCGAGAAACATATCTAATATCTCTACTCTCCGACTCAACTGTACCGTCTATGACAATACTCAATCGACCATCAACCGTAGCGACGTCAACGCCTTCATTCCGGGCTCCAAACACGGGGCGATAAGGAGGAAATATCGGCGGGTTAGTCGCAAAGTCCTGATCGAATTGATCAGTGGTAATCGAATGTATCTTACCAACAGCTCGGCCATTGCCTTCGTGCTGAACCTGTACTTCCTGACCAGGTCGAGCCGGTGTAAACGCACCTGTTATTGGTACTGTGACCATTTGAGCATCGATACTGTCGCCGTCAAAACCTAGCGTTAACATGCTGTTTTCGCGATCGAGATCGATGGACAATTCGTAAATTGTATCTAACTCGGGAATGGCATCAAAAACGATACAGTTGTCCCCGTCGAATAAATCGACACCTTGGTTACTTGAATCTTCCAGTCTACGATCAACGCAGGCCTGCGCTCTTCTTCTGCCGTCATTTTCGAGATAAATACGATTTTGAACGAAGACATCACCGGCGCGCTCATCAGCCGCTCCTTCAAGGCCGCCGTCAGCGATTTCGTTGTAGAACTGTCCTGAGACGCGAACCATCGCTCGAGAGAACCGACCGGGTGGGATGCTTGAATCGGATGAAAGACTGACCTTGGCAGCCAGGAAGTCGGTTGAATTTGACAAGCGGATACGCGCGCTAGCGCAACAGTCTTCAGGGTCTGTTGATGCGGCTTCAAGTTGCGCTGCACCACCAGTTACAGCAATGCCGTAGACACCACGATCATTATCGGTATCAAATGCATAGCCACTGGTGTCGATTGAAAAGTCATCAATAAAATCCAGTGTAGGCGTTGTTGCTGCCAGCGGATTCAATATTGTGCTGTCACCCGTTGGCGGTTCACCTGGTTCTGGGAAGGCTTCTGCGGTAGCGCCGGCTGCATCTTCGGTTGCTGTAGTGGCATCTGCTGCTGTGCGTACTGTATCGATAAGAACAACAGGATCAGAGCCTACTCCACCATTGACGGTGATACTGGCATTTCGGTTCATTGGTTCAAAGAACGGACCGGCCAACGATTGAACATAAATTTGATTATCTGCTCGAAATGTTATGGTGCCTGCCTCGCGATCAAGGCCTATTGATGTTCTGATTGGTATGTCAAATTCAGGGACGAGCGCTAAGTCGTTGCAAAAATCACCATCATCCAGAATACCTTCGGATTCGCTGCCTTCATCGTTCGTTCTTCGGAAAAGACAATACTCGAGCTGTCGTCGCCCATCCGCACGGAGTCGTACTTGGAGTTCGGCGATAACATCGCCAAGGTAGGTTCCGTTACCACCTTCTGCCTGATCGTTGTATAACCGTGTTTCTATGCGACTATTGATGTTACCGTCTCGGTCAGTACCCAATACAGACTCTGATGAAATTAATTGAGTTGCTTCAAGGTAGTCAGTGGGGTTTTCTATATTGACATGCACACCGTTCCAGTCGTCGTCAGTTCTTGCGATCGTAGCAATGCGCAACATGTTGTCCACGATGGTGGCTGTTTTGCCCGGTTGGTTGAAGTTGTCTAAGCGATACCGACCGATAATGGGTGGGTTAGTGACTGCATCAATTATTTCATCATCTATCGTAATCGATTGTAGAACTGCAGCCGCGAGTGACTCGGTCGTAGTGGGTATCTCAGGGTTGCTGCTAATGAACAACTGAATACTCTTAGATTCTCTTGGTAAAGGATATATAACTTCGGGTACATCAAATGATTGAGTTTGTCCGTTCACCGCAAATACGACTTGAGACTCGGCTCGATTAAGTTCAATGCTCATTGAAGCCCTTTCATCCAGTACGGGCACAACGCCTGGGAAATTACCGCAGATGTTGTTAACAACTTCTTGATCACCACTGTCACTTATACGCTGAAGGCAAAAGTTGACACTGGCCTGACCATCTGCGCCGAAACCGAGGATAATTTCAGCTTCAACCGCTCCAACGAAGTCCGTGTAGCCTGGGCTGTCAGGAGAAATTTCGCTGTAGAGAAACGTTTCCAAAAACACGTTTCCAAAAGCGTTTTGATCAAGCGAGCTTTCGGTTAAAGGGGTTATTTCAATACCAAATTTATCGCCTGGTCTTTGTGTTTCTATGAACAAGCTACCCGGTGCCATTGGGTCTGATGCTGTAACGTCCAACCTGAGTCCTTCGGCAGTGGGCGTTATTGTCGCGTCGCCTATGGCATCACCAAAGCTACCGGATGAAAACGAAATAGAATCGGCTGTAAAGTCATCCGCAAACCCCACATCCTGCGCAAAAGTCGCTGGAGCGGCTAATACGAATGGCGTGATAAGCGCAAGCCTGGCGGTTTTTTTCCAGCTTGAAAGGTGGTTCTGTTTCACGTTTTTGATCATGAAAACCTCTTAAATATCTGTTAACTAATGTAAAAGCAGTACTAACATAGAGCATAGAGGTAACATGGGCATCACCCGATTGGGTTAATTATTAAGCTAATACTCAATAATGTGGAGTAGGTATAGTTACTGGGTATACCAAAATCTAGCCACTTAGGTCATTGGTGACTTGGTGGTACAAATCGATACTTGGGAATGCTATTAGTTACTCAATCAGGCATGACCGCTTGTATTAAAAAGTCAGCTCATCAGCGCGTAAGAGATTCGCTTTTTAACCGATTTACGACTCAACTCTCAGCAATAGCAACAGCTCACCGCGCTAGCATCCGATCCAAAATCCGCATTCTTATGTGCTTTTCTGCCCCTAAAGGGGAACAATATGTGCGGATACTCACCAAAGTGAGAACTGTGACTTTTAACCAGCAACGTAAAGAGGGTTTGGCTATTATTGGGAGCATGATTTGCTATACCCATTTAATCGATAGCCGGGGAATCCATTGCGAGTAGCCACCTACACGCAGTCAGGCCTGGCCGCGCGCGGATCCATAATCGCTATCGCGATTCTGGTACTGACCGTTGCAATGGGTACCAGCGCCTTGTACCGGCTGTTAACACTCGCCACGGCGAATGCAGGCTCCATCATTGCCTTGCTATGGCTGATGACGTATGCCGCGGCCTTGTTTGGCTTGATGTTTAACCACGGTATCAATTGGGTGTCATGGTTATCACGTTATCGAATTTTATTGGTCATCCTACTTCTAGGTACCACGGTGTCGGCATCGTGGTCGCTCGATGCAGGCGTATCAGCTGAACGAATTGTGCATTTACTGGGTAGTTCGTTCATTGCTATTTATCTTGGGTTTATGGTGCCCTTACTCACCACCTTGCGCGTCACTGCGATTGTGATGGCGGTTATTTTACTGGCCTGTGTGGGTTTTGCTTTTGCGTTGCCATCGTTTGGCCTTGAACAGTACGAAGGCACCATAGTTTGGCGTGGCATCCTTAATTCTAAAAATACACTGGGCTTTTGGGCCGCGGTATCGGTGTTGCTGTACATCACTCTGTGGGACTCCTCTAATTCTGTGTTAGTGAAACTGGGATGTCTGTTCATGGCCGTTGTGGCCTTGTTCGTGTTGGTTATGAGTGAATCAGCGACGTCCTTACTGGCCATGTTGATGGCGGGAGCGCTCTCGCTATATATCTTCATAGCATTTCGTTTTAATCTGGGTTTTATTCGTATGGTGGTGTTGGCTGTGTTGTTTGGCAGCCTGGCAGCCTTTGCTATTACGAGCATTAACACGGCGGAGTTGGTTGGCCGGACCGGCGATTTAACCGGGCGTGGTGAAGTATGGCGTCAGACCTGGAAGCTTATCATGGCGAAACCGCTAACCGGCTATGGCTATGGCTCTATCTGGTTTCCTAACGATGCCACTATTTGGATGCAGCAAAGTCTGACTGATTTCACCTGGATTGTTTATCACGCTCATAACGGATTTTTGCAGGTGGCCTCTGAAATAGGCTTGCCTTTGTCTTGCATTGCGCTCTTAATGGTTGCTCAGCAATTAATAGAAATATTTTATTGTCAGTATGAGCGTCAGCAAGCCGGTGCTTTGTTTGTACTTGCGTTCGTTGTAGCTTATCTGATCAGTAACTTCTCTGAGGCTCGCTTTTTAGTCAGTAGAGAACTTTATTGGATATTTTTCCTCGCCTTGCCCATCAGCATGCTCAGGCAAATCAATATTATGTCTGCAGAAGATCCGGTGGATCCACCCCCACACCCTGGGCCTGTGCCGATGGGTGTGCCGGGTAAGCCATGGCTGCGTCCGTACGGTAACGCTCCCGCTGGACCAGCTTTGGCAGCACAAACGCCAATAAGCGCTATGCAGCTCGGTCATGATGGTCAGCTGGATTTCGATCTTTCAGATGACAGTGACGTTACGAGCAGTATGGATGATACGCAGCCGAAAGCATCCATTGCATTGGGTCAATTGGACGATTTGGATATGAGTACAAGTGGTGACCATACGCTGGACACCACGCGCTCCTTAGTAGATTTGGATTTAACCGCTGAGCCAGCCGAACCGCTCGAAGATACCTCGAATACAACAGCAATCGACAGCGCCGATGTGTTAGGCGATGAGACAGGGGCTGCGGCTCGAAGCGCTGCCAATGATGAGATGTCTTATCATGCGGCCACGGCCGTAGGTGATACAGCCGCTATCAGTGACGTAGATGAAGCCAGTGCCGTCAATAGTGCTTATGCGGTGGATAAAAGCAACGAAGTAAGCGAAGCCGATGTGGAAGATGATGCAGTCGCTGTTCATGCCGTGGACGAATCAGCTGCAGCAAATGATGCAGGCTTTCTGGATGAAATAAACTATGCCTATCAGAATCGCGAAGCACCTGAAGACGAGGATGCGTTGTTACAAGCGGAATTGGATAGAACTCGTGAAGAAGCGAGCTACAACGAGTTTGATCTCACCGACGACAATCTGGCTGACGACCCGTACGATAAAACCATGAGCGGTACGCTTGACGAAGACTTTGATGATGACTGGGTTGAAAGGCCTGGTGTGCGACGCTAGGCGTGTTCGCCCGGCGGATGTAAATCGATCACTGTCATTTCGCAACGTGTACCTAGTCTAAAAATCGGACCCCATGTGCCCGTCCCGGTTGATACAAAAAGAGCTCGGTTCTCCTGTTTAAATAACCCTGCCATATTCGGGTATTGGCGTTTCACAAAATACCCGAAAGGCCACATTTGCCCGGCGTGTGTGTGCCCTGCAAGCGTCAGGTCCACATTGTGTTTTAAAGCGGCTTCCCATCCATCCGGTCGATGGTAGAGCAGGATTTTATATTGCGTATCCGGTAATTTCAGCTCGGCAAGAATAGCGTCGATATGTTCTGGACTGTCTTTGTCATCAATACCAATAAGCGTTACCCCATTCACGTGCACGCAGGCGTTGCGCAATACCTTAACGCCATTCTCAGCAATTGATTCAAGCGCCTTGTCAAGATCCACGTAGCGCTCATGGTTCCCTATACACATGTAAGAAGGGCAGTTTGTGTCTTGCAACGCACTTAAGTCGGCTGTGCTGACAGTAGATGAATCGAGTAGGTCTCCAGTAATTAAAAGCAGCTTGGGTGTTTGAGCATTGACTCTTGAAATCACTTTTTTAAGAAAACCGGCACGGCGTGATCCGATATGCACATCACTTATCTGAACCAAGCGAATCGGTTCACTTATCGATGTTGAGGAAAACCGGAGCTTGCGAATTTTTATCGTATGGGCCAGTAAGAGTGCGACCAGTGATACTGCCATCCAGATGCAGAGCACGACTACACCAACCTTAAATTTTGTCACGAAAGCTGTGAAAAATAGCCCGATGAAAACCAGCGGCATTAGCACAGTGCCCAGCCCAAGAATTTGCATCCAGCACCAGCGTAGCAGCATGTTGTGGCTAACCGCGAGGCTGTGTCGTATCAGCAAAAACAACACGGGCGCCAATACAGCGGCCAGGAAAACCATTGGCCAGACAGGCCACGAAAACAACCAGGCGAGGAGCACCAGCGGTGGAGCAAGTATGGTTAAAAAAACGGTGAGGCAACCAAATATTATAAATGGCAGTGGAGCCGTCACAGAATGATCTCGCCTTTATCAAGAAGTAGTTGCACTTTTAACAGTGATACCAATGCCAGTGAATCTGTAATTTCACCGTCCATGGCCATGGCAATTGCATCGGCAAGCGGCATTTTTTTGATTTGTAATAGCTCCGTTTCATCGGGCGATACATCACCAAATTGCAGTTCTTGTGCAACATAGGTGATGGCCAGTTCATCTGAGACAGAGTTGGATGTGTGCATCTTAAGTAAGGGAGTCCATTTCGCAGCCAAAATGCCAGTTTCTTCCTGAAGTTCACGCTTGGCCGCAGCCAAATGATCTTCATCAGCTGGGCAGCCACCTTCTGGAATTTCCCAGGTGTACTGATCCAATGTGTATCGCTGCTGGCCTACCAGCCAGGTGTTGCCATCGGCGTCGATGGGCACTACGCCAATTGCCGTGTTTTTGAAATGCACTTTTCCGTAGATACCGGCATTACCGGTAGGGGCTGTGACATCTCGATGCGACACGCTAATCCAGGGGTTTTCGTAAACCACCTCAACACTGTGTGTAATCCAGGAAGTTTTGATACTCACTTAGGGTGTGTTTGCTTGTGGACGTACGCTAAGTGTATCAACAGTTTTAACAGCATACTCAAGTTGGCTGAAACACCATCGCCAAAATCACCACTGTCATCAGCGACAGCGCCATCAATATGTTGATAGCCCGTTGCGTGCGTGCCGGGAGCGACATGCGTTTTAAGCTGATACCAGCCACCATCCATAAAAGATGGATGGGTATCCAGATGGCGTTAATGAGCACAAACTTCCACAGTATTTCATGCAGCTGGCCCATTTGGCTAAAGGGGAAGCTGGTAAACAGCGTGGTGTTGACGACATACGCTTTTGGGTTTATCGCCTGCAGGGCTATGCCGTTGGCAATGCCAGGAGGGCTTTGCTTCTCGATAAAAGCAATGTGGGAACCAGCCAACGCGATGCGCAAAGCAAGGTATCCAAGATAGAGAATTGATGCATACATCAATACCGTGCGTAACCCTGGCTGGGCAAACATCAAGCTCGCTACGCCTGTCACCACGGCGAGGGCGACAAGGTTGGTGCCAATAAACAGCCCGGTAATGTATCGATAGGCAGCATTGGCACCAAATGCAGAGCCGACACCGGCCGTTGAGAGCACACCCGGACCGGGGGTGATCAGCAAAAAGAAAATGGCGGCTAAGAATGCAAGCACGTTGGAATTCCAGCGTGGTGGTAGGCGAGCATAGGATGAAAACCTGAGTTGGAGATCAGGCCACTATAGCGTAAAAACAAGCCTTGGTTGGAGGCGGTTAATTACTTGCCGGGGTTGGGGACAATTTATTTTTTCTCACACCATGTATGAGGGTATTGAATACTGAATCTAACTGCTACTGCTGATTTCCCAACACTTGTGTCCAGTACTCGCCATAATCTGTATTGTCGTTTTGCACACAGCTAATTGCCATTTCAGTGAAGTGCTCACTCATAATGTTTTGACAATGCCCAGGGCTTTCCAACCAGCCGCTTACGGCATCGTCGGCCGTGTTTTGACCGGCAGCAATGTTTTCACCGATAGCCTGCCAGCTGTAGTTAATGGTATCAGCACGCATGGCCACATCGGATCCGTCGGAGCCGGTATGCGAGAAAAAGTTATGCCTGGCCATATCGTCTGAGTGCGCAAGTGCGATCGATTGCAATTGTGTGTTCCAGGTTAGTGGCGGCACGGCAGGGTGGTTAGTAGCGCCACAGTTGCGGCTACTAGCGCGCGCTGCGTTTATTAGCGCAAGCGTTCTGCCTTGAATGTGTGTTTGGTTAGCGCTGCAGCTGACGTCTCCGTCAGGGTTGACCACAACGACAAGTGCATCTTGGTTGCTGCTATCGCTCGTATCGCTTGTGTCAGTTGCGTCAGTGGTCTTGTCTGGTGTTTCAGGGTCCGGTTTCGGCTCGTTGGTATCGGGTTGGGCTGCCCCGGCATTTGGTATTGCGGTTGGTGTGTCAGGCAGGCTGGGCTGATTATTGCCACCACCACAGGCGTTTAATGAGAGTGCTGTTGCTGTACAGATTAACGCCATTAGATAGGGTGATGATCTTCTCATTAAGGCAACTCCTGGGATTGGGGCGGTATACGACAGCCGACTACCGTTGTTTTTTTAGCGGCAGTTGGTCGGTAATAGTATTCTTAAGACCTCTATTTTTGTGACGGGCATGCCATTTTGCGCGTGTTAATTAATAATGTGTAATTGTAAAATGCAGAGTATTAACCGGTTGTTAGATTCCAAAGCGGAAAAAGGGCATAACTCGTTATTGCCTATGCCTTTACAGACACGCCTACTACGTCCAAATTTAGCGTTAAGGGTAACAAGCTTGTTTGAGTGCCAAGAATGAAAATACAATTAATAGTGCTTATCGCGCTGACACTGACTTCGTGTGCGAAAGAACTGCGTTTCGATACGCTTCCAGAGAGCCCT
>CAYSZH010000098.1:0-16949 GCA_964435305.1 uncultured Granulosicoccaceae bacterium
AGTGACCACTACAGCTGTCAGAAAGAAAACAAACAATATCTTACTCATTGCAATATTGTAGCTATCTGTGTTCATAACGCCCTTACCCTAATTGATCCAACCGAAAACCTAATATGAGCATATTTTAATCCCAATTGTGTTAACAATTGAAGTGACCAATCGAACCTATGCATGTCTCGCCATAAAAACAGAACTAAATTTCATAAACTGTCAGGTAATTATGCGGAAATTTGTAGTCTCTGCTGTGATGTTGAATAATGATGCTACTTAGATAGAAACCTCAATGGTTTATTTAAAATCGGATACTTATTTTTAAGTAACTGATAAAGTATCCAGCTCTTTCGATGTGCGCTGGCTTTCCTATCTGAAACCGTATGTATAGTGACGTTTAGTAGTACACTTTGCGCCATAATAGTAACTACCCTTCGCATTTGTACTAACCGCACTTAGAATCGCCGCAATTCATGCAGGTTTGACAACCATCGCGCAACACAACAGACTTCTGGCTGCATTTACTACACATCGTTGCGTTAGCCTGCCAGCTTTCCTGCCCAGATGCTTCAACAGTCGGATTAGCATCAGATGCACTCGCACCGGCTGATGCTTCGCTCTCGGCCAGCATTTCAGCTTTCTTGTCATCAATGAGCTTTTGCTGCTCAGGGTCCAAGCCTGGCTTGACCAACATGCCAATTTCGACCAGATGCTCTTCGATGACATTGCCAATTTCAGCAATGATCGATGGCATGTATTTGCCTTTGTTCCAGTACCCACCACGTGGGTCAAATACCGATTGCAGCTCTTCAACCAGAAACGTGATATCACCACCTTTTCGGAATACCGCGGACATGATTAAAGTGAGTGCCACAATCCACTGGTAATGTTCAAGGTTTTTTGAGTTGATGAACACTTCAAACGGGCGTCGTGATTCGTGCTCAGTGCCTTCGTTGAGAACGATGTCGTTTATTGTGATGTACATCGCATGGCCAGAGACATGCTCTGGCACTTTCAACTTGTAGGTTGAGCCTATGAGTTTTTCTGGCCGTTGCAGAGTTTCGTGCATTTGTATGACATCGGCCTTTGCAGCCGTAGCTGTAGCGGCTTCCGCAACGTCGGCGGCCTCTTGTCGTTCAGGATTATTGACGGTATATCCGACTATTTTCTTTGTAATTTTCATAATGTTAGTGTCCTCAAGCCCCCGCTAAAATTTTCCGTAATAGCCTTCTTTTAATGCGTCATATAAATTGGCCGCGGTATGCGTTTCCCCGTCGTACTCAATTTCTTCATTACCTTTGACGCTGACAACCGAGCCATCATCTAGCGTGAATTGGTATTCGGTGTTTTCAAGGTCAGCTTCTTTAACCAATACGCCTTGAAAATTTTCTGGATTAAAGCGGAATGTCGTGCAGCCCTTTAAGCCCTGATCGTAAGCCTGCATATAGATGTCTTTAAATTTATCAAACGGAAAGTCGGTTGGTACATTGGCGGTTTTTGATATAGATGAATCTATCCATTTTTGTGCTGCCGCCTGAACAGAAACATGTTGCTCGGGCAGTATGTCGTCAGCTGAAATAAAGTAATCGGGTAGCTGTGCGTTTTCGTCCTCTGCATAGGGCATGGCATCTGGATTAACCAGTGCGCGATAAGCCAGGAGTTCAAATGAATGCACATCAACTTTTTCTTTGGTCTTTTTGCCTTCACGAATAACGTTACGCGAGTAGTGGTGAGCAAAGCTAGGCTCGATACCGTTACTGGCATTGTTCGCCAATGACAACGCAATGGTGCCGGTTGGCGCAATAGAGCTGTGATGTGTAAAGCGTGCACCTTGTTGTGCAAGGGCTTCTACTAAATCGCTATCCACTTCAGCAACGCGCTGCATGTATCGGCTATAACGGGCATGCAATACGCGCCCAGGAATCGTATCACCAATCTTGAATCCGTCTTTTTTCATCTCAGGTCGTTTACGCAGCATTTCACCGGTGACCGCGAAGTTTTCGCTCATGATCGGTGCTGGCCCTTTCTCTTTTGCAAGATCTAAAGCGGCACGCCAGCCGGTGACAGCAAGCTCACGCGTGACCTTGTCTGTAAATTCAATTGACTCTGTGCTGCCATACTTCATGCCAAGCAAGGTGATGGCTGAACCCAAGCCAAGATAGCCCATACCATGGCGTCGTTTGCGGATGATTTCGTTACGTTGTTCCTCCAATGGCAGGCCATTGATATCAACCACGTTATCGAGCATGCGCGTGAAAATGGCAACCGTATCGTTAAAGCGTTCCCAATCGAATCGTGCATCATCCGTAAATGGATCCACCACAAAGCGTGTCAGATTGACAGAGCCAAGCAAGCACGCGCCATAAGGTGGTAATGGTTGTTCACCGCAGGGGTTGGTTGCACGAATGTTTTCGTCGAACCAGTTGTTGTTCATTTCATTGACCTTATCTATCAGAATAAAGCCGGGCTCAGCGAAATCGTATGTAGAGCTCATGATTAAATCCCACAGACGACGCGCTGGTAGTGTTTTGTAAATGCGTGAGGCTACCAACCCATCCACATTAACGACCATGTCGGTGTGATCTGGCCAGTCGCGCCACACAACCTGATCTGGGTCGTCTAACTGAACCTCGCCTTCATCCAGCTCTTTTTGTTTAATCGGGAAGGCCAGCTGCCAGGGCTCATCGGCTTTCACAGCCTGAATAAAATCTTCCGTGATCAGTAATGACAAATTAAATTGACGTAAACGCCCATCTTCGCGCTTGGCTTTGATGAATTCGAGGACATCGGGGTGTCGAACATCGAATGTGCCCATTTGCGCGCCTCGGCGCCCACCAGCTGATGAGACCGTGAAACACATTTTGTCGAAGATATCCATAAACGAGAGTGGGCCGGAGGTATAAGCGCCAGCGCCCGAGACGTATGCACCGCGTGGACGTAAAGTGGAGAAGTCGTAGCCAATGCCACAACCGGCTTTAAGTGTTAGCCCGGCCTCGTGCACCTTGTGCAGAATGTCGTCCATGGAATCGCGCACGGTGCCTGAGACTGTGCAGTTGATCGTGGAGGTGGCAGGCTTATGCTCCAGAGCACCCGCATTAGAGGTGATTCGGCCAGCAGGCACGGCACCTTGTTCCAGAGCCCAGAGAAACTTGCCATACCAGTGCTTGCGATCGTTTTCGTTTTTTTCCACATCCGAGAGGGCGCGTGCAACACGTTGCAGGGTATCGCTTACATTTCGATCGACAGCGTCCCCATCCTTCGTTTTAAGCCGATATTTTTTATCCCAAATATCCAGCGAGGTTTCCTGCAAAGGCAACTGATTAAGCGCGCTCTTGGTTAGCTTTGTGTGGACGGCCTGCAGGTCAACTGTACTCATTTATATGTTTTGCTCCGTGGTAGATCGTCAGGCAGCCGCAAGAGCGGGAGGCCTGTGAAAAGTATATGGGTAGAAACGTGCCATTTCCATAGCTATACACCGTATATGGTGTTCGTAAAGCGCTTCCATCGCTACATGTTGTGTATTCAAGTGTAGACCCGAATTATAAAATTGGCTTACAAATTCGCTGGTAAGTTCGTTTACAAGTTCGTTTACAACGCTCGACCCTGTTCTCCACACTGTGAACTGCTTCAAGAATGTAACGCGGTCGCGCAGTCTAATCTGGCCAGCGTTCGGGGTCAACCGCCTCAAACACATCATGTAGTGGTTAATTGTTACAAATTCAGCTAGTGCAATACCACATATAGTATCAAGCTGAATGAAAATGCCTAAAAACTGTGGATAACCTGGGTTCTGGGCATGGCTTCCTGTGGATAAGATGTGAATTGAACCCGTTCGCACTTATTGAGTGGCCTGACTTCCGCGGTTCTGCAGGCTTGCCGGTTTTTAGTGTGAACTGACATGCGTTTTTGCAGAACCTTGTGGTTCGAAATCGGAACTGCTTGGAATTTTCGGCTCAAATGGCTGGCCTGATCGGAGTGACCTGATTACAGTGCTTACCCATAGACCAGACGGTCATTAAAAAAAAACAGATCGGGCAAACCCGACATGGAGTTCGTAAATGTTCAAGATAAGTAAATTTTCTGCATCACGTCCAAACCCTAACCGCACTGAAGCCGTTGCACGCCGTATTGTCAAAAATGCACGTTGGGTACATACAAACGAGCTGAAAATGGGCATGTACGTGAAAGAGCTGGACATTCCCTGGGAAGACACACAGTTCATGTTTCAAGGTTTCGTTATTGATTCTGTGAAGCTTTTGCACGAAGTCCAGGCGGCGGCTGATTACGCTTGTATTGAGTCAGAAAAGATTGCATCAATTTCTGCCACCGGTGGTAATCGCCTGTGTGGTGGTGTACGAACTCGCTAGACTACGCGCTAAAAACGAATACGGCCCTACAACAGCAGTAGGGTCGCTAATCCCAAAAAGGCCACCAAACCGATCACATCGGTGACCGTGGTCAATACCACACCACCGGCTATCGCTGGGTCTATGCCCAGCTTGCGCAATGTGAGAGGAATCAGCAACCCTGCCGCGGCAGCAAAAAGCACGTTGATCAGCAGCGCGATACCCAAAATCAACCCTATCTGGGTGCTGCCAAACCAAAGGTAGGTCAACACACTGACAATCAGTGCCCATGTCATGCCGTTAATTAAGCCGACGGCTAGCTCGCGAAGCAGTAAGCTGCGCGTATTACTGCTATTGATCTGGCCCAGCGCCTGCGCCCGAATAACCAGAGTTAAGGTTTGACTGCCTGCAATACCGCCCATGCTGGGCACCACGCTCATGAGTACCGCAAGCGTAATCACCTGATCTAATGTTGCCTCAAATTGAGCGACTACCCAGGCAGCCAGCAAGGCCGTCAGCAAATTAACGCCAAGCCAGAGTGCGCGGCGCCGAGCGCTTGTCAATACCGGTGAAAACGTATCCACTTCCTGATTTAGCCCCGCCATGCTGAGCATGGATTGTTCGGCTTCTTCGCGGATGACATCAACCACGTCGTCGACAGTGACACGACCAATAAGCCGATTATTGTCATCTACAACCGGTGCAGAGACCAGGTCAAAATCTTCAAACAGGTGAGCCACATCGTGTTCAGAGGTGAGCACATTAAGTGCTTCAATATCGGTGCGCATCACTTCGGACACAAGCGTGCCGCCACTGCTGGTGAGGAGTTTGCGCAATGACAGCGCGCCCTGATACTGGCCATAAAAATCGATCACCCAAAGCCTGTCTGTGTTAATGGGTAATTCACCACGTCGACGCAGATAACGCAGTACTACATCCACGGTGACATCACCTCTTACGGTAATGATGTCCAGATTCATTAAGCCACCGGCACTGTCTTCTGGGTAGGAGAGCACCTGCTCAAGACGCGCTCTGTCCTGGCGGCCCATGCCAGCTAATAGATCAGCGGTGAGTTTTTCTGGCAGTGACTGATAAAAATCGGCCAGGTCATCAAGGTCAAGTTGTTCGGTGGCCAGGCGAAGTTCGTCGATATCCATCTCCCGCACCAGGCTCTGGCGGACCTCTTCACCGACTTCCATCAGCACCTCACCCTCAATGTCGGTGCTAACCAGCTCCCAGAGGTTTTTGCGCCGCTGCGGCGGTACTGATTCAAGTGCATCGGCAATTTCTGCCGGGTGCATCGCTTGAATAATCTGGCGAGCAGACAGCAGCGATGGTCCATCGATGCTGTCGGACAGCCGCGTCAGTTGCTGTTGGTTTTTGCTGTCTATATTGTTGACTCCGACAAGGGTTGCTCTGCGCTCCGGGCGTTTGCTTGCCTGCGCGGGCTTACTAGGTTTTGTTAATGCGTTCCAGTAACTGCTGTTGCTCCTCTGGGCTTGCAACCTTTAGCAAGGCCATAGCCGATTTTTTAATGCGAGATCGTCGCGTGTTTATAAGCGCATTCTTTACTTCAAGCAAAGAATTAGGTGGCATGCTGAAATCGGTTAGGCCAAGGCCAAGCAGAAGCCTGACCAGACGTGGGTCACCTGCCATCTCACCACATAATGCGACTGGTATGTCCGCTTTTTTACCAGCATCGATAGTGTGTTTAATCAGTTGCAGTACGGCTGGGTGCAAGGGGTCGTACAGATAGTCCACTTGATCATCAATTCTGTCGATGGCCAGTGTGTACTGAATAAGGTCGTTAGTGCCGATAGAGAGAAAGTCTAAAGCTTCGGCAAACTGTTCGGCGGCGATAGCCGCGGCGGGTACTTCTATCATGCCGCCTATGGGCATGTTTTCATCAAACTCAATGTGCTCGTCAAGCAGTGATGCTTTCACTGAATCGATCAGTGCATGTACCTGATACACTTCGCTTACGGTTGTCAACATAGGCAACAACATGCGCACAGGTCCGTGCTTTGATGCACGTAAAATTGCACGTAACTGCGGGACAAACAGGGCGGGCTCGTTCAGGCACAGTCGAATCCCACGCAAACCCATCGCAGGGTTATGAGCCAATGGCCACTCTTGTGGCGTGCTATTGGCCGAGGGTAGCAGCTTATCTGAACCAAGGTCGGCGGTACGGATAGTCAAAGTGGCACCCTTTAACGCACGGAGCACCTTTGTATACACCTTAAGGTGCTCTTGCTCGGTGGGTACCGTATCGCGGTTAAGATATAAAAACTCGGTACGATACAAACCAACACCTTCTGCGTTAACACGCTTAAGTGCTTTGATATCCTCTTCAATTTCGATATTGGCGTTGAGGTTCAGGGCGACACCATCTTGTGTTATCGCCGGTGTATCGATAAGTGAGTGCAGTTGACGCTGTTGCTGCTTTAACGATTTTTTTCGCTTGATAAGTTCATCGAGCATATCTTCGCTGGGTTCGGCCAACACCATGCCGCTCGTACCGTCAACGGTGATGGTTTCGCCCGGTTTTACATACTGGCGTATGTTATGAACACCAACTATGGCGGGTATGCCAAGGCTTCGAGCCAAAATGGCGGTGTGTGAAAGCTGCCCACCGGTTTCTGTAACAAAACCTGCAACACCGTTGTTTTGCATCACAACTGTATCGGCCGGTGTCAAGTCGTCGGCTATAACAATTTGGCCTTTCCAGTCGGTTACATCTTCAACTTTGTCGGCGGAATTTAGTGATCGCAGTACCGCGTCGATGACGTGATTGACATCGTCCATGCGGGTTGCAAGGTATTCGTCTGCCATGCTGTCGAATACTTTTGAGAGCGCCTCACGCTGCTGTTGCAGGGCCGCTTCGGCATTAATTTGTTCGCTTTTAATAATGTCGATGGGAGTCTGGCTTAACAATCCATCATCTAGCATGAGGATATGAGTTTCGATAAACGCACTCACATCGTCTGGTGCATCCTCGGGAATGCTGTCGCGGCTATCGAGTAGCGCTTTTTTAGCATTTTTGAGTGCCCGACGCAGGCGTCTGCATTCGGCCGGGATCTGTTTTTTGCTTAAGCGCCGTTCGGTCACATCCACTTGATTGCGATGCAGCAGATGCACCTCACCAATGCCGATGCCTTTGGATACACCTATACCGTTAAACATCAGAGCCATTGGAATATTCCTTGTAACTGGGCTTGCTTGGTTAAGGTTTAAGCTATTCGTCCTCGTCGAAGTAGCGGTTAATTAAGTCAGTAATAGCCTCCATGGCGTCGGCCTCATCCTCGCCTTCTACATAGAGTGTTACTGTGCAGCCACAGCTGGCGGCGAGCATCATGACGCCCATAATACTTTTGCTGTTGACACGCTGGCTGTCTTTTTCAATGTCGATGTTTGATTCAAACGTGCTGCTAAGTTTTACAAGCTTTGCGGCGGCGCGCGCGTGTAAACCAAGCTTGTTTACAATTTGAATGTCTTTCTTAATCACATTCACTCCTTACAAGACGATGGTTTTGATGCATTGATAAAATTAGTGTTTAACTCAGTTCTCTATGGCGCAGCGATACGTTTTCTCGTAAGTGTTGGAAATGCGCCGCCAGCATCTCGCACAAATAGACTGAGCGGTGGCGCCCGCCAGTGCACCCGATAGATACAGTCAGGTACGCACGATTTTCCGTTTCAAACAAGGGCAGCCAACGTGCTATGTATTCCTGTATGCCGCTAAACATCGCTTGTACATCGGCCTGGTCACCAAGAAAATCAATAATGGGCTCGTCGCGGCCAGTGTATTCTCGCAATTCGGGTTCCCAGTACGGATTGGGTAAGCAACGTACATCGAACATGAAGTCGGTGCTGGCAGGCGTCCCGTGTTTAAAGCCAAATGACTGGAAGATCAACGACAGGCCGGCACGTGATTTTCCAAGCACATCTGAACTGATGATATCGCGTAGCTGATGAAGGTTGAGTGCTGAGGTTTCGATGACCAGATCAGATTCAGCCTTTACCCCTTCAAGCAATTTGATTTCTTTATCGATCGCGCTAATCAATGGAATGTCTTTGTTACTCAAGGGGTGGCGACGACGTGTTTCGCTGAAGCGGGTAGAGAGCGTATTGCGATCGGTATCCAAAAATACGACTTCAGTTTGAACCTCTTGCAGCGCGTGCAAGCGCTTAATTAATCTTAGAAACGCGGATGCCGTGTGTTGTTCGCCCCGCATGTCAATGCCAATGGCCAGATTCTCGAACAGGCGATTTTCATCCTGCTGCACAATTTCGAGTAAGCTCATGATCATGGAGCCTGGCAGGTTATCGATACAATAGAAGCCCTCGTCTTCGAGTGTATGCAAAGCGACACTTTTACCTGAACCTGACAGTCCGGTTATGATGATTAGACGGTTCATTGTCGATGGCTCATGTCTGATTGATGGCTTGCGCCTGTTTTTCGATCAGATCGTTGGTGGCGCTATAGCCACCAGATCGCAGAATATGATCGCGCACAGCCGCCTCAACTAAAACAGCAAGGTTACGGCCCGGTGCCACAGGTATGGTGCGCTGCGGTATGCGAACGCCCAGTATCTGTCGATATTCATCAGGTTCTTCCAGTCGCAGGCCAACGATTTTCTCAAGGCTATTGTCGTAATCCGACTGAATGACACTTTTTAGATTAATAATAAATCGCAGAATTTTGCGGCTTCGCGTGCTGGCATCACCATACATGCGAGAGATGTTGAGAACACCAAGGCCACGTACTTCAAGAAAGTCCTGGAGTAGCGGAGGGCAGCGCCCTTCCAAAGTACCTGGTGCAATACGTCGAAATTCGGGTGCATCATCCGCCACGAGAATATGGCCACGGCTAACCAGTTCCAGCGCCAGTTCGCTTTTACCCACACTGGCTTCACCGGTAATGAGCAATCCGGTACCGTGTACATCCATTAGCACGCCATGCACAATTTCTGATTCAACTAGTAACTGGGTGAGTCGATATCGCAGGCGTCTAAGCAATTCGCTGTAAGAGAGCTTGCTCACCCACAGAGGTATTTGCGCATCGTTGGCGAGTGCCACAATAGGCAGCGGCGGTTGTGCATCATCGGTCACAACGAAGAGCTCACAGCTATCGTGTAAGGAGTATTCAAAGCGCTCAGGGCTTAAGTCGGTGGCGTTGGCAAAAAGCCGCGCTTCAGAGCGACCGATCAGCTGGATTCGGTTTGGGCTATTGAAATTCAGTGGCCCCAGCAAGCGTGGCCGGACGGATGCATCTCGTTCACTGGTGAGCAGTCGGTCGCCGCCCTCATTGCCGGTTATCCAGGTAAGCTTTAAATCATCATTGAATTCGGCAAAGGCATCGCCGACGCTGAGGCGGCTTTTGTTGCTCACACGCGGCCTTGCGCATGTTCGTCCGTTACGATCTGATCGTTATGTACTCGCTGGAACAAGGCATCAGCGTCTCCCTTTTTGAAGGAGCGTACCGATTGGCGAAAGGATTCGCTGCTAAATTGACGGGCTAAGGCGGCCAGAATCTTGAGATGCTCGTCATTACACTCTTTTGGCACGAGAAGGGCAAAAATGACGTCGACGGCCTCGCCGTCAGTGGCTTCGTAGTCGACTCCCTCGTCAAGGGTTATAAGGGCTGCCATCGGGGCGTCAATGGCGGCTAAGCGGCTGTGAGGCAGTGCAACGCCGTGCCCGAGGGCTGTACTGCCTAATCGCTCGCGCGTCAGGAGCGCGTCGAATATGTCCATATCTGAGAGCTCTTCGTCGTCGATGCTATCAGCCAGCAATTCGGCAACCGATTGGAGCGCACGTTTCTTACTTTGTACCTGGAGCCTGCAGCTGATACGCGAAGGGTCCAAAAGTTGTGATAATTCAGTCATTAAGCTAACACCGTGGCAATTAACAGACCGGGATCCGCTGATGCAGATCCCGGCTTGCCTCTTTAGCGCGTTATTGTGCGCTCTTGTGCGGCGTTAGGAAAGCCTCAAGTGTCACACCATCAGTGATTCAGGTTCCATAACGTAGTGTTTTTCGTTTCGTCGGTGATTTTTGGCTTTTTCCTTGTGCCTGATTAGCTGTCTGTCAAGTTTGTCCATCAGCAAGTCAATGGCGGCATACATGTCTGGTTGCGTTGTGTCAGCGTAGAGTTTGTTGCCGGCGACCTGCACTGTGGCTTCGGCTTTTTGCCGGACTTTTTCTACCGATAATATGACGTGGATATCGTGAAGATTTTCGGAGTGCCGTTGCAGCCTTTGCAGTTTTTCGTCGACGTAGTTTCGCATAGAGCTGGTAACTTCAACGTGGTGTCCAGTAACGGTTAGGTTCATAGATTTCTCCTGCTGTTGACATGTTGGTGCTTGTACTTAATTTCTACCACGGCCGACTGTGCAAAAGCGTCGACCTTGCAATCAGTACTGAGTTTGATCGGCGTACTGAATGTGATGTGGTTAATGGATGAGGTACAAGCGGAAGATAGTAAGGAAGATTGCACTTCCTGAGGAAGGGCCTTTGAGATGATAAAACCTGACGTTCGTTGCGAGAGATGCTCCGAAGCGTTGGGTTGTTTATTGTAAAAACATAACTCATGCATTAAAAAACGTGCCTTCTGTTATTGGTTTTTCAAGTCTTGCTTTTTACTTTGTCTGTATTTCGTCTGTGTAACACGTTTGGCCTTGATCGCTTTTTGGCCAATTCTGCGTTCTATCGTTATCCTCAGTTAAATGAATTTAAGTTAAGTTGTTATAGTTAGTAGCGCTTGCGTTTGAGCCTTTGTTTAATCGCTTTTTCAATCGCTTAGTCTAAACAAGCTGTCTCCAATAGTTTTGTTGAATGACTTCAACATTATTCTTGTACCTGTGTTGAATCTTTCTTTAATTCAACCAGATTCCTTTAATTCAACCATGCTTATCAGGAATCTAAATTTATAGTTGACGTAAACAACGTATCAAACAATATTGTTTTGTTCAAGCTCTTAATGCGTAGCGTTTATTGACGTTATTAGTCAATAAATAAACTCCAGTTGCCAAAAAACAAGCGCAACGTTACACGTTTGTGCCAATGCATAATAACGTTAGATGCAATATCGGCGCATAGTTCGGCAAATTAAATTACCGCTTTATGAAAACCTGAACGGTTACTCGTTCAGGTACACCGAATAGGCAGGCGAGGAGCTACAGAGGGTTAGTTCAAACGTTTACGTTCGTTTGACGGCGGAATGGCCATGGATTCGCGATACTTGGCCACTGTTCTTCTTGCAACTTGAATTCCTTCTGCAACAAGCGTACTGGCGATTTTGCTGTCGCTCAGTGGCTTAGTGGCGTCTTCGGCGGCAATAAATTTACGGATCATTGCGCGTATGGCGGTTGCAGAACATTCGCCACCGTTGGCCGTGGATACATGGCTTGAAAAAAAGTATTTAAATTCAAAGATTCCGCGCGGTGTGTGGATATATTTTTGCGTAGTGACTCGAGAAATTGTCGACTCATGCAAACTGAGCTGTTCTGCAATATCACGCAGTACCAGTGGCTTCATTGCCTCATCCCCGTACTCGAGGAAATTTCTTTGACGCTCTACAATAGCGGTTGCGACACGTAACAAGGTCTCATTGCGGCTTTGCAGGCTTTTGATAAACCAACGCGCTTCCTGCAAATGGTTACGTAAAAAATTATTGTCATCACTTTTGTCTGCGCGCTTGACCATGCCAGCATACAAAGAATTGATCCCAAGCTTAGGCGCAATGTCCGGGTTCAATTCAACTCTCCAAACACCTTTAACCTTTTGAACAAACACATCAGGCACAATGTACTGATCATGATCGTTAACCAGTTGGCGTCCAGGTCGTGGATTCAGGCTGCGGATCAATGTAATGGTTTCTTGTAGTTCTTCGTCGTTAATTTTAAGTAAACGACGCAGCCGCGAGAAGTCGTGAGCCGCGAGCAGATCAAGATGATCTGTAACGATTTTCGTAGCATTGTTGGTCGTGTCGCTTTGTGGAAGCTGCGCAAGTTGTATTGCCATACACTCGCTTGCATTGCGCGCACCACAACCTGCTGGGTCAAGGTGCTGAATCATATGAAGCACGGTTTCTACTTCGTTTAATTCAAACATGTCTTCCGGGTCGGTAAAGTCGCGGTTTAGACCGTCAAGCAAAACGTCAACCTCATCAATTAAGTACCCGTTGTCATCCACCGCATCGATCAGAGTTTCTGCGATGACTTGGTCTCTCTCTGACAAAGGTGCAAAGCGGATCTGATCGTTCAGATGATCTTGTATGCTGGTAATACCGGAATTATGGAATTCAGTGAAATCTCGTGATTCGCCGTCTGGTGCGCTACCTGTACTGATTGGTTGGGCCGATTCGTAAACATCTTCCCAGGCGCTGTCCACTGGCAGTTCGTCTGGCATAGCTTCAGCCGACTGCTCTGTTAAGGAGGCTTCGAAAGGTTCGATCACGGCGGTGTCGTCAGCCATGGATATCGTATCGTCGTTGCTGGCTTGCGCTTCTTCTTCTTTCTTTTGTTTTTCTTCGTTGCGCTTACGCTCGCTATTTTCAGCGGCACTTTCATTGGCAGCATCGTTCTCTTTGGGTTCGCTGCCTTCATCCTCTTGCATTTCGAGCATGGGGTTGTTTTCGAGCGCGTCTTGAATCTCGGTTTGTAATTCAAGAGTTGATAGCTGCAGTAATTTGATGGCTTGTTGTAGCTGCGGTGTCATCGCCAGCTGCGTTCCCATCTTCATTTGCAACGATTGTTTCATGTGCGCTTTCCAGTGTGTCTGTAGGTGGGCAATCTCGGCTCACGGTGGCCGGGACCGATTCCCGAATTCATGGATCGTGCCGAAGAATGTCAATAACGGCCCGTTTTCCACTCTGCCGCCCAATTTGTAATGTTCTGGCGGTACCTCAATTATGGCCTAAGGTGCCGGGATTACAAATCGACTGGGTACCGTTTATATGGAAAAATTCTCACCCAGGTAGACAGCCTTTACCTCTTCGTTGGCCAATACCGTTTCAGGGGGCCCTTCTGCGATCAGCTGTCCCTGGCTAAGGATGTAGGCGCGATCGCAAATACCCAGTGTTTCGCGCACGTTGTGATCGGTGATTAACACACCGATGCCGCGCTCTTTCAGGTGCACCACGATGCGCTGAATATCATCAATGGAGATCGGGTCGACACCGGCAAACGGTTCATCCAGCAGGATGAATTTCGGATCGGCCGAGAGCGCACGAGCGATTTCTACGCGTCGTCGTTCACCACCTGAGAGACTGATACCCAAGCTGTCGCGAATATGCCCAATTTGCAGCTCCTCCAGCAGTGATTCAAGCTTGTCTCGACGGGATTCGGCCGTCATTGATTTGCGTGTTTCGAGTATCGCCATGATGTTCTGAGTCACGCTGAGCTGACGGAATACGGATGCCTCCTGAGGAAGATACCCTACGCCCAGTTGCGCTCTGGCATGCATAGGATGGTGAGTAATGTCGGTATCGTCAAATACAATGTTTCCCTGGTCCGGTTTTACCAGGCCAACAACCATATAAAAGCAGGTGGTTTTTCCTGCACCGTTAGGCCCAAGTAACCCGACGATGTCACCGCTGGAGACATTGAGCGAGACGCCCTCAAGAATGCTGCGTTTTTTATACGCTTTATGCAGGTTGGTCGCCGCCAGAGTATGCGTTTGCGACGCGTTTGCGGTGCTTGTGCTTGCTGTTTTGCTAGCCGCAGCGGTTGTGTCTTCCATTGAAAATGCGCTTACTCGGGGTCTGCTGCAGGCGGCTGAATACGGATATTGACACGCCCTTCGTTGCCGCCGTCTGCGCTGACTTTTTGTGCGGTGGAATCGAACACGATTCGTTCGCTGCGCAGTTGTTGCCGGGGCTGAGCCAAAGTGGCGTTTCCGATCAGTATGAGGCTGCCATTTTCCGCGTTATAGGTGATTTCATTCGCTTCACCTGTGACTTTCTCGCCTTGCTCGTTTTCTTGCTCAAAGTAAATTGGAGAGCCTTTGCCGTTGATGCGACTGAGACGGTTTTCTCGCAAGGTGATGGCAATGCTGTCGGCTCGAATAATGAGCGTGCCCTGGGTTATTTCAACATTGCCTATGAGTGTTTGAACACCGGCCTTTTCGTCAAATTCAGATCGATCGGCGCTGACGTCAATGGCTTTCGAAAAGTCACTCTTACGCGCGTGTGCTGGCAAGGTAAGCAGGCAGGCAAACAAGCCTACAAGGCCTATGGCTCTCGCAATTTTACTCGTTAGCATATTGTTAGTCTTGGGTTTTAACCCATTGTTATTACTCAGATTGTGCGGGTTCATAGTGGCCTGTTACCTGTGACAGCAGGTTCAGCTTTCCTGCTTCAAGAGTGGACTGCAATCCGACCGAGCGCAACTCCCAGTTTTCAGAGATGATCTCTATGGGCTCATCGGTGACAACTTGATTGCCATCGGTCAACACCGACAATCGGCTGGTTTTCATTTGAATAGGTGCGCTTTGTTGAGCTTCTCGGAGCACCATAACATCGCCTATCAGTGTGAAAACACCGGTAGATTGCGCTAGCTCACCAGTGCGCGAGTTGATTTCCCAGCGCGCATCGTCACGGTGCATCACCATTGTTGGACGCGATATCTCAGAGCTGTTGTCGTCCGGGTAGTGAGCCAGGCTATTGCCACGCACCTCGTACTGGATCTCTCCATTAGTGTCGTACTTGCGTGTGGTGAAGTCCTCCAGATAATAATCTGACTGGGTTTCACTCATATCAATGGTTGCTTCAATCTCGGTGGCATCGGTTGACGTTTCTACCCAATCGCGCACCACAATGGCAAGCACCAGTAACGGGATTAACAACCAGTACCTTGATATTATTCGGCTTAACATGGCAGATAAGGCTCCATTGCTTTGCTCAGCGTTCCCTTTGCATGCATGAGCATCTCGCAAGCTTCACGTACCGCACCCTTGCCCCCCGGTGCGCTAGATACCCATTGTGATTGCTGCAGCACCAGTGCATGTGCATCGGCCACACCCAGTGCGAAGCCTGCAAGTGCCAGAGCTGGCAAGTCAATGATGTCATCACCCATGAATGCGGCTTCATGGTGCTGTAAGGACGCATCTGCGCAGATCTCCTTGAATGCGACATCTTTTTGATGGCAGCCCTGGTGAAGCGCTATAACGCCTAACTCTTTTGCTCTGTTTTGCACAACAGTTGATGAGCGTCCAGTGACGATCGCCAATGCCACGCCAGTGCTGCGCAGGAGTTTCAGACCAAGACCATCACGTGCGTGAAATTGTTTGTATTCCAGCCCATCATCACCCTGGATCAGTCCGCCGTCGGTCATCACACCATCGACATCCATGATCAATAGCTTGATGTCTTCGGCGCGTGCCTGCTGATCTTTTGTAAGAGAGGGAAGATAGTCCATTATTAAACCGGTTTTTAGACCACGTCCGCTGCTAGCAGGCCAAGCATTGTGATAACTCCAACCACTTTTTCCCCATCAAGCACGGGAAGCGAGCTGATCTTGTGTTTCTG
Source organism: uncultured Granulosicoccaceae bacterium (assembly GCA_964435305.1). GTDB lineage: Bacteria > Pseudomonadota > Gammaproteobacteria > Granulosicoccales > Granulosicoccaceae > Granulosicoccus. Next base: position 15,868 of record CAYSZH010000098.1, read on the forward strand.
CATTTTGCTCACGGCACTAACGGCAAGCTCATCAGCTGTAATCGTACGCCCCTGGCTTGTCATGACGTCATCAATGGGCACTGTGTGAATATCCACATTATCATTAATACTGCGGCGTAAATCTCCGTCTGTGAAAATGCCAATCAACCTCTGTTGATCATCTACCACGGTAACCATGCCTAGCCCTTTCCTGGTAATTTCCAGTAAGGCTTCGGACAGTGCAACACCCTGATTTACCCGTGGTACAGCAGAACCTTCCGACATCACATCACTCACGTGCAATAGGAGTTGACGCCCAAGCCTGCCTCCGGGGTGTGAGCGGGCGAAGTCATTGGCGTCAAAACCACGTGCTTGAAGCAATGCAACCGCTAAAGCGTCGCCTGCAACCAGTGTGCAGGTGGTGCTGGCAGTTGGGGCAAGACCAAGCGGGCAGGCCTCTTTGGCAACACTGGTGTCCACGATAACAGTGGCAGCTTGTGCCATGGGGGACTCGAGCTTGCCGGTAAGGGCGATCAACGGCAGCCCCATTCGTTTAATTCCTGGAATAAGTTTGAGTATTTCATCGGATGTGCCGGAATAGGATATCGCGATAACCACATCGCCTGGCTGCATCATTCCCATGTCACCATGGCTGGCTTCAGCCGCATGCACAAAACTCGCTGGGCTGCCGGTGCTGGCAAAGGTGGCGGCTATCTTATTGCCGATGTGGCCAGATTTACCGATGCCGGTGACAATGATCCGGCCGCGGCAGGCAAGCAGCTGATCCACGGCATCCATAAACGCATCGCCCAACCTTGCCTCGAGCGCATCGAGCGCCTCTTTTTCTGTCTTAACAACAGCTTTAGCAAGTGACAGGACCGCGCCTCTGTCAGTTTTCACGGGTAATCATGGAGTGTGCTCGGCCCTGTTAGGCATCGATGTGGGTTCAGTTTAATCTTTAGTTCGGTTTAAAGCGCTAATTTAGCTTATCGAGCTCGTCCAATTCGTCCAGCTCATCCAATTCGTCAAGCTTGTCCAGTTCGTCAAGCTTGTCCAGTTCGTCAAGCTTGTCCAGTTCGTCAAGCTCATCCAACTCGTCTAAT
>CAYSZH010000099.1:0-16856 GCA_964435305.1 uncultured Granulosicoccaceae bacterium
CAGTATTGAATCACCTGGATATTGACAACTGTACTTATGTCGCACAGGGTAACGATCTACTTTTCGCGATGGATACGATTGCGCATTACCCGCAACGAATTAAAAATTTAATCGGCCTGGGGCCACGACTGCCATTACCCTCAAACATTCAATATGCTGGAATGGGCCGATGGCATCGATTTTTGTTATCCACTGCCCGTCATGCTCCTCACTTACTCTATTTTACTGCCAAGGCAGCGTTTACATTGGGGCAGAAAATAGGCCCAGAGCAAATGTTCAAAAATGTACACCGGCATTCTCAAGCCGATCTGGATATCCTGGATGACCCAGACATTTTTCCAACGCTGGTTAATAGCTCAAAAATCACATTGAGCGCAGATAAGCACGCTGCGTTTGCCTACGCATTTGAACTTTTTGCAACTGAATCTGACTGGAGCGATGTAGTGGTACAAACACAGGATACTCCCGCCTGGTATGTGAGTGGTATTCAGGATCCTTTGGGTGACCTTGCAACCATTACCGCTTATAACGAGGCGTTTCCGTGGATAGACATTGAGGTTGTCAATGATGCGGGGCAGTTGCTTTTTTTCCAGAAATACCGTGAATTGATTCCACGAATTGCCAAATCAGTACATTCGCAGGAGACTTAAAGTTAGACTTATCAGCATGTTAGCGCTTTATACCCCATTTGGTGTATGTGTATTTTCCAACAATTGGCGTATTCATTTGAAGTAGGGCCAATACTACTATCTTCGCTGCTACCGAACGGGCGAAACAAACGTGCTGCTGTTACTCGATCTCTTATCCACTTTTTGCTTTGCTGGCACCGCTGCGTCAATTGCGCTTCGCCATAAACTAAATTACCCCTGTGTATTTCTATCGGCTTTGATTGCTTCTACCGGTGGAGGTACAAGCCGTGAGTTTTTACTGGGTACCAATGAGTTGTTTTGGATTGAAACACCTGTCTATCTGCTGGTCGTTTTGATTGCGGTTCAACTCTCGTATTTTCTCAAAAACTCAACGAGACTGCCCACAACTATCACAATACCCGCCGACTCCTTTGCTACAGCAGTTTTTGTCGTAGTAGGCATTAGCAGCGCACTGGGTTCGAATAGTAGTGTATTGATTTGCTTGTTGATGGGAGTGTTAACAGGCATTGGTGGCGGTATCATTCGGCAGATTATTTTTGATAGACATTCTTTGAGGTTCAATACGTTAAATATTCTGGTTACTGCCTATTGCGCTTTGATTGGTGTTTTTCTGATTACCAGGGAAATTAACTTACCTGCAATTATCGCCTTACTTGGATTTGTCCATCTTTCATTAGTGTCTAGTCGGGAGCTTCAACTTTTATTTAAAAATCGGATGCTTAACACACAGCAACAGTGAGAAAATCGCCTTAATCCCGCTGGGCTTTTTAGTTAGCCTGTGTTTCGCCAACCAGGATCAACTCTATCTAACATGCGTAAATAAGCTGGCCACTCCGGTAGTAAGACATCAGCCCCACCTTGTGCGGCGCCGCTCTCAAATTGTTCCCGGGTTTTCTCAACAATTTCCGGCCTTGGTTTTTTTAGTGTGGCGCCACCTGCCACGGCGGCCATGGCCTTAAGTTGCACAGCCGCGCAATCTTCAAAGTGATACAGGCGGGTAAAGGCATGCGCAATACTTTGGCCGCAAATAAGAATCCCGTGGTTGTATAGCAGCATTGTGTGTTTTTCTTTACCAAGATCACGCACGATAGTCTCACGCTCTGCCAGGTCAAGTGCAATGCCTTCGAATTCATGGGTGCCTATGCGCTCATGAAACATGCAGCCCATCTGCGTTAAGGGTATAAAACCTTCTTCCAGACAACAGATGGCAGTGGCATTTTGTGAATGGGTGTGCAGCACACACTGTAAATCGGGGCGTGCGCTGTGTATGGCTGAATGGATTGTGTAACCCGCGGCATTGATCGGATACGGACTGTCGTCGAGCTTATTACCATCGATGTCTATCTTGACTAAATTATCGGGTTTGATTTCATCGTATCCGTGGCCGAATGGGTTGATAAGTAAGTGTTCGGTGCCTGGGATGCGAGCCGTGATGTGGTTATAGACTTGTGATGTCCAGCCATAATAATGAACAAGTCGATACGCGGCAGCCAGGTCGACCCGTGTTTCCCATTCAATATCAGTGACATGAGCCGATGGGCTTTCCATTTGTTGAGCTTGTAACTGTTCGCGGGATGATTTTTTTACCTTGCTGGCTATTGACATGGTGTAACCTTCTCTAAAATTATCTTTTACAGAGATTGCTGCGATCGAGATGAAAACCCATCTTAAGGTCCGCAACGTTGTTCTCTAACTCGCTAACTGTACCTCAGCTAATCTATTTCTACCGCACAAGATACGGCTGGTGCAAGAGCGCGGGTACAAAAAGGGCAAAAAAATGCGTATTGCAGTGCTGGGTGCCGGTGCGATGGGGTCATGGTTTGGAGGACTGTTAGCTATGCACGGCCATGAAGTGCAGTTGCTAACCTCGAATAAAGCCCATCGTGATGCTATTACAAAAAATAATCTGATACTACAAACACCAACTGAGGACTATAAAGTCCCGGTTCTGGCGCTTGCGCCAGCTGACATGAATCGCGGTGTTGATCTGGTGTTGGTGCTGACCAAGGCGTTTCAAACACGTGAGGCAATGGTTCAAATAGCCGACAGTATCGATGCAAACACGCAGGTGCTCAGCTTGCAGAATGGGCTTGGTAATGCTGAGAATATCGCCGCTCAAGTGCCGTTAGATAGAATATGGATAGGCGTTACCATGGTGCCCGTGAGTAAACCTGCGCCCGGTGTTGTTGCCTGCAAAGGGCAAGGTAGCAGTTATTTCGGCAATGCATCGAACGAGATTCATATGACCATCGCCAAGCAGATTGCTGATGCGTTCCATCAAGGTGGCATCCAACTTCAACATGACGCCAACATTCATAAACGTGTTTGGGAAAAGGTTGCGTTTAATGCCGGAATGAACGCACTGTGTGCTTTGTCGCATGGTAGGCCAGGTTGCATTGAAGATTCACCTGGTGCTAAGCAAATGGTCAGAGACACAGCGTTAGAAGTGGCGCAAATTGCACAGTCACAACAGATAGATTTAGATATAGCTACGGTTTACGACTTGATCGAATTGTCTTGTACACAACATGGAGAGCACGTGCCATCCATGTTGCAAGATTTGTACGCGCAACGTCGCACTGAGGTGGATGCCTTAAATGGTGCGGTGGCCAGAATCGCCGAACAGGCGGGAGTGTCTGCGCCTTTAAACCGGACGCTGGCTACCTTGGTTAAACTGGCTGAGTTATCACATCAACGCCATGGCTAAATAGGCAGTCAATAATTAACAGGATCAGCTAAAAGGAAATTCTGGCATTGGCGTCGGACCCTATGCGAATGCAGTTGGGCGGTAGCAATATCCCTTAGATATGTTACTGGGTGCGGGAAATTGCTAGTGCATTATGAGGCGCGGAAACAGAGGGTTGTGTTTGCCGTTTGCTCAGGAGATGTCAGCACAATGCCATCACTTAAAGAGTCATAGCCAAAGCCTGATTTCTCAACGTATCGATGCATCGTTGTTGGGTTTTGCATCTTGAATTCGATACTGGCGATTGTAGGGGTTTGTTCTTGAATAATCGCGTTGGAAAGTGGTCCTATTGTGTTTTGAAACGTATCTGAATTTACTATTCGAATTATGCCGTTAGCGGTTTGAAACTGAATCTGTCCTCCGGTGTTTTCTTCATTGCCATAAAGTGCGCGAAAGCGTTTTGCTAAGGTGCTGTGATATTTATCTTCAGCAACAATACTGATTCCGCAGATTCCATTGACCTTATTAGGGTGTTTCAACCACTGTGGAACGTAAATAAGTTCCGGCCGGTGTTGTTGACACAAAAAAAATGACAGACGAGGACATATATCGTCTGGTAGTAATGCAAGTGTTGTTTTAGTCCTGCCTGCTGTACCGTCTGGCAGCATGACATCACGGCCGAATTCAAGATGGCCAGCAACACGAAAACCCGCACTTTGTGCATGATCTGCATCTTCTTGTGAGTTGGTGCTATGCAGCGCTGTGAGTGCGACGCCTTCACGAATTGACAGGTGCTCGTAAACATGGCGACCAAATCGAAAGTCATCGGCGGGATTTTCATCAATCAGCCTTGTGTCGAAAATTCCCATGATCTCAAGTAGACATCTATCGAACATCGCTAAACTGGTGCTAGTGCCCCAGGGATGTTTTCCAATGGCTGTCATATTGAAACCTAGTTCAATCAGTCGATCGCGCAATCCAGTGATATCGTGAGTTGCTAAAAGCGGATGATCAATCCCAAAAGATGCATTCATCAGATATCCCTTTTAACAATGTATAAAATACGTTTTTTGACGCTTACAATTTGACATGATGTGCGCTGCGCTTGACTGCGAAATACGCACTCAACAGCTCCGTAACTAAGAGACATACCCGAATTTGATTTTTGGCGTTGAGGCGCTGTCCAGCCAAACACTCTTTGTGGCAGTGTATTCGTTTAGCGCATCGGTACCGCTGGAGCGTCCGAATCCGGAATCTAGCGAACCGCCAAATGGCGATGCTACATGGATCGCTTTATAACTATTGATCCAGAAGGTGCCCGCTCGCACGGCAGCCGCTACTCGATGGGCTCGACCAACGTCATTTGTCCACACTGCACCTGCAAGACCAAAAGAGGTATCGTTAGCGATAGCTATGGCCTCTTCCTCATTGTTAAAGGGAATGACTGTGACCACAGGGCCGAATATCTCGGTTTGTGCAGGTGCCGCATCGTTATCGAGGCCTTCGAGAATGGTGGGCGGAACGAAATACCCTGTTGAATACTCTTCTTCGCGAGACAGCACTGAACCACCGGCTTTGCTTGCCTGTGAGATCATATTGCCGACATGGGAAAATTGTTTTGAATTTCCAATAGGACCAATTTCTGTAGCCTCGTCGAGCGGGTCGCCGAGTTTGATTTTATTCATACCCGCGTTCAACATGGTTATCAATTTTTTGTGCACAGTATGTTGCACAAGCAAACGTGATCCCGCTACACAGCTTTGCCCTGCGCCAGAAAATATGGCGGCCTGCACACCCAGGCAGGCATGCTCAAGATTGGCATCTTCAAAAACAATATTGGCCGATTTGCCACCTAACTCCAATACAGCAGGTTTAAGCGAGCCGGCCGCAATTGTCGCCACTTTCCTTCCGGTCTCTGGTGAACCTACAAACACAACTTTACGTATGGCTTGATGTTCGATGGCAGCAGTCCCTGTTGTTGGGCCAAGGCCGCACAGTACATTGACCAAGCCTTGCGGTAGACCGGCGTTCTCAGCGAGCTTTACCAGCGCCACGGTAGTAATCGGGGTTAGCTCACTTGGTTTTATCACCACACCGTTACCTGCTGCTATAGCCGGAGCAATTTGCCAGCCGGCGGTAAAAATAGGTGCATTCCACGGTGTAATTTGAAACACCACGCCAAGTGGTTCTCGCATGGTGTAGTTAAGATGCCCAGAGGGCACTGGAATGACCTCACCGTGCAGTTTGTCTGCCCACCCTGCATAGTAGGCGAACATCTCTGCAACTTTGGCCACTTCTACTCTGCAATCATTAATCGGTTTTCCAGCGACGATGGCTTCTATTTTTGCAAGTGATTCGGTGTTGTGTAAAATGCTGATCGAAATTTGATTCATTACCTTTGCACGGTCGGCGGCTGAGTGTTGGTTTACCCAGGCGGTGTGGGCTTTGGATGCTGCACTGCAAGCTGCTTGTGCAAGCGGGGCATCTGCATCGGCATAGCTGCATAGCGTTTCTTCGGTGAAAGGATCGATCAATGAAACTTGCGCGCCAGCCCCTTCCACAAATGAGCCGTTTATCAAGCTTTGTGGACGATCACCAAGACTCAACGTGTTCATTGCGTCTTTCAATAGTGTTATTCGATTTTCCATGCTCGAGATAGCTCTCATTGATGCTTAACGATTTCATTAAAATCGGCTGTATCTGGGATGTGATCTGTTTCGTTTAACCAGATATCCGCAATCTGTGTAAATCCGCTGAGTTTTACATTAGAGGCTTGGGCCAGTTTAAGCGCAAGCCCAACATCTTTGCGCATTAAGCCCATGGTAAAGCCGGAATCGAATCCTTCATTAAGGATCCAGTTAGGAAAATTGACTTCGCTAACACCGCTACGACCGGAGCTTGAATTAATACCTGCCAGTAGATCCTCAGCTGCAACTCCGGCGACAGATCCCAGGCGCAATGCTTCAGAAACTAATACAAGGTTAGCCGCACACAACATATTATTTGCAATTTTGGCGGTATGGCCCGCACCTGAAGCGCCGACTATTACGGTTTTTGCAGTGATGATGTCCAATAGGGGCTTTAGCTTTTCAATGGCTGCGCGGTCGCCGCCGAGTAACATGCTCATGGTTCCTGCGTTCGCCGCTTTCGGCCCGCCACTGACAGGCCCATCGACAAACGCATAGTCCTTTTCTATGCCCATGGTGGACATCGCTATTGATGTAGCGGGTTCTGATGTAGAGGTATCTAGTACAACTGTATTTGGCTTTATCGACGAATGAATTTCCATCATTACCTGTTCCACTATGTCTGCTTTTGGAAGAGACAGAATGATTGTGTGTGACTTTGCGGCAACCATGCTCGCCGAGTTCGCCATTTCGGCGCCGAGTTGTCCCATGTTTTCTAAACTACGTTTCTTGGGGTCGTAGCATGTCAATGGGGAATTGCTGGCCAGTAACTGTCTGGCCATGCCGCTACCCATGTTACCGCAACCTATAAGTCCGATATTCATGTCGTTTATGTTCTTTGATTGATTCTTCGCATTATGCACCAGTCTGAGTTTTAGGGTTTATACAAAGCGACTCAAACCCTTATATCTTGCGGTTGTCGCCCTATCCGAGTGCTATTAATGTGCGGATATCGGGCCTATAATAAACACGATAATCAGCCTGAAGCGAATCGAAAAATGAACCGTGATAAATGGCATGGACGTTACCAACTGGCGCCGATGATTGCTAATGAACCAGGGTCTTTTCCGCTTGAAGCATCAACCGATTTTAATAATCGTCTTCAGCATGAATTTGCTGGTCAAAACCAATTGCTTCTCGAACATGCTATTACAGTCATAGCTATTAGAGATGCGCATCAGTTAAAGACAAACATAGAACACTTTTACGAGCTTTGGTCTGAGAATGAGTTTTTTTTAATGGAGATGCTTGATACACCGTGGCTAATTTCGGCGTGCGATACCATTGTTACAACAAGTTCTGATCAGCATGAACTCGATATAGCACTTAAGGCTAGCGAATTCGGTCATGCAGTAAAGATAGTGGAATCAGAAAGGGGACTGCTTAACGCTAACACTACACAGAATCTACAAAATAGCAGTAGCCCGATATCTATAAAGATCGGTGTATCGCATTCAGATGTAGAGCAGAACGACAAGCTTAAAGCCCTCACTGGCCAATTACAGCTACTGAATGATGAAGACACGCTGGCAAGCAGATTGTTTTTGGAACTTATCGATCGCCAATATCGTGCTGACACTGTGTTGCATAGAATGCACGCTGCGGAAAGTCACTCCCGGTTAGCCATTGAATTGAAACAGAAGCCATTTCAACCAGATGTATCGGGATTTATATTGACTGGAACTCGCAGCCATAGCACGCAGCGAGGTTTTATCATTGTCAATGACACCTCGGTGCTCTCCGGTGGTTTCCATATTGGACCTCTAGCCGTTATCAATACAATACAATCTAAAATGGAGAAACGTGGTCTTAGCTTTCTGGGATCGGCAAACGATGCTGAGGGCACGCAACAGTTAGTGACCAAATATGGCAACTTAATAAAAGTCATTGTCCTTAATGGAGAAGGCACGCTTCATCATAACGCCAAGCGTGGGTTTCAACTGATGAACACCTGTTTGGCTGCTGCTAGCGATCTTCAATCAAAGAGTGCGCTTGTCAATGTTGGGTGGGAAGCGAACTCCATTGAGTTTGCTCAGCTTGCCAGTGAATTTGATCACGTCGAGTTTCGAGATCAGGCTTCTATGCTGGAATTTGAATCGACAGTGGGAAACGGCTACGAGTATGGCGTTACCCCAGACCTTTCATTGAACACGTTCTTTGAATACGCATCTGGCATCCCGCAGACCCTTTCGTGGGCGGGACACCAAAACACTCAGAAAATTGGTGTAATTGACTGCGTAGTGGCCAAAAAATCCGCCGTGCTTCAAGACCTCGCAGAAGGAATGATGGCACCTTTCTACTCTATGACGAAGAATCACGCCTACCGGCTGCGTCAACGATCGATAGAGAATCAGCGCTCTGGGTACGCGAACCCAAGGATTCTTGCTCTTCGACATTTTATAAGCTGCGATAAGTGGGTTACGGGCCGCTATCATGGTTTGCTGGCTCTGCTCGCAGTTGGCAAACCGTTTGTAGCGGTTGGTTCAAACACGAGCAAGATACAAAATATGCTCCGCGATATTGGATTGCCGCCGTCGTTGGTAATGTCAGATCAATTCGTCGATATGGATACCGTAAAACAATCTGAATGCGTGCTCGATACGTTTTCATTGTGGACACCTGCAATGCAAGAAGATGTCACAGCATTTGTAATGAGTTCGCAAACACGTATTGATGCGTTTTTTGATCGATTGGCTGGTGTGTAAAAAGCCTGAACCAGACGAAATAGTCGAGCTGTGGCATGAAAGATGCGGCTCGTCAGCTATTCGGCTTTGTTGTTACAAAAACCATCGTAAACAGTAATGGCCACTTAGAATCGTTGTTATACGCCATAGTTGTATCTAAATTCAAATCTATGCGTGCCCATTGCAATGACCATCAACTTTCTTAGGTAGGTTCGATGCTTCAAGCTAAATTGGATCAATCGTTTACTGATGCTGATGTTCATCAGATAATATCGCAGCGTCTACAAGGCAGCCGGCCCGTGGCTTGGGAAGAAGATATCTCGCGGAATACACTGGATACCGAGCCTTTTAACAATCTTGCGCCAGCCAATCAGCTAGATGCCTCAAAAATCAAGAATCGACCCATTTTTACAGCAATAGAACAGTTGTTAGGGGAGCGCACAATTGAACAGGCAATAGCAGTGGACAGCTATCCAATCCCGTGCCCGCAAGATCGAGAGGGGTATTCACCTGGCCACGACGACCAATATTGGCTTAGTGGGCTTGACGATTATTTGAAGGTCATGGACGCCGCGGGTCGTCATGGCGTTACGCCCACAACAGTATTCGATTTTGGATGCGCATCGGGTCGCGTTCTACGGCACTTTGCGGCCCAAACAGAAATTGCAGAGATCTGGGGTAGTGATATAAATGGCCGGCATATACGTTGGCTCTACGAACATCTGCCGCATACCGTAAAACCTATTTTCAACCATTGCATTCCGTCGATTCCGATACCTGATAAATCGGTTGATGTCATTTCTGCGTTTTCGGTCTTTACGCACATCGACACGTTTGAGACTTGTTGGTTAGCTGAGTTAAGACGTATTTTGTCTGATGATGGTATTGCTTACTTAACCGTCCACAATGAAGATACCTGGGCGGCTATACGAGATCAGATTGATAATCCCAAGAATCGCTTGATTCAATCGCTCCTGAAAATTGATCCGGAATTCCGCGAGAAAATAGAGAAAGAGTTACCCGATACGAAAACGGTTTATCGTTTTTCTGAATCTGGCCCTTATCGGGCCCAGGTGTTTCATTCGAACAACTATCTTCAACAAGTTTGGGGAAGGTTCTTTGATATTGTCGAGATTCTACCGCTTCATCACGTGCGACAAACAGTTTTGGTACTTCGGAAAAGTTAAAGAGAGTGTGGTTTTGTAGCCGGCGAGATCATTCGCTAGAGGTAGACATATCCTAAAGAGCAGAGCATTAAAAATGCTGCTCTGAGACTTTCATCATTAACAGCGCCTGGCTTGCACTAAGCGGTTAAAGCCAGATTTCTATGTTCAAGTATACCGTTATAGATAAGGCAGTCATCCGTTAGAATGTCGTGTAGTTGTGTGGCATATTTTTCATAGGCTTCGTTTGCGGCTTCTTGGTTTTGATTCTCATTGACACGTTGGACTACAGTGGTTTGCTGTTCGAGCCCTGTCAAAATATGATCTAAGTCGGCCTTAAAGTTTTCCGTGATTCCGACAAAATCGAATTTCTCAATCGTATTCTGCAAGGTTTCCAGGGATGATGCGCTATTGTTTGGTCGAAGGTAGTTGAATGTTTTGTTTATATGTTGTTCTGTGTCTTGCATATAATGCTCAAAAGTTGGGAATTTGGCCTTAAAGCCAGCAGGGTCTGTATTAACATCGGATATACTGTAAAAATAGTCAGAAATTGTTCGACGAACAGGTTCTCGCAGAAAGGTGATAAGCGATACTTCCTTACGTACATGGGCGATTCGGTCTGCAATATCTCTGTATCGGTAGTGCCCGGAAATCATTCTCTCTTTTCGTTCAAATAACGCCGGTAGCAGGCCTGTAAACTCTTCGCTTATATCTTCAAATTTTCCAAACCTGGGGCCAATCAAAAATGATGGGTGAGGTGGGGCGATATAGAAAATATCTTCTAAATTTTTTCGCAGTGCAGAACCTGCCGTTTTGGGTATGTGTATATTGACAAGATGTCTTTTCATGATGTGCCTGCTAGCCATTGTCTGCACATGGCAGTTTTGTTCGTTCAAAGATTAGATATGAGTCAAAATAGTGTCAAGCAGTGGCATGGATGTTGTAAGAATCATATTTGATCTGATCCGCTATCTTCGATATATAGCTCTTTAAAGGAGCTTTGAGCCAGCTAGTATTTTCAAGTTTCGAACATGCTTAAGAATTCATGATGTCGCTTTAGTATGAGATGCAATAAAGAATCCATGTTTTGCCTGCGCGTATATTTAGAACCAATTCTGGGCAGGTGAAGAATTGTTTGCCCCCCGATCGCCTCTCGATATTCCCAGGTATAAAGTTTCCATAGTAGAACGGGACGATTTTGCGTACTCGTTTGGCCGTAAGCAGGATATTAACGAACACAGCTTGATGCTGGAAAAAGAATTTGCCGGCAGAACACAGTTGGAGCTATTTCATGCTCAAACAATTGTCTATATTCGACGTGAGAAAGAGCTGCCTACATGCGTAGACAACTTCAAATCCATGTGGAAGCAGGAATCTGAATTTCTTTGCCATAGGCTTGATTCCCGTTGGTTAATTGCTGCATGCGATACGATTGTTGATCACTTTGAAGACCCCACCGATGTGGGTATTGCGGGCGGCGCTTCCTTATTCGCAAACACAATAAAGCTTTATGAAACAGAAAGAATTGCACTGGGAATTGAAAACACAAGATTACCCGTGAATGAAGAAAATAAGCGTATTCCTTTGTTTGATGGAATGTCGGGATTCTTGGTTGGTCGAGGAGAGATGATTGACAATTTGTTGACTAGGATTCGATCTATGGATGTGGATTCGGTCTCGCTGGAAATCATGAAAGAACTGATAAATCGAGCTAATCAATACGACACAGTATTTAGGCGTTTGTTAGATTCGCACAACAACGAGCATACGAACTGGATGAAAAATATCTCTTAATTTATTTCTGAACAAGAGGACTGTAGCCCAGGGTAACTAGATGATTGCATGAGTCTTTTATCTATTACCCTTTAAGCTTCCTTTGAACATCGGATAATTATTCAGCTTACGTTGAATCCGCCTGAATTTGAAACCTATGCTGTGGCATAAAAATTGTGTGTTTTGGGAATATCCCACGCAATTAATCCATAGACAAATGTAATTCTTTCGTGAAACGACAGGGCTTCAGAAAACAGGTTAGAATAATGACTACATCTGAATGTTTTGAAGTCAATCGTTGGTTTTTTGATCTGGAATTTATACGTCGCAAATACCCTGAAGCAAACTCTTTTTCTGACAACTCGATTGTTAGCCAAATTCTAGAACCCAGTAATGCTTCGCCGTTCGATCCGAATCCCATTTTCCAAAGTGATTACTATCGGCGTACATTTGACGAAACTATCGAGAAGCAAAATCCTGTTCTACACTTTCTCATTGAAGGCATGGGCAAGGGAGTCTCGCCCAATCCTTGTTTTGATACTCTCTACTATTTGAAACAGCACCCTGAGTCTGGGTTGTCTGCTAAAGATGCGCTACAAGATGCTTTGGCCAGGCTGAATAGGAACGACAAATTGTCATCGTTCCACCCGCTTATTAACGGGCAGTTTCTTAAAAACAGCTATGATGCAGAAGTATCAGTCGATTATTACCACAAGCTTTTTGGTGGAAATTTCGATGTGCCCTACTCAGCTGAGCTATTCCCAGAATTTGACCCAGGTTATTGGCGGAGTCAATCTAATGAGCCACCGCCAGTAGGTGCTAATAAAATAGTTCTCAGGCAGCATTATCTGAAAGTAGGCTACCCAAGCGGGAAACTCCCAAATTGGCTTATTTCAGATAGCTATATTGCTGGTCAAATAAAACTACAAAGCGTAAGCGATGTAAACCCCATTCATTACTATTTTCATAGCGGCTGGAATAAACGTAAACGTATCGTGGTGGCGCTGCATTCGTTTCAAGACAACCCTGGTAATCGTGCTTGGTTAAAGTTATTGGGTAGTCAATTAGCTGATCCAGAAATTGAAGTCGTGATCGTTGGACAAACCTCTGGCCCGTTATCAAAAGAATTTCGTAAAGTTTCTCATGTTTGGCAAGTTCCAAAATCACATAACAGTGAGTCATTCGCTGATACGCTTCAGACATCAATTAGGCGCTTTTATGAAACGCTGCAATCGAACCTGCCAATGGTTACCTTTGTTGAGGCCGATAATGATCTTCAACTAGTGAGTACGATGAAGCTTGTAGGCTCACCCATGGTGTTATTTGGTGGAACGGGTCTAATAAATATTACGCAGGAGGATATAGAGCATCTGCATAGCTGCACTGATCTTATATGGAATCTTTCCGAGCATGCAAACGGCCATCTTCAGAATCTATTTAAAGAAACTGAAATGCGGGTGTGTAAGGGCTTTTGTCCAAAGCCGCAATTGGGGGCTATCACTCGCAAATTACTTGGAATTCGGTCAGAAACAATGGTCGTTGTTGGGAGTGGTGCGCTCAATATTGAAAGTGGTGTAGATGTGTTTGGGGCTATCGCCGCCGAATTATTTGCAGACGCCACTGGTGAACTTGATTTGAAATTTATATGGCAAGGAACCGGAAGTAAGAATCCAAATACACCGGCGTTTTATGCGCAGTATTTAGTCGATATTCAGGCAGGCCCAGGTAAGATGCATGTGCTAACTGATGTTGATGCACAAAGCGCTCTGGCGATCGCTGATATCTACCTTGATACCAAGCGGTGCTGCGCTGATGATGTGGTCAGTGATCTAATAACTACGGATAAGCCAATGCTTGTAATGGGAGGTGACACGAACCCTAAAGAAAGCAATTTAGATTCCTTCGACCCTTACGATATAAAGCAAGCAGTACAAAAACTACGCAAATTAATAGATAACTGCAGATTTAAAAATCAAGCTAACGGGTATGCGTTCACTGGCCTATCGAATAATCTCGCCATTTCGCACTTTGAATATAGCTTCAACCAATGTCTGAAATCTAAAGAAATTGATATTGAATTTATAGCGCAAAAAATCACGCCGAATAATAGAACAGTACTGGTACTTACAGAACAGAGTCTTTGGAATAAAGTGTTGTGGTGTGGGTCGATGACGAGCTATGTTGGACTGCCTAACAGCATTCAGCTAAAAAGGGAAAAATTGAAAGGCGTTGGCGTGTCTTCAAAAATATTAGAATTTATGTATCAAGAAGACGGGCATGACTTTGTGTTTTGCTGCGTTGACGCCATTGTTCCCGATAATATTGATGATCGCTTTGATCGTGTCATTGGCGTTTTTGAATCTGATGAAATTGAACTGAAGAAAGTCGGTAACCTTGGAGTGGCGTGCAATAAGTTGGGAGTTAGCAGTTCGAAGCTAATATCGGCTATGGAACAACTTAACCCAGGTGTTGCTTCTCGGATGACTCACATTGAGGAGGAAGTCGAGTGGGCCGAAGCGTGTTAAATCTGACTCAATCCAAATGCACTGTGTTTTCAGAAGCGGATGAGCCACCTGTCGAGACGCGCGTCGTATCGGGCGTCATTGATTGCGTATCTGTTTTGGAGCATGGCGTGGATAATAAGCCAGCCCAAGTAAACCCTTGCATGCACTTTGATTTTCACGATGCTACCGATAGCGTTGATCCCCATGCGTGGTTTTCAAAAAGCTATGTACAGGCGACTATGCACCAATCGTCACTGTATGAAGAAACAACCGCGAGTGCTTATATCAATTCCGGGCTACAGAACAAACCCCGGCTCCTATTTGTCAGCCACGATGCCTCCCGTACCGGAGCACCAGCGATTATTTTACAACTGCTAGAGATATTCAGCCAGAGCGACGCTTTTGAGTGTTTTACGATCTTAGATCAAGGTGGTGAACGATTATCTGAATTTGAAGCGCTTTCCCATATTCATGTTATGTCTCATTCTCGCTATAACAGAACGTTTACAGATCAGGAAGCGGCTAACGAAATTGCATCGATGTTCGAGTTCAATGGATTGTTTTCAGGCAATGCACCAGTGTGCGCCATCGTGAATTCGGCGGAGTCGGTTCGTGTCGCCCGAAACCTTGCAAATGTGAACGTTCCAATAATCTCGCTGATTCATGAGATAGCGGCTTATTATCCTCCAAAAATATTCTCTGAGATTGGTCGTATATCAGAGAAGGTTGTTTTCCCATCAGAATTTGTTAAACGTGCTGCAACGTGTTTTTCTGATTTGGATAGCTCTAAAGTCCACGTAAGAGGGCAAGGCTTACTAACCCAAGGGTTTGGTTCGGCTGAGCGAGATTCCTGCCGGCGTGCATTGCGTGAACAGCTTGGAATAGAAGAGGATTCAGTTGTCATACTCAATGTTGGTACGATGGATTTGCGAAAAGGCGGGGATCTATTTGTCGATACGGCGAAACTCTGCCTACAACAGTTACCTGAAGGCGCGTCAGTGTATTTTGTCTGGTTTGGAAAGCCGGATGAGAATCTGACTTATCCCCAAGATGTTGTCCAGCAAAATGGATTGGAAGAACATGTGCGTTTTATGCCTGCAACTTCCGAGATCGAACAAGTGTTTATGGGTGGCGATATGTTTCTTTTAACGGCCAGAGCAGATCCTTTCCCCTGCGTGGTACATGAAGCAATGGCCAGCGGTTTACCAGTTATAGCCTTTGAAAACGGGGGCGGAGCACCTGAACTGATTGGGGACGACTGCGGCCAGATTGTTGGTATGTTGAATTTAAAGGATATGACTGCCTCCGTTCTCACCTATATACGCGATAAGGCACTACGGGAAACTCACGGAAAAAATGCGATGGAGAGAATATCCAAACATTGGGATTTTCTAAGTTATCAACGTGATCTCTATGAATTGATGAAATGTAGCATTGCCGCCCCCGAGTCAGCCTGGCCAACACTAACTGAGTCATGGGCTCCAACTAAGTTAATTATAATGAGTGGGACTCAAGCTGAGCTGAATGCCTTAAAAAACCAACGCGAAGCATTTGGCAGTGATTGGCATGTCGCATTGATTAGTGGCCGTTTTGAACCAGATGCTAACGCCACTGCTATGGCCTTGCGTGGGATGGGGCATCATGTTCGCCATTTTCAGCCAAAAGAGAATAGCGAGTGCGAGCGAGCGTCAATTGTCGCTGTGCTTCTAAAGAAAACAGGAGTTCGTGAGGTGGTGCTAGTGAATGCCTTTCAGTATGTTGCATCTTCTCAGATCGACATACTCAGCTGTACTCTTCATGTTGTACAAACTGAAGAGAGAGCCGATGACGAACGCCGTCACATACTGTCACCGTCTCAATCCAGCAATACCTGTGTTGATGACAAGCTGATGGAATTGCCGCAGTAGCAAAAACGGTCTATCAATTTACTGATGCCTATCTCACACGATAAGAGGGTAATTTTTATTCATATACCCAGAACGTCTGGAACGTCGATCGAGTCCATGTTGGGTTTGCGGAATGGAAATAACCAATCTGAACAAGACCAGTTGTACGGCCGGATAAGCCCTGACATCAAGAAAACACTAGCTTGTCAGACAAACTATTTCCAGCACCTGACGTTTTCGGAAGTAGCTAAGCTAAACGGTATTGAGAGTACTAAAGACTACACCGTGTTTACTGTAGTTCGAAACCCCTGGGACAGGATGGTGTCCTGTTATCGCAACATGGATCCAAACATGGTGTCTGTCGCATTAGAATCAAGTATTGAATTGGCGAATATGACATTCGCCGACTTTGTTGAGGCTACTGAATCACTTGAGCATACTCATTTAACGCCACAACATGAATTTATTTCGCAATCGAATGGGCGATCGATTGATCGTGTTTTTAAATTTGAAGCGCTGGACGAATTGCGTCAATTTATGAGCGATGAGGTGGGTGTCGTAAATCCTATGCCCCGGCTACATTCAAGCACACGAGAGTCGTCGTACCGTAACTATTATGATGAGGTATTAGTACAGGCGGTAGCGTCGAGATACAAAGAAGATATCGAAATGTTTAATTATGAGTTCTGATTGGTTAATCCGATCAATATTAACCGCTCTTAAAAATACTAAACAGTTCGAATTACATTTTGTTGGAAGTTTAATTAGATGGCTATACACTCAGAGAAACATGTATTATGGGACGAGTAAACGACGCAATATC
>CAYSZH010000100.1:0-8278 GCA_964435305.1 uncultured Granulosicoccaceae bacterium
CCGACACGGGGATTTTCAGTCCCCTGCTCTACCGACTGAGCTACCTGGCCATCGGTGCTGTAAAATGCAGAACGCGTATTAGACCGATTGCCAGCCTCTTAGTCAACCGCTTTCCAAAAAAACGTGTGTTCGAATTTCGATCAGATTGACGGTTGATGCGCTTTTAGTGAGCTAAAGGCCCATATTACGCGGCTAATCGCCTTCGGGTACATAGCCTTCGGGCATGGTGGCATCATCACTGAATAAGAATTTTTCCATTTCTTCTTCAAGAAACTTGCGCGCTTTGGGGTCTACTGGAGTCAATCGATACTCATTAATCAACATGGTTTGGTGGCCCACCCACATCTTCCAGGCTTCATCCGAAATATTCAGATAAATGCGTTTACCCAAATCTCCGGGGTAAGTAGGGCGTTCGAGCCCTTCGGCCTCCTTATTTAACTTCACACACTGAACCATGCGAGTCACGGTTGATCTCCTTAAAATCGTAACAGATTAATTATACGGGTAATTGGGGCCGGCATACCGCCGGGTAAGGCGACACCGTTATACCAGACACCTGCATCACGCTCCATAACACAATTTCGTATTAGTGAAACAGCTGGCACTTCCACCGCATTTATTTGCAAATGATAGTGGCTAAACGTGTGCTTGAACCTTGCGATACTGTATGGCTTGTCATCACTTTTTAAATTATGTGCCTCTAACCAGATATCAATACCCGCTGCTTGTTCATCATTGGCGTCAATTTCCGGCAGACTCCACAAGCCGCCCCAAATACCCGTTGCTGGCCGTTGCTGTAACAATACGGCACCGTCTGAATTTCGAATGACCAACATGACAACCGAGCGAACAGGCAATATTTTTCTCGGTTTCTTACCGGGAAATTCATCTATATTCCCACGGGCGAAGGCTAAGCATTTTTTATTTAACGGGCAGGCATGACACTGTGGCTTACTGCGTGTGCATACCGTGGCGCCAATGTCCATCATCGCTTGATTAAAAGGGCCGGTGCGTTTAGCGGGTGTAACCGATTCAGACACCTCCCACAGCTCATCTTCCACGGCCTTTTTGCCAGGCCAACCAGCCACGGCATAACAGCGAGCCAGCACCCGTTTAACATTGCCATCAAGAATCGGCTGCGCGTGCCCGTAAGCCAAACTGAGTATGGCGCCCGCAGTGGAGCGTCCAATGCCTGGCAGGTTTTGTAAAGCATCACTATCCTTGGGCAGTTCTCCATTGTGTTCAGCTACTACTTGCTGTGCGCATTTATGCAGGTTTCGCGCGCGCGCATAATAGCCAAGGCCTGACCAGTGCGCTAATACCTCGTCTTGTGAGGCGGAGGCCAATGTGCCGATATTCGTAAAGCGTTGCATAAAACGTTCGTAGTACGGAATAGCGGTGGTCACTTGAGTTTGCTGCAGCATAATTTCTGACACCCACACACGGTAGGGCGTTGGGTCTTGCTGCCACGGTAAATTTTTACGCCCATGCTCATCAAACCAGCTGAGCACATGTCGGCTAAACCGCAAGGCATCCGCTCGCGTTATGTCAATCGTTGGGCTGGGCACAATGGTAACGAATTTCTAAATGCTAGATCTACTTATACAAAGCATTGGAAAGTGCTTCTCGCACTTGGCGGGCTCGCCCGTTGCGAGAATCTACCGCATAGTTTACAGCAACAGCATAATCATTATCGTACACCGCGTAGTAAGCACCAAAACGCCCGGCCACAATTCGAGTATCCCAAAGAAACGATCCGAAGTGCCAGTATACCCAACCGTTTTCAGTTAATTGCATGGACGCACCTAAACCGTATTCCTGTTTACCCCTTTCAACCGTTCTAATATCGGTGGTTGGCCTGCCTAAAACAGAATGCGGTTTGTAATACGCATTAATATAACGAACATAATCCACCGCCGACATTTCCCAACCAGCATAGGAAGTAAAAAAAGCCCAGTCATCATTTACTCCAGCTGTGGTAATTCCCACAGGTTTAAGTAATTTCTGCTTGCAAAAGCGTTCATGCGATCTACCGGTTAAGGCTTCAATGACCATCCCAAGAATTAAATAGTTGGAGTTGGCGTAGGTAAATTTAGAACCCGGTTTAGCGCCCATGCCATAAGCAACAACATGTTCAAACTGAAGATCCTTCTGTTCTCGTTTCATGTTTTCAATGTCGGTGCGCATCCGATTGGTATGCCGCACATGCAAGCCACTGGTGTGCGTGATCAGCTGCTCCACCGTGATACGGTCCATGTCTTTATTTCGATCAGGATAGCGTGCAAGCGTTTTAGGCATGATCTCAGCCAGCGTCATATCAACAGTGCCATTTGACTGTTCCAGCGCCTTAAGCGTACACAGTGCCACAATGGATTTTGATAATGAGGCAAGCTTGGCGGGTTCATCTGGTGAACGCGCTTTGCCGTACTGATCGATTACATCGCCTTTATAAGAGATCGCAATGGCGCCACGTCGAATTTTGTTTTCATCCAGAAACGATTGAAACGCCTTAACCATGGCATCAGCACGCATAACAACATCAGTTGCCACAGGTGCATCCGTTTGTACTCTAAACCGGGCATCTACAGGAGTTGCACGTTGACCTCCCACGCCTGTACAGGCCACCAGCAATGCGCACACTAACGTGATTAAAACAACTTGAAGGGAGGCCATAAACGAATCTCTTTGCGGATTTATACTCGTGCTAACACACATTAAACAAACAATCTCACAGCATCAAAGTCGAACACTCAGAAAGCTTAATTGGCGGCTTCGCTATTCGCGGCAAGGTAGAGCGCATTGTCCAGCTCCGCAGCCAGTTCATCCGACAGTCCCTGAGAATAATTGACCGACACGGTATACCCATTATTGTACACCGCGAAGTACGCACCGAAGCTGCCAGATTGCACGCTGCTTCGCCAGTTGAAGGCCCCAAAATGCCAGTACACATAACCATCGGTTGTGCTGCGCATGGTAACCCCAGGCCCGTATTCCAGCACGTTGTTTAGCTCTGAGCTAATCTCATCAGATGGCCTGCCTGCAATCGTGTCGGCGGTAAAATTTGCATCGATAAAACGCAGATAGTCCACAGCTGATATTTCCCAGCCGCCATACGAACTTAAAAATGCCCAGTCGTTGCTGAGCCTTGCGCTGCTAATACCTAAGGGTGCGAATAATTGCTGCTCACAGTAGTTTTGATAGTCTTCGCCCGTCCACGACTCAATCACCATTCCCAGTAGCAGGTAGTTTGAATTAGCATAAAAGAACCCGGAGCCCGGTGCTGCACCCAGCCCATAGTCCACTATTGAAGCAAGTTGAAAATCTTTTCTTTCGCTATTGAGTAATCCGATCTCCTCACCAAGATTACTCACATAAGCTGTACGCAAACCACTGTTATGGGTAATGAGTTGTCGAACGGTGATGCTGTCAATGTTCAAATCTCTGTTTGGATGCAGGGCAAGTTTTTGCGGCAACACTTCTGCAAGTGTCATATCAATTGAGCCACCCGTTTGTTCAAGCGCTCTGAGTGTGCATAGGGCCGTTATGGATTTGGATAATGAAGCAACCCGTTGCGGTGACTCCACTGAACGGGCACTACCTGAAGCCTGAACCAGTGAGGCGTTGTGAGACACCGCAATGGCGCCTTCCTGAATCCTGTTTTCATCCAAAAACGATTCGAAGGCATCAACAATGCGTGTGGCCCGAATGCTAACTTCAGGTATAACGGATGCTGGTACGACCACGGCAGGCGTGGCACTGGTATCGTCACTACCGCCGCAGCCAACAAGCGATAAACACGTTAACGAGGCAACAAGCTGTTGACGAATCTGCATAGACACGCCTCTCACTTAAAATGGATTACCCGCCTGGCGCGGACAATGTTTAAACATCCACCTTAACAGCAAGCACCCACTAGCGCATTAAATCTGATCTATTGAATCGACGAACCGGAACACTAATTGCCAAGCAAGCCACGCAATTTCCCTTTGAGCTTGTTGGCCCCGTCTTTGGCTGCCTCTTCAAGTTTTTCCTGCGCTCTGGCTTTTTCCGCCTCTATCGCGGCGCGGGCTTCGGCTTCTTTTTGTTCAAGCTGCTCCCTCGCCTGAGCCTCTTTTTCCTCAAGTAAGGCCCTGGCTTCGGCTTCTTTGGCTTTTAGCTGGGCCTCAGCCTCTCGCTTTAGTTTATCCGCGGCCTCGCGTGCCTGGGCTTCGGCCTGATTTTTAAGATTGTTAGTAATGTTGTCTTTTAATCCCTGAAGGATCACCCCAGCAAAGTTCGCCGACAACTCAGCAAAGCTGCCTCTAATAGGGATATCCAACTTCACCCCTTTAAGTGCTTCTAAATCTTCGCCACCTTGTCCTTGCGCATTGCCCGTGATCAATGTCGTGACCGTATAGTCCACTTGCTCACCAGGTAAATCCAATTGACCATCACCATTGACTCGCAATAACGGTGAACGCATATCTAAATCAGATGAACTCACAACACCGTTGGCAATTTGCCCGCTAACAGACAACTCTGAGAAATCTGTTTTCACCTGCTTTTCATCTTCACTAAGCTGTTGCCCGGATAGGGCTGCTTTTGCACGACGAATTTGATAGCCCAGATTAACGCCGTTGATGGACCCATCGTTAAACGCGGTATTAAACCCACCGTTTAAAGCAGAAGTAAGTGCGTTTACCGAATCACCTGACGTGGTGATGTTGGCCGCAAATTGCCCTTTACCGGTTAGGAACGACTCTTTTTGCGTTAAATCCGCTAACAAAGGATCTGCCTGTATACCATCTAGATTCATATCAACCGAAAACGCAGGCGTATCACTGCTTGCATCAATGCGCGCATTTGAATTGAACTGGCCTTCATACAAACTGGCTTTTAAACCAGTGACATCGATCACACCCTGCTTTGCAGTAAGCGGCAATGCAATGTCCCGCGTGGTTAAGTTACTCACCTTCACGCTGCCAACGGTAAACACCCCTTCCACATCCAGATCACGCATCAGTTCAAGCGGCAAACCCAGGGGTTCATCACCTGTGGCAGCAGGCCCTGCTGCTGAGGTGTTGACTTCGGTGACCACATCCGCATCCGTGTCTGTCGGTGTTGGCAAGTATCGATCTAGGTCAATTGCATCCACGCCAAAATCGAATCGAAATGGTGGGATAGCGCCTTCAAACGTCGGCACCGAAGCCTGCCCGTTAAACGTCGTGTCATCAAGCTTTATCGTTAAATCATTTAATGCTGCACTGGCAGGCGTTGCCGCCAGGGAAAGTGAAAGGCTAGCGCTTTTAAGTACCTCAGGGTCGGCCGTTGCAGGTGCTTCCAACCCTAAGGTGGCAAAAAGATCCAATGGGCTAAAGTCGTTGCTGGCAAGCTGCCCAAGCACATTCGGCTCTGCGTCTAATTGAGTAATATCCACATCACCACCTAGCACCAGCCCAAGTGCATCCAGGGATATATTCTTAATTGATACAACCTGCTGCTCAAGTTGCGCATTAATATCGGCACCGAGCACCACATCGAGTTTGCCATCGGGTAAGGCTTCACCGACCGCCTTGGTGTTTAATTCAAACCCCGTTAGCGAATACGCCTGACTATCCAGATCAATCATCACACTACCACCGCCTGCAACATCAGCCGCCAGCCCCATACTGTTACTGGCCAATTGGAAGTCGGTTTTTAAATCAAATGGTTTAGCAAGTTCTATAGCACCCGTTTGTAAATTAAAATTGTTTAGTTTGGCATCGGTACCCGATTGCTCATCCAGCCAGGAGACGCTAGCGTCGGTAACTGAAATACCGCCTACTGCAAGCGCTGCAATAGCCGCGTTTCCGCCTTCTACTTCCACCTCGGTACCGTCAGCACCACTTTCAGTGGTCGAGGCTTCACCAGAGCTGTTAATCAAATCGTCCCAGTTTGTTGTGCCATCTGCACTGCGTTGCAAATTCAAACTAAGCCCTTGCAGTTCCACGGTGCGCACATTCACGACTTTTCTCAGTAGTGGCATCAATTCCACTTTGACATCGGCGGCCTGCATTTTGGCGAAAGCGGTATCACCAAATTCTTCTGCGTTGGCAAGTTCGATATCACCAATCGAAATACCCACCCAGGGAAACACGGACGGGCTTAGGTCACCGGTGATAAGAAGGTCGCGCCCGGTGTGTTTTTTTGTCTGGTTTTGAATGGTGTCTTTAAAGTCGTTCCAGTCCACTAGATACACAAGTGCCGCCGCACCGACGCCGACCACCAAGACCAGGAGCACCAACACAATGCCTAACCACTTCAACACTTTCATCGCTTACAGCCTGCTTATATTTCGTTTACGTGACACATAAAAAATGTGTATCCAATACCGCTTTATTGTAGTTCAGCCACCATCGAATAACGGCTACTCGATAACCATTCGGACTCATTCATTGGTCTAGGGTTCAGCTACAAAATGCCCAGACTTACCGCCACTCTTTTCAAGTAATCGCACCTGATCTATCGTCATGCCGCGATCAACCGCCTTACACATGTCATAGATGGTTGCCAGCGCCACTTGTAACCCAATTAAGGCTTCCATTTCTACACCGGTTTGTGAGCGGGTTTCTGCCCTTACTTGACAACTCACGCTGTGATCACCCTCGTTGGTTTCAAAATCGATGGATACTTTCGTCAGCCCAATGGGGTGACAAAGGGGAATGAGCTCACTGGTTTTCTTGGCAGCCATGATGCCAGCCACCCTTGCGATGCCTAACACGTCGCCTTTTTTGTGAGTTCCGGCACACACCATAGCGTAGGTCTCCGGCAGCATCCGAATCAAACCGGCTGCCACCGCCACACGATGGGTCACGGCCTTATCACCCACATCCACCATGTGAGCGTCGCCTGCGTCATTAAAATGGGTTAATTGGCTCATCAAATCCTCTTGCGGCATCGCTTTTGGGTATTATGGTCTCACGAACACTGGAACACCCGCATGGCGATTAAAGTCAAATTTTTTGCCAGCCTCAGAGAGCAAATTTCCGATCCGGCTACAGAGGTTGATGGTAACGCAGTCAAGACCGTTGCTGACGTTTGGAGTTTGGCCACCACGGCGCCAATGCCCGCGCACGTGCTCTGCTCCGTCAATTTAGAGCACACCGAAGCAACCCACCCGGTCAATGACGGTGACGAAGTGGCCTTCTTCCCACCCATTACTGGGGGGTAGAGATGCCGATTGTTCTCGAACCGTTAGCGTTTAACCCGGCCAGCGCACAAGAGAGCTTCGAAAACGGGCTAAAAAAAGGATCCTATGGCGCCAGTGCCAATTTTGTGGGCACCATGCGCGATTTCAACGAAGGTGACGATGTGGTCGCGATGCACCTGGAACATTATCCAGGCATGACTGAAAAAGAGCTCGACGCCATCATCAATGATGCTAAAGCACAATGGGATATCGTCGATGCACTGATCGTACATCGAGTGGGTGACATTAGCCCTGGGGACCCGATAGTGTTAACGGTAGTGTGCTCAGCACACAGAGCGGCAGCCTTTGATGCCTGCCGATTTCTGATGGAAGCCTTAAAAAGCCGCGCCCCGTTTTGGAAAAAAGAGACACTGGCTAATGGTGAACATCGCTGGGTAGAGCGCAACACACCTGGTTAGTGTGCGATCAGCCCACCTCCACATAACTGCGCCGCTGACCTCGTTGTATCAGCAACAACAATGCACCATCAGACTGACTCGCCTCTCTCTCCAGCGCATCGATGCTGCTCACGTATTGCCGGTCAACAGACAATATAATGTCGCCTGCTTGTAAACCACTGCGATCAATAACGCTGCCAGGTACCACCGACTCAATAATCACATAGGCCCGACCACTACGAGTGGTTTCTTCAGAAAACACCGCCCCCTCAAGCAAAGCAGCCGCCCGATTAAGCTCTTCTATATGCGTTGTGATGTTGAGCGACTCACCTTGGCGCTCCACTGTAAGCTCCAACGTTTGCCCTAGCATGACAAGACCAATACTATTCTTTATTGAGCGCGTGTCTTTGGCAGGCTGACCATCAACGGCTGTGATGACATCACCCACTTTTAAACCGGCCTTTTCAGCAGGCGAACTTTTTCGAATGCGACTGACCACAACGCCATGTGGAGAACTGACGTCAAATGCGTCTGCAAGCTTGGCGGTCAGAGGCTGTACCGAGATGCCCAATTCACCCCGTTTGACTTCACCAAAACGCAGCAGCTGATCAGCGATCTCAAACGCCATATTCGATGGAATGGCAAAACCAATACCGACGTTACCCCCTGCAGG
>CAYSZH010000100.1:8378-16809 GCA_964435305.1 uncultured Granulosicoccaceae bacterium
ATTTTTAACAAGGCGACATCGGCCCGTGGGTCCACACCCAGAACTTCGGCTACGGCATCGCGACCGTCACTGAGATTAACGATGACCTTGCTGGCGTTTTCAATGACATGGTAGTTGGTCAGTAAGTGCCCGTTGGCTGCATCGATGATGACGCCAGAGCCAAGACTTTGCGGCCTGGGGTTTTCTTGTTGCTCAGGCAGATTAAATAGAAAATTGAACAAGGGGTCATCAATAATGCGTGTTTTCGACACGGTTGAAATATTCACCACCGCTGGAATCACTTTCTCCAGTACAGGCGCAAGCGTGGGCAGCGGTTGACCATTTACAGCCGCTGGCAGCGCACCTGCAAACGCTGGCGCACTGCCCACAAGGCTTAGGAGGCTGGCCAGCCAAAGTCGACGATGCACCTTACTGATGCGCTCATTCAACCTAAAATTTTTCATCTTAAATTCCCTATTTTCGTAACTCAACTTGTGGACTCAATCACATAAGAACTGTGGACCCGGTCAACCGAAGTTTAACGATAATTGAAAATGTTGAACACGTCTCTTTGTGTGGCCCAGCCAGTCGTACAGCTCAAAGCGAAGTGGGCCGACAACCTGTATGGACATGACGTCATCAAAACCGGTCTACCGCTATTCTAAAGACAGCGAAAGACACTGGATAAAAGGCATGCGCATAAGGTGCATTGCCCTGATATCACACATTACGATAAGCAGACCATGACACAACAGAGTCAGCAATTAAACAACGGCCCGATGCAGTCTATTTTGGGAGATCTGGGCAATGCACGCCTGACAGAGCGCGACGATCAGCGGCTGTCGAAGAACGAGCAATTCCATGCCATACCCGGTTTGGACTGTGGTGTCGTGTGCGCTAAAGACACGTCACCGAGCGCCATAGAAGCCCTTGTTTCGCTGTTGGGTACGTTACTAAACAATGGTACGAACGATTCATCAAGCAGCCAGGATGAACTCTCTGAAACGCAACTTGAACAGCTCGCCATGCAGGACCCGCTGACGGAGCTGCCAAACCGACGTAAATTGTTCGAATTTCTGAGCCAGCTGCTATCAGAACCTAATAAAGAAAACAATTCAGCCATTCTACAAATTGATCTTGATAAGTTCAAAATAATAAATGACTCGCTTGGGCACGCCGCTGGCGATGAAGTCCTGATGGTGGTGGCCAATCGTTTACGTGCCAAAGTTCGCCCTGGGGATTTAGTGGCGCGAATTGGCGGGGACGAGTTTGTCGTCACCTGCCCTCATGTAGCAGATGAGAACGTTGCAGCCGAGCTCGCAAGCCGGCTCATAGAGTCTCTAAACGAACCCATTCAACTTGAAGGGGCTCGCTATAGCATTGGCGCCAGTATCGGTATTTCTTTAAAGCCGTCCGGCTCCTTAACGGATGTCGATACATTGCTACAGAATGCCGACCTGGCTTTGTACACATCGAAAGACAAGGGTCGCAATCAGTATCATCTGTACAACAGCGAAATGCGAGACAAGTTTGAGTCAATACAATCGCTACGCATCGAACTGGCAGAAGCCTGCGACAACGGACGTATTGTGGCGCACTTTCAACCCACGTTTTGTTTGCAATCGGGCATGGTCTCCGGCATCCAGGCCATGGCACGTTGGCAGCACAGTAGTATGGGCTTGTTAACGTACGGAGAATTTGAGCGCCATGCCGATGAATCGGTTCTGCGCAACATTGACAAAGAAATGCTTAATCAGTGCCTTGGTGGTTTGCAACACTTAAGCGAAGACAACCATGATGTGTCGAAGTTTAGCGTAACGGCTTCATGCAAGCGCCTGTGCGATCCTGACTTTATACAATGCCTGATTAACGAAACCGAGAGGAAAGGCTTAAAACCTGAACAGTTAAGCCTTGAGATTATTGAAGAGGGCGCAATCGAGCCACACAGTAAGCTGCATACCTCTTTGAGCGAGCTGCATTCCGCAGGCTTTGGCATATGCCTTTCAAATTTTGGTGGCTATAATAGCTGCGTACAAAACCTCATCATGATCAATGTGGATTGTGTCAAGCTCGATAGCAGATTATCTCGCGATCTTGTGCATAATCAGAAAAAGCAACGCCTGCTGTCGGCATTGATTTCCATGGCAGAAAACCTGAACGTGGCCATTGTTGCCACCAGCGTAGAAAGTGATAGCGATAAAAAAATTCTTCAGCGGCTTGGGTGTACCTTTATACAAGGCAACATCATGTACCCACCATCGAACATCAAACAGTTAGCCAGCTGGCTGGTCTCGGACGAAGCTAAAATTGCGCGTGCGGCTTAGTCAGTCGCACGTGTAGCGTCCAGGTAGTCTTGAAGTTTTTCGGACGTACCCTCAGGCACATGCAGGCCTTTTTTGGATCGGCGCCAGAGGACATCCTCAGCCGTTTGCGCCCATTCATATTTAATTAGATAATCCACTTCGGCCTGGTACAAAGGCCCACCAAAATGCGTCCCAAGCCCATCCGCACTACTTACTTTATCGAGCAAAACACGCACACGCGTACCGTAATTTCGAGCGTAGTCGTATAGTAAGTTGTCATCCATCCAAGGATACTGAGCCGTTAACGTCTTTAAAAACTGATCGAAGTCAGCATGACTGATGTCCCCACCTGGCAAAGGCGCAGTCGCCGTCCAGCTTTTGCCCTGGTGCTGCAATGGTGCTAACAACATCTCCACTGCCTGCTCGGCCAATTTACGATACGTGGTGATCTTGCCTCCGTACACTGACAGAATGGGCGAGCCTTTACGTACGTCCAGATCCAATTTGTAATCACGCGTGACCTTTGATGCGTTTTCTGAAGCATCGTCGTATAGCGGTCGAACTCCTGAGTAACTCCATACAACCGTCTTTGGGTCGATTGGTGTTTTGAAATACTCACTGGCGTTATCGCAGATATAAGCAACCTCGTCTTTATCGATACTTTGTTTGCCAGGTTCGTCACCCACTTCTACATCTGTAGTGCCTAACAATGTGAAGTTCTGTTCGTATGGAACCGCAAAAATCACTCGATTGTCTGCGTTTTGAAAAATGTATGTGTATTCATGATCAAACAGTTTTGGCACCACTACATGGCTGCCTTTCACTAAACGCACCCCATGCTTAGAATCGTGCTCCTCATCTAAATCGAGTGTTTTCTCAACCCAGGGACCTGACGCATTAACGATGGCCCTGGCCGTAACACTGGATTTTTTATTGTTGGATTTAGCGTGAAGGTTTACCGTCCATTGTTTATCGCCTCGGATAATATCTGTGCATTCAGTGCGTGTACGCACATCACAGCCACGCTCTGACGCATCCAATACATTAAGCGTAACCAGCCGGGCATCCTGCACCCAGCAGTCTGAATACTCAAAGCCGCTCACAAACACATCATTGAGTACTTCCCCGGTTGCGTGCGTTTTGAGATTAACCGAGTGAGAGGCCGGCAAGAGCTTTCTGCCACCAATATGATCATATAAAAACAAACCCAGCCTAATAAGCCAACGCGGACGCAAGGCCTTATGGTGAGGCAGAATAAAGCGCAAAGGCCAGATAATATGGGGCGCCGCGCGAAGCAAAACTTCTCGTTCTTGCAAGGCATGTCGAACCAGCAGGAAGTCGTAGTGCTCCAGATAACGCAGGCCGCCATGTATTAACTTGGTACTCGCCGAGGATGTGTGTTCTGCCAGATCGTCTTTTTCGACCAACAAAACGGAGAGGCCTCTGCCCACTGCATCACGGGCGATTCCTGCGCCATTAATCCCGCCACCGATAACGACGAGGTCGAAGTGCTCTGTTGAGCGCCCATCAGGTTCAGACATAGGTGTTTCCGTATGGTGTAGAGCGCTGGGAATGAGCTCGCCGTATGAGACCTTGAGCCTGTCTCTCTATTTATTATAAAGACTAAATTCAATTTTACACCGATTCTTTTTAGCACTAAAAAAGCGCTTTTGTTACCATTCATGTAATTGACAAGCCTAACGCCTGTTTGTCAGCAAATTAGACCATTCACACGCAATCAAAAAAGGTGCCGTATGTCCCAGCCGTTGTTACTCAGTATTGATCAGGGCACAACCAGCACGCGTGCCATGCTGTTTGAAAAAGACGGCTCAACCTTTGCCGTGTCGCAACAGGAGTTCAAACAGTATTACCCTAAATCCGGATGGGTCGAGCACGATGCTGAGGAAATCTGGCAGACGGTTGTGAGCGTGTGTCGCAAGGTTCTGGAAACCGCTGCAAATGCCAATCGCGACGTGGTTGCCGCCGGCATTACAAACCAGCGTGAAACGGTAGTAATCTGGGATAGAAAAACGGGCGAGCCAATCCATAAAGCCATTGTCTGGCAAGACAGACGCACTGCCGAATACTGTAAGACGCTAAAAGCGGCTGGGCATGAACCCACCGTGACTGAAAAAACCGGTTTATTACTTGACCCGTATTTTTCAGGCACAAAAGTCAACTGGCTACTCGACAATGTAGCAGGCGCTCGCGCTCGTGCAGAAAAAGGGGAACTGGCGTTTGGCACCATCGACAGCTTTCTAATTTGGCGCTTAACCAACGGTGCAGTGCACGCAACAGATTCCACCAATGCCTGCCGCACACTGATGTTTAATATTCGCGACAATGCCTGGGATCCTACATTGCTTTCCATGCTGGATATCCCCATGAACCTGTTACCGGAGGTCCGCGATTGCGCAGCCGACTTCGGACAGACAGATGCCACAATGATCGGTGCGGCCTTACCGATTTGCGGTGTGGCAGGCGATCAGCATGCGGCCACTATTGGCCAGGTGTGCTTTGATGCGGGCATGGTCAAGAGCACCTACGGCACAGGTTGCTTTGTGATGCTTAATACCGGCGACAAAGCCATCCCATCTAAAAACAAAATGCTCACAACGGTTGCGTATCGGCTGAACGGCAAAACAACCTATGCCATTGAAGGCTCCATATTTGTCGCAGGGGCGGCCGTGCAATGGTTGCGCGATGGCCTGGGGCTAATTAAAACGGCTGACGAAACAGAGGCAATGGCGAGTGAATTACCCGATAACCAGGGTGTCTACCTGGTGCCCGCTTTTACCGGGATGGGTGCACCTTATTGGGACCCTGAAGCGCGGGGTGCGCTCTACGGGCTTACCCGTGATACTGGGCCAAAAGAATTAGCCAGAGCAGCGCTCGAATCTGTCTGCTTTCAAACCATGGATTTGTTTGACGCAATGAAGAACGATGGCGCGGTGCTGGATACCGTTCGCGTCGATGGCGGCATGGTTAAAAATAACTGGCTGAGTCAGACGCTTGCGGACATTCTGGATACGCCGGTGCAACGACCCATGCAAACTGAAACCACAGCTTTGGGTGCCGCCTACCTTGCAGGATTACACTGTGGGGTTTACAACTCGCTAGACGATCTTGCAAGCAACTGGCGTCAAGACAAGCAATTTGACCCTGCTATGGAAAATGATAGCCGGCGCGATGCGATAGCCGGGTGGGCTGCCGCTGTACAACGCACACGTACCTGAGCCCCTTAGGTAAAAACGCAAATTCAGCCGGGATACTTAACGGCGATTGTTTAATTGCTAAGCGGTGTTTGACGGTTACGCTTTTTCCGATTGCCCCGCACCGTTAATCCGGGCTTTGGCTTCGCATTGCGTGAACGTTCACGCGCTACGGTATTGTTTGCTTTATTGCGGCCCTGGCCATAGTGGGCGGGATCGTTCACGCGCTGATAAATTTTGTACAGTTCACTTACGCTGTACACAATGACCACGATAAAAAAGAGCAGGCCTGGTGCGGCCAA
Organism: uncultured Granulosicoccaceae bacterium; assembly: GCA_964435305.1. Classification (GTDB taxonomy): domain Bacteria; phylum Pseudomonadota; class Gammaproteobacteria; order Granulosicoccales; family Granulosicoccaceae; genus Granulosicoccus. Next base: position 14,175 of record CAYSZH010000100.1, read on the forward strand.
CAGCTCAGATACGTTGCTCATAATATTGTTTACACGTTCTGAGGTTTGCAGCTTGTCTTGGTCGACCATCAGCATCAGCACAGACATCAGCACGGCACCTGTTACACCAAACGCCAGAATATATAAAAGCGCACGTGTACGAGAGCTTATTTGTTGCTGAATTGTAGTATTGCGGGTGACTGCCGCACCTGCTTTGTGCCTGTCCATCTATTGGTCCTTGCTATTGGTCCTTGCGCTAATTTGGTGCTCTGACATCAACGACACCATCAAGCTAGCACAGGGCGCCACGACACCGCAATGACACGGACAGGTGAAATCGGCACTGTATCCCAGTAAAACCCGCGTACAACGCGCAAAAAGCCCATAAAAATAGCTTTGAACGGCGATAAAGGGCGGATAAACAGGCTTTTTCAAGCCACACGGTTCAGCACAGGTTCAGCTACGCTTGGAATACTGCTGCAATTAACCGACACGACGGTTTATTCAATCGGTTACACGTTGTTACTTGAGGAACTCGGGAAAGGGCCGCACACTCTATTTGAAGGTACAGCAGTCGATATACATTGATATAGCAATTTCGCAGCGCTGCGAACAAAAGGACTATTCATGAACATTTGCACACATTTTACATCACGTTTTTCTATGAAAAGCGCCATGGCGTTGGTGTCTGTTGTCATTTTGGCAACCGGTTGCGCCGCCACAACGCGCTCCATCGATCCAAACGAACAAACGATTCACTACGATGCTAACTACGACTTCTCCGATAAAAAAGAGATCGTAAACAAGCTCACTGACAGCTTGCTCAACACCACGCTGTTAAGTCGTGAAGTATCAAAACCCATCATTGTGACGTATGGCATTTCAAACGAAACCTCCGAACATATCAACACCGGAGGCATCAGTGACGATATTCGTTTGAAACTCATTCAGGCAGGTGAGTACCGATTTGTTAATCGCAAGCAAAGAGACAACGCCTTGGCCGAAGCTGATTTTCAGTACGCCGGTTTTGTGCCGCCAGAGCAACGCATAACAGAAGGTCGGCAACTCGGTGCAAACTACATTCTTGCTGGCACCTTACGCTCCATTGAAAAAGAGCAGCCGCGTCAATGGCGGTTAAACGAACGCAAGTTGGTTTACTACAGCATGAACCTTGAACTGACCAACATTGAGACCGGTGAAATCAGCTGGGCAGACAATGTTGAGATCGCACGCGAAGCGTCCAAGCCAATTATTCGCTGGTAGTTAGGGCAACCTCGGCTAACGTTATGCTTTACTCATGGCGCCCTATTGCGGTACTGATCTGTGCCGCACTGTTTTTGCAAGGGTGTGCGACCAGCAGCCCCTTGTCGAATGCGCGCACGCAGTTTTACTCTGGACAACATGAGGCCGCGCTTGCAACGCTGGATGACGAAAGGGTAAGAAGCCGAGATAAACTGTTGGCGCATCTGGATACCGGGCTAATCGCACATACGGCAGGCTTATATGAGGACAGCATCAAAGCATTTTTAAGTGCCAGTGCACTGCTCGAAGAACTCGATGTCATCAGTCTCAGCGAGCAAGGCGCATCGTTAGTGACAAACGAATGGGCAACCTCGTATAAAGGTGAGTACAGCGAGCGATTGTTGATTCACAGCTATCAAATGATGAACTTTCTGTTGCTCAGACAGTTTGAAGGCGCCGCTGTAGAGGCCAGGCTAGCGCTAAAATTATTGGAAGAATTCGACAACCCACTTAGTCAGGATTGGTTTTCGCGAGCCCTGGTAGCGATGAGTTTTGAAGCGGCAGGAAATCCAGACAGTGCGCACATCGAATACAAAAAACTCTTCGACGACATGGGTTACGATGGTGGAATCGCGCGGGCGGCTTGGATCAACGCGCGCAGACTTGGGCGTGAGCAAGACGCTACTCACTTTGCAGCTTCTTTAAGATCAGGCACCAGCAACTCATCTGAGCTCGGCGAGCTCGTGTTATTCCTACAGGCCGGCTCCATCGCAAGAAAGCTGCCTGGAGATTTATTTCTTAGTACAGATCTGTATGCATCGTTCCCACTCTACCCAGAATTTCCTAAAGCCGATTTACAGGTCAATGTGAGTAGCAACGGTGCAGTTGTGGATCGTGTTGACAACGTTAAAACACAAACGGTGAATGTAGCCAGAGCATCGCTTGCCGAGCGTGGCAATCGCATTGCGGCTAAACAAGTGGCAAGGCTGGCGGCAAAGAAAAATCTGGCCCAGGCGGCCAGACGAGAAAACGAAGGTTTAGGCGCGATAGTCAGTGTCGCCTTTCTGTTACTGGAGCAAGCTGACACACGCAGCTGGGAAACGCTCCCAGCACACCTGAACCTCGTGCAAATACCACTAACAGAGGGTACCCACCAAATCGCCCTGCAAATAAGAGAAGAGGGACGAGTGCACGAAATTTTGCTTGACGATATCAACATCAAGGCAAACCAGAGAGTGTTTCGTTCGCTGCGTGTGGGCGCCGGCGGGCCACCACTACGACATGTGAGCAACCTTCCCTCTCCTTAAGCGAAAGATCGGTTTAAACATTAGAAACTGCCCCAGTATGCTGGGGATGGAGAATTCTGATACTGTAGTGTCACCCTACAACTTGAGAGATTCACATGGATGTGAAT
>CAYSZH010000101.1:0-693 GCA_964435305.1 uncultured Granulosicoccaceae bacterium
GTCACGTCTTGGCTAACCAATGCGTGACCGCGTTTGAGCGATACAATGTGAACGCTTACTGGTGATGAGCTCTTTCCTTAGAGCTCTTACACCCTAAAACTCACATACTCTAGAACACGGTAGGCTCTTCGGAAAGTAACTGCGCACACATGTTGGCGTCTCTTGAACGTACGTTCATATACTGTTCGAAGTTTTGCCCATTTTCAACAACAACTCCGGAGAATTCCAAAATATCTCTAGGTGTCGGTGATAAACACGAAAGCTTACCGCCGTCCGTGTATGAAATAGAGAATTCACCGCCGGATTTGGACGCACTCGATGCCGCTGAAACAGATCGTTTAAAAGTAAACGAGTTATCCATAGCAGCCTTTTCCATGATTCCATCGTTACCCCAGACAACAATTTCCTCAGCATACATCGCCATTTCACAAGGACATATTGGAGTTGGCGCTGGTTTCGGAGCTGGCTTTGGCTTTGGCGCTGGCTTTGGTTTCGGAGCAGGTCTCGGATTTGGAATCAATTCCACAACAGACACTGGCGCAGCATTCCCAAGCACGCCACTTGAGCATATCCAGTTGCGCCCTGCCAGCGGATCGCAATCGATGCGAATCTGATCGCAAGCCTGAGCATAGGCTTCCTTCGCTAGATTGAGCGAAGCCCCAACGGCAGTACATGCCGCCACCGGTTTTATCG
>CAYSZH010000101.1:793-16654 GCA_964435305.1 uncultured Granulosicoccaceae bacterium
GCCTTTCTGGCCTTTCTGGCCTTTCTGGCCTTTCTGGCCTTTCTGGCCTTTCTGGCCTTTCTGGTTTTACCGGTCGCACAGGGTTTGAAACGAATGTCACCCTTCCTGGAGCTGCCACGCCAATCTGTGCACTCGAACATCTAAACAAGCGACCGTCAGGGTCACAATCGACTCGCGGAAGAGTACAATTTTTGTTGTAGTTTTCAATTGCTAACTTCAGGTTAGCACCTGTTGCTTCGCACAAACGTGGCGAAGTGCGTACCACAAGATCTGCAGTTGAAACTGCAAGGAAGCTACCCGGATCGCCCACTGCTTCTGAATCAACGCCTGATTCGGAAGAACATGCGGACAGCACCGCCACAGATAACAATGTAAAAAAGGATTGAATGCGCATAGAAATGAACTCCAGCTTATAGAGAGCCGTCAGATTAATGACGTGCGAATTTCCATTCAACTGTCTATATGGGTATTTGTTGTTAACCTATGCGATCGGTGGGTTAATTGTTCTAGGTTGGGTTAGTCCTTTAGTGTTATGTATACATTGGCTAGATGGGCAAGCACATCGTTTAACAAAATACCCAACAGGCATAGCACTGCTAAAAACCAGAAATTGGATACGGACCTTTTTTAAATGCTTTGGAGTGATAGCCCTTAGCCCCGACAAGCAATGCTAGTTCACTTCTGTATTCGGAGTTTTTATTAAGCTTTTTGATGGCACGAGCAAACGTGTATTGCGGATTCCAATCCAGATATTTTTGCGCATGAGTACTGTCGTAAACTCTATCCAAAGTTATAAACATTCGCCAGCCCTTACGCCTATATACATGCACATATTCAGGCACGTAGCGCGAAAGCACGGCCGGCGCGTTTGTACCAAGCTCCGCTGCATCTGAAGTACTAAAAGGAGTCGCGGCAGATATAATAAATCTATCAAATCCAATCTCTCTCGCTTTTAGCAAGGCCTGACGATGCGCAGAAACAATATCAGCGATATCTGCTCGACGGAACAATAACTCGTTAATTTTTAAATTTGTATCTTCGTAGTCATCGCGTTTATGCTGATCATCATCTTCCTCCGGGAAAAACCGCGACGTCTTCAGAACCAAGCACGGTAGACCAGTTCTTCGATTAAACAATTCGCATAGATCTTCCGCAGCTGTTTTTGTCACTCCATAGATATTCTTGGGCTTTGGTATAAGGTTTTCGGTAACCCAAACGGCCGGATCACCCTTTTTCGGTTTCATCGCATCACCAAAAGTACTCGTGGTGCTTGTGTAAACGAAGGCTTTGCAATCGATTTCAGTTGCTTCCTCAAGAAGGTTGAGCGTTCCAGAGATATTAGTGTCAATGAAATCCTGCCGAGAATGCGTACCAACATGCGGTTTGTGCAAAGTTGCGGTATGCAGAACTGCAGAGCACCCTGCCATGGCGTTTTTGACTGTTTCCCGATCAGAAATTGAACCCACTACTGTTGTGAATTTTGATGGCTTAATATCGATGCCAATAGGTTCATCACCACTCTCAATTAATGAGCGCATCAACGCTTCACCCAAATGACCTGCACTTCCGGTAATTAAAATCTGCATTCGCTCTAGTCAAAAAACCAATGTTTAGTGGAATTGATCATATTTCTCACTTTTCCTCACTTGCAATATACTGAAAATATATTAATAAGGCTGCACCAAGCATTAGCGCCATGTCAGCTACATTAAAAATTCCCGTTCTCAGACCAACAATACCTACATTTAAAAAATCTACCACAGCACCATTGTTGAATATTCGATCATATAGATTGCTGAAACCTCCGCCAAGCATCAACGAAAGCCCGGCTATTGAAGGCACATTAATGTGTGCAGAGCGCGTATACACAAAGAGTCAAATCAACATTGCACTGGAGAAGGCCGTAAATATTAAAAACCTAACCTCCTCAGGCCATTCATTTCCCGAACCAAAAATGCTCCAGTATTCTCTGTGTTACCCAAACGAAAAGTATCGAAAAAATGCGATGTCATTTGATCATGAGACAAGAACTGGCTTGCCAATGATCTTGTGCCTTGATCACAACCTGAGCAAGCTACTGTAACAAGAAGAATTGTAACTAAACGTTTTATTAAATTCATACTGTCATCTTAGTGTTAATTGAGAACCAAAACTGATACACAGCGTATGCCTGATAAGTCCTGCTGTAAGCGTCTTTTATAATTTTTGTACGTCAACAACAATCCCAATTAAACCAGATTTCAGAAAAACGCTCTTTCTCAACTTCTTCTGCTTGTGGTGTTTGCTCACCAATAAACATTTTATACACGATGAAAGCTATAGCGAGCGCTATAAATACTGTAAGGAAAGTAGCCAAGTTACAGCCTTACTGGCAGAGATACAGGCCCACGAAATGCCCAACCTTGCATGCTTACGTCCCCATCGATCTCCATTTTTGGGAAGGCGGAAAAGAGTTTAGGTAGCGCGACCTCTGCTATTAATGCGCGGGATGCGGCGGCACCTGCGCAGAAATGTGGCCCTTTGCCAAAGCTGACGGATTTGGTTGTGTTACGCGTAACATCAAACTGATCTGGATGATCAAATACAGTTTCATCTCGATTGGCACTACCAAACATAAGAAATGCTTTACTACCTGCTAACAACGTACAACTATTATAACTAAACGATTTCGCGATACGTCTTGGTGACATTCCAATTGGAGATATCCAGCGTACATATTCCTCAAACACTTGTTGATATGAAACCGTTCCATTTTCTAACAGCTCACGTTGTGCTGGATGAGTTAATAGCGCCCAAACACAGCCCGCTATAGCGTCCCGAGGTTCGTTTTGGCCACCACTAATGGCCAGCTTGATATTTGCTCGAATACTTTCCATCGGTTGTTGTGCGTCAGTTAAAACCTTTAGAAGCGATTGTGGGGCTAACGTTGTCTCAGGCTCTAACATTTCATCTATACCGCGGTCTATAAGTTCGGTGGATTGTGTGCATCGGTGCTCCACTGACTTATCACCAGCATAATTTGCGATGCCATTAATCATTCCCTGCGAACAAGCATCTAACTGAACGGGAGTCATGTTAGTCAGACCGGTAATAACTCTGAGTGCATGTGCCGAAACAGGCATGGCGTAGTCCTGCACCAGATCGCAAGTATCCTGGCCGGAGAGTGTTTCGATTATCTTATCTGTCCAGTTTTCAAATTGCTGTTTCCATACTCGCTTAACTGTACGCGGAGACAACGAAGGTAGTGCCTGTCGGCGTTCCAGCTGGTGCGCCTCTCCATCTTTACGCATCATATTTTCACCCATTAAAATAGCCATCAATCCATCTGGCTGTTCGGAAGAAAATACATCAACATTTCTCTCACAACGCACTACATCACCATGCAAGGTAAGCAAGGTTGCGTCCAATTGAGGAACGAAGCAGATCGGCGAGGATTGACGCATGCTTTTCAAAACAGGGTAAGGATCCGCATGAAAATCCGTTAAGCTTATTTCAACATCAGGTGTATTATTTGTCACAGCATTCTGGCTCACAGCGTTTTGAAATAAGCTCACCCATTTCTCGCCGCATATTTAATGAAGGGCCAACTATAACAGTCTTCATTTCCAGCGTTGATTTCACCGTCACTCGACTTCTGCCCAGAGGACGAGCAAGGTTGCACAGTCTATTGGCATTGAAGGATTAGAATAAATCATGCGAGAGTGTTGACCTTTCTCACCAAAGACGGCGTTTATCAGATGCGACGCTCCATTGAGTGCGATCGGCATGTCCGTAAAATCCGACGTAGCGCCACCTGTCCCTTCCAACCTGTGAATGCGTTTAACTTGAGAAAGGTCTCCGGTAATAGATTGTAATAGAGAAAGACCGTTTAATGCGGACAGCTGAAACGCTTTATATCCTTGCTCTACCGTCAAGTCTGAACCAATTTTACCCTTGAATTTTAATTCGCCCCCAACCCAGGGCAACATTCCAGAGGTGTAGATGATCGATCCAATTTGAGTATAAGTAACATAGTCAGCCACAGCCTCTGGCACAGGAGGCAGTGTAAGTCCAAGTTCAGCTAATCGAGCATCCGGTGTGCCACTGCTGACGGTGTTCAGTTTCATTGGCCTATTCCCTAATTAAATTAAAGTGAGCAATTGATAGACTAGCCGTCCATTGCCATCAAACCATGGTTAACTTCAAATGTATGTTTTTCCAACGTGAAGTAATTACCATCCATACGCCCATAGAACAATGCAGGCTAGTTCTGCAGTTACGATCTATACTACAGTCTTAAACCGTAAGAATCGATTCGGTACTAGGATGATTGTGCGCACCGCGAGTCCTAACGCTTATTTCACTGGTTTATTTCTCTGATTAGGTTGATGCAGATGACAACAAAGGTTTGCGCGCAAACAATCCAAAGGTATTTAATCGTTGTACTTATTTGTGCCTTTGCGTTGGCTGGCTGTAGTGACAGCGGCGGGTCGAGTACTGATTCGTCGACCCCATTAGCTAACAACGACACTAACGATTCAGAACCTGATGTTTTTCTACGCTCGTTAGAGTTCGGTGACTGCCGAGGTTCGTTTACCGATGCGAATGCAGGTTCGTCTGTTAACTTCCCGTCGGATTTTTCACCGGATGAGGTTCTGTTCAGTCTATCGTCCCTGATATTTTCAGACGGAGACTATTGGCAGCTAAACGCGCCGCCGGGTAACTATGCCATGGTATTAGGCACCTTTAGTTCATCTACCACACCGAGTGACGGTAACCACCGGAAAGACATCACAGTGGAACGATTGGATAGCTCAGGCAACGTAGTTGATCAGCTGGCACAGCTTGTCGGCGACGACACCTACCTGAGGCAGATAAATCCCGTCACGATAGATTCCGCTGCTACGATCTTAAGGGTGTCAGTTGGTGATGTTGATAATCTCAGTTATCAGCTGGCTTTCTACCCCCTCACTGCGACTATTCCAACCCCGGCGCTAGTATCGTGCAACACAAGACTGTTTACATCAGTAGGTACCACCGAAACGACCAGTTTAAATAGGTTCAGAGATAATGAATACCTCTTTATTGATCTCGCAGCGGGAGAGTACTCGCTCAGTATTAACGCAATGACAGCAGCGGGGACCGCTGATCCTTCTGATTTAGTAGTATCAATCAACACCGAAGCAGGCGATCATCGTGATGAGTTAATACTCACGAACGTTAGTGGTGTGGGAGGATTCGCAACAGCAAACGCGACTTTCCAACGCGAGGAAAACGGCATCACCATGATTCGTTTCTCAAATCCAAGGCTTGAACAGACCATTGAAGTAACCATCAATCCGCTTTAGCTCTTGCATAGTGAGATCAGTGACATTGATGGTTTCGCTGGCTGAACCTTCTCTCTTTTTCAGTGCTACTGCTAGCAGGACCGCAGAATTTGTCTCGACAGCTCCAACTGACATACACACATCGAAATAAGGAATCTTGAATTTCCCTTGGTCGATGAGTACTAAATCAAAGCTTTGTTCTTCCAGAAAACCACCGGTGTAATCGTAGCAAGTGTGAGCTTGCAAGCCATGATCCAATGGTGCATCGGTACCAAGAATGCGTCCGCGCAAAATCCCACAGTCCGCGACCTGCGGTGTCCAAACAAAACCCATATCCATCCGGTTCATCCAAGTTATCTGCCAATACAATATAGGGTGCTTCTGACGGCACCATAGGGGGGACTGCCAACACTGGTGTTACAGCGCAAAGCAGTATGCTAAGTACCGAAGTGAATTTCATGATTCGCTCTTTGATTAGTGATTCCCGTTCGATCATAATTCAGAAATGTGCAAGAAATTGGCAAATTCAATCCTGAAAATTGCATCAGATAACCCGTTGAGAATCAAACTCAGCGCACTTGGCCACGCTGCTGGAATGTGTACAGCTGAAGTCGATTCCTTTTCGATCAGCATATCGCCCACTGAAAATGTATACCGATATTGAGTTGTTTGGTAATTTGAGTTACGAAAAACGTGATCTATCGAAGTTTTAAAGCCATATTCTCTCCCTGGAATATCTTGCATTTTTAAATTGGAATTATTGGTTAATCATTTTCCAGACCCTTACCAAAATAATGATCAGCCATAGCAATGACCGCGCCATTAGAGCTAATGGCGTCAGTATTTGAAAACCCCACGAACCAGGTGTTTTCTTCCTGCGATTTTGCAATTATTGTATTGAAGCCGACCCACGAACCTCCGTGAACAATCAAATCCATGGAGTAATACTTCCCCCATTCCCATCCGTAACCATACTCCACCGTTTCCCCGCTATTGGTCTTCTCTTTTGAAAATATTTTTTCAGTTGTAGAGGCACTAACGAGGGTATTGTTTTCAATTGCATGAATCCAGGCTTCCATATCATTAAGTGAGGTGTACACACCATCTTCGCCATGAAGCGCATTAGCGGTATTAAAATCAATATTCTCAAAAAAGGGCCACTCTCCATAAGATACCGCTTGATTCCTAATGCTTGACGGATATTCTATGATGGCCGTGTTTTCCATGCCTGCTGGGATAAATATATTTTCCCTACTGAAATCTTGGAATGGTTGGCTAGCCGCACTCTCAATCACTAAAGCAAGCAGGCTATAGCCTCCGTTACTATACTCATGCCTCTCGCCGACTTCGAAATCGAGCTTATTCTGATTTTTATAGTAGTCGAAAACATCGTGATTACTGATTAAAGGCTTACTCTTATCGGAACTCCAAAGCGCGTCACCATAGTCTGGCAGGCCCGATAAGTGATGGATTAAGTGCCTGACCGTAATCCCCTTCATGTATTCAGGTGTCTCTGCAAGGTAGTGGCTTATAGGGTCTTCTCTAGATATTTTGCCTCGTTCTTCAAGAATCGCGACAGCCATGGCGGTGAACTGCTTTGACACTGAAGCCATTCTGAAATTCGTATCGCAATCTATTCTCTCTTTCGTTTCAAGATTACTTAAGCCATAGCCTTTTTTAAATTGAGTCACACCATCCTGTATCACCATCACAGCCAGGCCCGGACAGTGTGAGTCGTTATACTGCTCAAATTTTTTATCAAATGGAAGTGATGTTTTCATTTCGACAGTCATTAAACTACTTGTCCGTTTATTTTCTGGTAGATCGGTCTACATTAATTAGCTGACCGAAAAGTCATATCGACTTCGAGTGGCGGGCTGCAACTGACAGGGGTAAGTTTTAACTCCATGTAACTCATTAGACCGTCGTCGCATTCCAGGATCAAATAGCACTATTTAGTATTGATCAGTTCATCATAAGGTATGGCCACATGCTGAGCATACGCCTTGCGATCTGAAATTCTGCGATAGTACTCTGCTACTGAATTCAAAGGGGCGCGGTTTATTGCGATATCGTAGTAACGATAGAGAACATGAGCAAACTGAATATCAGCTAAAGTAAAATCCTGCCCAGCAATATAGGGCTGTTTTTGAAGCTGGTTATCAGCAACCGATAACGCTGATTCGAAATCAGAAATGGCCGTGCTGATCAATTCAGGATCTTGACGCTCAATTGGAGTGCGAGCGACTCTCCAAAATATCGGACCAGTAAACATCAAGGCAATATTTAACTTTGACCATTCAGCCCACTGATCTATCGTGCTACGAACTATCGGGTCCTTTGGCCAAAAGCTCTCGGGTGAATATTGGCTGGCGAGGTATCTGAGTATGGCACCAGATTCCCAAATTGGCGCGTTGCCCCCGTCACGAATCGTGGGAACCGTACGATTAGGATTCATAGCGGTGTATTCAACTGTATCAGTGAGTCCATAGGTGAACCCCGCATCAATCCTCTGATAAGGAATTCCTAACTCCCCAATACACCACATGACCGCCTGAACGTTTGAAGACGAACGTCGACCCCATACTGTGATCATGCTATGTATGATCCTTTAATTTCTTGGTAGCTTAACTGACTACAGAACTAAGGGAACAGGCGCGCCTAACTTCCGCGTCAGCTGCTCAAAAACAGGTCGTCATCAGGACCAAAGACCCCTATTTTCCACATCAGATAGGCTTTCTTGCATGCCCTTTTATCATGTTAGTACATGGTATTCTGATATTCGACTTCCAGATCTTTCTCCATTTTCTCTGCATCAGCCGGATTCATCGCTATACCCGACACCTGCTCTGTGACCATTCCAGCTAATGATGGCAGCTGACTACGTTCCTGGAGCATATCGGCATCCCAAAGTTTGGCCCGCCTAAAGGCCTTAGCGCAATGCAAAAATGCCTCTTTGATTTCTACCACAATCGCGAGCGTCGGCACCCTGTTTTTAACCGCCATACTCGAAAGCAACTCGGGAGAGCGCGTAATAAATGCGGCGCCATTGATACGCAACGTATCATCAAAACCAGGCACAAAAAACAAGATACCGACAGACGGGTTCGACACAATATTACTTAAGCTATCCAACCTATTATTACCGGGCCGATCTGGGATCGCTATGGTTTTCGAGTCAATGATTCGAACAAATCCGGCAGGATCACCACGTGGACTGACATCAGCTGTGCCATTGGCGTGCTGCGTTGAGAGACACAAAAATGGTGAACGGGAAATGTATTCACGACAATACTCATCGAGCTCTGGCAAACACTTTTTCACGGCTAAGTCGTGCGTTGCACCATAGAGACTTCTCAGCGTATCTTCGCTACTAACAAGATGTGCTTTATCGTTCTTAAGTGTGTTTACTGTAGTCTGCGACATATTTGAGCCTCTACGTTGCGGCATTCATCCCATAGATACCTTTGATGGCAAACAAGGTTAGTTCATTTCTTTTTAGAGCGCATGGCCTTCTTTTACACTGTACCCTTATTTCTTACAAATTTTGCGTATTCCTTGGAATCGACACCGTAAATTGCGACTTTCCCGTCCTTATCACTGTGGACGCCCCAGCCATACGCCTTGGTTAAAGGTGACGCTCGAAAACAGGGGCGGCCTTTAGAAAAAAACAACTCCCTTTCCTTTCTGAATCGCGATTTCGGTAGGTCATTTCTTTGCGCATACACAGAGAAGAACAAATCGTCAGAGGTGTATTTATACGGGTTTTTAGATACCATTTCATATTCATAATTCGCAACAGATTTCTTATCTGCTTTTAAGGGCGGAACGATGCCTTCTTTTGCTTTTGTATCCTCCGCTACTTCTATAAATACATCAAAGTAATTTGTAGAGTACATAGCCTAATTTCCAACAGCTGAATGGTAACTATACCGGCATTACGATAAGCCCCTCAAGTAAAAGAGATTTAGCTTGCTCAAAATTCGATCGACAGATTCTTGTATTTTCCGTCTAATGTAAAATCGATACTGTTAAGATTAATCTAACTTATCTATTGTCTACTTAAATTGATTAGTAATATGACGCGACCATACATAAAGCGCGGCCAGTACAGCTATACCAGCTATCAACGCTGACCCAAGTATCTGAGATAGCTCTGACCAATTCAAATCATCCTGTCCAATCACAAAGATAGACATTAATAATAATACGGTGGAGAATGAAGCCCGACCACCCAGGCTCAAAACAGAAAGAAATGTAGCTCGTTGCGCGCTCGGAACCCTGGGCGCGATGGCACCCAGCATTGGACCGTGTGCCATCGACATCGAAAAATTTCTGAACATCACTAATATCAGAACCAATGGATGTAAGACTACGGACATACCAGCGATGATAATCAACTGAAACGACATACTTGTTAGCAGCAGAACACGCAAACCTACTTGATCTAATAGTTGCTTGCTCAGCATAGCCCCTACCGCTCCTCCAAACATTGAGATGCCAATTACCACACCAGAAATCATTGGTGCGGAATCATTAACAAACCAATTTGAGCTGATACTCTGACCAAGTAGTTTTAAATAGGGCTGATAAAATTCATAAGGGATATGTTCCAGAGAATAAGAAATGACAAAAAATCCAAGAATCCAACAAAGCAAAGGCTGCGTGAAATAACCCAACGTTACCTGCAATTGCGAGAGAAATCCGTCAGAGGTCGATTCATTTTCTATAGGAGGTTCTGCGAATTTTATGGTCAGGGGCACGCTCAGTAAGGCTGCCGCTAAACTTGCAACGTACGGCAAGCGTAAATCGATCACACCCAGCGCGCCACCGACTAAACAGGAGCCCGCGAGTGCAGCCATACTCGATTTCTGGGCCGCTGATTCGCGCTCGGTATATTCGGACTCACGCCCTAACGCTCGTAATGAGTCATAAAGCAGTGCACTGTCACTACCAGACCGAAACGCGATACCGGCTGCCATTAGTACTTGCGCCGCAAACAAGACAGTAAATGTAGTGGCCACAATGAACAAAGCGCAAGCAATCACCGTCATAATAGAAGCGAGAGCTAATGTTATTCGGCGACCGTATCGATCAGATAAGTAACCAGAAGGTACCTCTAGTATGAAAATCGCGAAATAGGCAACCGAACCCAGCAGAACGGCTTCTCTTAACGTAACGATCTCAACAAAAAAAAGAAAAAAAACTGCCAATTGCGGCGAAATACTAACAACCGCTTTGTATGATGGAAAAATACGAACATTACGTTCCATTCGAGCTGTATTCATGGGTATACAGGTATTCCATATTCTGGCGATAGCATTAAGAGGCTTCCCTCGATAAAGTAGACAACCATTAACTTCTCGAACACTCTAGTGGTATTGAAGGCAACTTCTTGAACACCCCTTTACCTGTAACCAGTGGCTTGTTTATATCAGCATACCGGTATTCAGCGATTGAAGTGCTCTTTCGATCTGCGCTACCGCATCAGGCTCGAGGGGCTGAAGGGGTAGTGCTAAATTTATTGAGCCCAATCCGAGAATGCGAGCGATTTCCGGCACTACACGAATACCGCCCCAGGTATTGAAACACTCCCATAGTGGTTCACATTGGGCTTGCAGTGATGCGAGCCTTTCAGACTCGGCTCGAGCAGCCCATATTTCCAGTGCGAGTTCAGGCAAAGTACCTGCTAGCACTGAATACCATGCGTCTGCTCCTGCAGGCAGAACATTTGCGATAAGCGCATCCCCAGAATAGCCTAAGACAAAGCCCTCTGGCAGGGCGATTCGATTCTCCGCCAATTCACTACTGGACAGCACTTTCGCAGGGGCGGGATTTTTTACAGCCTTAACCGACGGCAGAGTTGCTAAGCTGGCCACTAAACCGGTACTCATTGTGAAGTGAGTTGTGCCTGGATTGTTGTACAAGCAGATAGGAAGCGACGTGGCAGAGGAAACCGTAGTGACCAGTTCGGTAAAATCTCTCTCCGTTAGCGGAAGATAGGACACCGCAGCGAGCAAAAGCGCACTAACTCCAGCCGCTTCCGCTTTCGCAGCATGTTCAAGAATCTGATCGGTACGAAGATCTCCAATTCCAGCCAGAATAGGTTTATCCCCACAGGCTTCAACTGAGGCTTCAACGGCACGAGCCCGTTGCGCACGACTTAGGTACATATAGCTACCTGTCGAACCAAGTACACCGATTGAATCAATGTCCGTTTCAGCTAACCTTGCGACCAATCGCTGCAGATGATCAACATCAACCACACCAGCACTGTTGAACGGTGTCAGTGTAAACGCGCTAAGTCCTCTCAGGCATCTCATGTGTCTGGTGTCCAATTAAGAAAGTACGGCTGTTTGTTAGGTGCTTCATTGTAGCTCTAAAACACCATTATATTGAAACATAGTTCTTAGTAGAGGTAGAGAGATAGAGACATGAAACTCATACTGACCATCAACAATTTTTTCTATGCCTATGACGATGGAAATAGCCAAATAGGTAGTTTTGTTGAGTTGTACCACACACTTTTTTTCAGTTTTTCAAATTTAGCTTGTGTATGTTCTGTTTGATAAGATACAGAAAGTCTCCGCAATTTGGCAATATAATGACTGTACTGCGAATCGTTACAAATGTTGCTTCTGAGAAAACTTCAGATGCCGCGAGTTTCTACCGTGATCTCCTCGAACTAGAGCCTATTATGGATCTCGGGTGGATAGTAACCTATTCTTCAAGCGAAACAATGGCTACTCAAATCAATATTGCTACCGAAGGTGGCTCCGGCACACCCTTACCTGATATCTCAATTGAAGTGGACAACGTAGACGCTGTCTATGAACGCGCGAAGCTTTCCAAACTGGAGATTGTCTACGATCTCACTAATGAACCTTGGGGAGTTCGTCGATTCTACACTCGTGATCCATTCGGAAAATTGGTCAACATACTTCAGCACGTAGAGATTTAGCACTCTCAACTACTTACATCAAGAGCGCCACCTTAGATTCTTAAAAAATAGAACAATAACTTCGATATCGAGATCAATATTTAGAAATTGTATTTACTTAGTTTCCAACCAATTATCACCCAATATATTGTGATCACAGAAACATATTGCTTTTTTTATTAGCACATGATTCGTGACGACTCACTTCAACTTGCAGTAGTATCGCACTGCAGCATGATCTGCAAATAGGGAGATATATCATGAAGATCAAAAACAAGCACCATTCCTTTCGAGCCGACCAGTAAACGTCGCAGAGGGTTCCCTTCAGAAACGAACGTTAAACGTGGTTTGCGAAAAGTCCATGGGGACAAATACTTGACCGAGAAACTCGGCCGCAATGATCCATGCCCGTGTGGATCGGGTCGTAGATTTTAAGCGTTGTTGTCTCAAGTCCAAGAGCTATCAAAACTCGGAAAGAAATGACTACTATCGCGACTAAAGTAATTTTGTGGCGCCGGGATCTAACCGGTGCCACAATTTCCAGGCAGAAGTGAGGATTGCAGATATTGAAAACATCTTTGCCGCAAATACTACGTTAAACGATGCCGACGGTTTTGACTACACCGTTTCCGACCTTAAAACACCATTAAAAACCGGTGCTGAGACCAGTTTGGTTAGAGGGGACCACAGTAGAAAAAAATTTGATAGATATCACGCGCTAAGGGTTCTCCTAGCTATCCATCTAAAACGTCGCACTTTGCCTTCTCGGTAAAACTGAATCGATATAGTTTAAGGTATCCCGCCAACGTTATTGGCGGATACCTGTACCTAGCTTCAGCTGCAGCTTACTAGTTGCAGACCGTACCATTTGCGAACGCACCAATATTCGGGTTATCGATTTCATTATTGGCAACGCATATGCCCGCCTCGCAACTCAAAACGTAGTCAGTTAGGCGTTGATACACTCTTCTTTGCGGTGCACCCGAACGCTGCCTGTAATAGCGACCATTACTCCAGACAATATGACTGGTGCATTGAGGCGCCATGATTTGCATTGGCCCTTCTCTATAGACCCCCGCTGTAATCAGGTCGTGTGCTGCAGCTGCGGACTCTTGTGCAAGTTCCAGCTGATCGACCATCATGCCCGGATTGGCGGCTGTACCGATAAACGCTTTAATCTTTAACGAATCTCTTAGACTGGCTCTGTGGAAAAGCGGCGTAGTGATGTAGTTTCTTTGCACATTACTATGATCAGCGCATTTGGACTCGTTTTTTTCGTTTGGAATACAGCTATCATCAAGTGCAGCCGGTGTCACGCCATGAAACGATTTCTGTTGCTCGTACGTCTGGTACATCATGTCATCGTAATCTGAAAAATCAGGGTGGTTGGTGTAGTCCAACTTCCAAGGATAAGGAATACCACCAGCATCCAAAAATCCGATTACTGGTACGCCATTTTCGTTGTTCGCGCCGTAGATCGATTTAGCGTCAATCCTACTATTAAAACGATCAAGGTTATGTCGCATGCCGTTACCACCGGCTGAATCACCAGATAGCAGTACGCTTCGTGCGTGGGACATTTGCGGTAGTCTATAGACGATACTTTTATTGGGGCGACGTACCGTTAAACCACCCGCTGTTTCCAGCGCAGTCATTACGGTATTAACTATTCGAGCTCCACGAAACTGTATGTCTGTGGTCAATTCGTTGCCATAGAGCTGATCAGCTGAATCTGTTGTCACAACGGTACCTGGCGCCGCATCACCTAACCATGTATCTGAAGAGCAATAGAAAACCATGATCTGGTTATAAGTACTGAATCGATTGTTAACGTGGTCTAGCAGCAAGCCAGTGCCTTTCATTTTGCCTGGGGTGCCGAGCGAACTCATCAGGCCCGGTTTGTTCAGCTGGGTTGCAGAAGCATCACCGCACCATCGTCTGGCACAGGACTCATGATCTTTGCAACTGCCGCCACCTTTTAGATGAATGTGCTAGCGATCAGCATTCGGGTTTGGTGTGTCTGAATCTGGAAGAAAAGTTGGCGCCTAACGCACATACATAACAGCAGGCGATCCGTCATTGCACACCGCCTGAGGGTCGAAAGTATCTAATTCAATTTTGAAAAATGGTCGACCTTGCCCCCAGTTAGTCCATGTACCAATACCACCACTATCGATCGTGGGATCGGTAGCGTTTATCAAATGCGCCGAGCGGTCGGACTTGCTGAGATGACTTACAGCAGCACATTGATAAAGATCGGTGCTGGTTACTGCAGCGTTACCCTGCAGAGGCATAGTGAGTAGGCCGATGAATATCGCGCCAAAACCTTTTTTATATGTTGCGAAAGCCCCATTAACAGTCTGATATTTATCACTTTCTCTCCTCAAATGGCCTCTGGCCTGATTTTGGTTTGTGTGCTTCTGTTTAAAAGGCCGGAGCGGGGAGAAAAAGGGCTCAAAAAAATGGATTTAGTAAAGCAGACCAAATCGGAAACGAACCTTGCATTGGCTTAGTTTTCGTATCTTTCGCGTTTCATACTATCGACAAAATAGTTTCTGTGAGTATGCGTATGAACCGTATCTATAAGTGCTGATTTTGGATTGTGATCTGGCTTAGCTGGTGTTGCGTGCTGAACGCAGACGGTTCTGCCGCACTAAAATGTTAGACATCCGTGCCCAGGGGATAAGTGCATAATACGCGAATAACTTTAAGCTGCCGATTCAAGCGGATCCAAACCTAGCCGAGCGGCCATTGCCACAAGAGCATCAATTGTCATTTTATCGATTCGACCGTTGCATACATCATTAACCCTGGTTCGTTGTACCTGCATTATTTCTGCGGCTTCTCCCTGAGTCAGTGCCGCTACGTCTATATGATCGATAATCGCGTTCATAAGCTTTGATTTTAGGCGCAGTTGTACTGCATCTGCAGGGTCATCTGCCATGTCTTTAAGAATGGAACCAGTTACTTTTGTTCTCATGTGAAATGTGCCTTTGCTGCAAGTAATTTATCCTCACATTGTACGAGTAAGTCGAGCTCATGTGACATTTTAATCGAGAGCGTTGACTTTCCAGCTGCCATTTTCCTCAGAATAAATAGAGGGTTGCAACATTGTCCATTTTTAATTACCGATAACCGTACACAGCAAAATAAGGCAATCTTCTAAAGTTTTAGTATTCAATTAATACTGTACTACATCTAACGCCCAGCTCATTCGCATTTATGCGCTGGCGTTTGTGTGACAGAATGTGAGCGTAGCGAACATCACACAAACAACAGCGCGTAAATTTTGAGTGGAGCTGACTGTTAGATTACTCATAGTCCCAGGCGCTGACTATCTAAGAATTCCGGTATTAGGTATCACTTGCACAAAGCTATTATGTCGCTAGCCGACTAAAATAGTGTTCCATTTTAACCGAGTACGGAACAATGTCAGGCGATACATACGCGATCTCTGGCCTTATAGAGAAACGTAAGACACTATCTGGTCAAGTAGAGTACCACCGCGATCAAATTAAACAAGTTAAGAACGATCTGCACACTATAGATCAAGCCATTAAGGTGTTCGATCCGAATAGAGGCCTTAGATCACTCAAGCCAAAGAAGATGAAAGGC
>CAYSZH010000102.1:0-16566 GCA_964435305.1 uncultured Granulosicoccaceae bacterium
GTTTATGCGGCTTTCAGGGCACGCACTAAACAACAAGGAGCAAAACTGGGACAATAGCCCATAGTGGCGTTGTCCCAACTCCAAAGCGCAGGCGTAAAATTAAAGCGTAGGCGTAAAATGCAGTCACGCTCATAGTAACTCCCTCAATTTCGGATCAGCCGATACCCTCCTGTAGTGTTCAATAGTAGTGCTCAATAGTAGTGTTCAATAGTTAAGCCGTCTGGATCGCTCAAATAAGTATCGGTACTCTTTTCGAGTAAACCAGGCAGGGATAATATGTTTGTTAGAAGACTGATTGTACGGATATGAAATTGTGTATTGTTTGTCTCGGAGTGAAAAGGATTTAATCAGTAGTGATTTTCGCATCACAAACAACAACGTTTTTGGTTGCGCGTGCCATCGTTGCCACGCGAGGCTTGCAGGTAAAACAACCCGTCTCGCAAATCATTTCGCGTGATGAGTTCATGGTGGATGCGCTGGAGTTCGTCAAGTGCAGGCAGGCCTGAAATTCGAAGTTCATCAGCCGACCGTGCGAACCGAAGCATGTGTGGCACGAGCGGCTGAACTTGTAGCTGCGCAAGCGCTCTCATTTTGTGAAAGCCGAGGTACTTGCAAATATTAGGGCTGGAAAGTAAGGCAGCGTGATCCCCCAGATAGGTAGTCTCGTGGCGTGCATGTTGCTAAAACAGGGTTGATAAATCTCAAACGATAGAATCGGATGGCAGCGTTTGCCCAAACAGTCGTGCCTCAGGAAGAAGCGCAAGCCCAACCCGAGAGCACCGTAAACCCCAGCAATACGCAACATATCGCTATCGCTAATGCCTGGCTTGAGTGGCAATGCAGAATGGTGGCGGGCGTGCAGATTGGTTGCGTTTACCAACTGGATAACGAAGAAAGCGTCAATTTACTGGCTATTTGGCCAGGTGATCAAACGCACACCGTGCAGTTGGAAAACCTTGCCAGTAAAGCCCTTCGAAGCGGTAAGTTAACCACACTCGCAGGACAAATGCTCGAAGCTCCGAGTGATGCGCTTCAGGATCTTGTGGCAATTCCCGTTACTAATCACGCAGGCCGCTATGCGGTTACCTTGCAAATGGCGACACGCAGTCAGTCGCAGCAGGATGCTGTTGTGCAATTGGTTTTGTGGGGCGGATTGTGGCTAGGTTCGATCGACAATGTACTGAGCGGGTTCAGTGATACGGGTGCAAGACTTTCACAGCATTTGACTGAACATGCGCTTCAACATATGGACCTACGCACAGCTTGTCTGGAAGCGGCAAATCAGTTGGCAGTCGACCTGGGTTGTGAACGTGTCAGTGTGGGTTTCAAGCAAGGCATTGTAATTCAACTACAGGCGATTTCACAATTAGCTGGATTTGATCAACAACGGCAATTGGTTCGATCCATTGAGGCGGCAATGGAAGAGGCCGTTGATCAGCTGTCAATCATAAATTATTCGGACAGCCTATCTAATCACACGATGGTGACAAGAGCGCATGCACAATTAAGTGCTTTGGATGCAGGACTTGTCGCGTGCACCTTACCACTTTATTGTAACAATAGCGCTGTAGGGGCTGTGACCTTAGAGCGCCGTGTCGAACAGGGGTTTGACAGCACAGCAATTGAACGCTGCAGGCGAGCTCTCGCACCAATGGGACCGGTGCTACAGCTGATTAGTTTGGAGCAGCGCTCGAGCCTTTCACGTCTCCGCGAAAGCTTCTCGCTAAAAATTAAATCCATTAAAGCACCCACTACGATCAAGGCTAATGTGCAATGGGCTGCCGCGGCGTTGCTATTGCTGGGCTTGCTGTTTGTACCGGTGGCTGAAAAAGTATCCGCTCGAGCAAGTATTGAAGGTGCCGATACGCAAGTCATCGTTGCACCTCAAGAAGGTTACATCAGTGCATCTAACGCTCGTGCGGGTGATCGTGTCACAAAAGGCCAGGTGATAGCGTCGCTGGATGATAGAGACTTGCTTATCGAACAAGAAAAGTGGCTGGGTGAACTGGGCAAAGTAGAAACTTCACTTGCACGCGCGCTAAGCCAGCGCGATCGATCCGAGATGGGATTAATACAGGCACGCAAAGCTCAGATCGATGCTGAGCTTGCGTTGATCGAACAAAAACTGGAACGATCTGTACTACAAGCACCATTTGATGGTCTGATCGTCAGCGGTGATTTGAATAAGTCGCTTGGGGCACCAGTATCCTCCGGTGACGTGTTATTTCAACTCGCTTCGATGGAGAACTATCGGCTTGTGCTTGATGTTGATGAGCATGATGTCGCTGAACTGGCGACAGGGCAGCCGGGTACCTTAAGGTTCTCAGCGCTGCCTGGGCGTGGACATGCAATCACAACCCAAGCCATTATGCCAGTGGCGATCACGGTGAATGGCAAAACTGTGTTTCGTCTTGAAGCCAGTTTTGATGAGCCAGAAAAAAACAATTTACGACCTGGAATGAACGGTGTTGCGAAAATAACGGTGGGTAAACAACCCTTACTTCAGTCTTGGTTGCAGGGTGCGTACTCTAAAGTACAGCTCCTGTTCTGGAAGATTGGGGCCTGAGGTGCAGGCATCATCGCAGGTGGATGAACTCTGGGAGCGCCTACGAGTGCTATGCCCGCAGCTGCGTCGACATATCGAAATTGAAACGCATGTGTTTCGCAATACCCGCTGGTATTTACTCCACGATAGAACAAGTGGCAAACATTTACGGCTCAATGCGCGAGCCTACAGTGTTTTGGCTCGCCTTGATGGTAAGTGTTCGCTTGAAACAATTCACAAGCACCTATGCGCGTCTGAATCCCCTGATTTGACATCAGAAGAAATGGTTGAAACCATCAGCCGTCTTCAGCAACTAGGTGCGTTATCAGGTGTGCTCAACAAAGGTGCCGCTGAGCTTGTGCAACAATACAACGAGCAGCGAAGTTCTGAGCGTGCAAAAAAATGGTTCAGCCCCTTGATGATTCGCATCCCTTTATTCAACCCGGATGCACTTCTTAATCGAAGTAATGCGCTTTTTTCTAAGCTGTTTACAAAGCGCTTTTTGGTAGTTTGGCTCCTTGTGGTTTTGGGTGCGCTTTGGGGTGTGTTGCAAAATCTGGATCTGCTCTCGCAAGCCTTTTCTCAGAATATCATCAAGCCGCATAATTATCTGCTGTTGTGGTTGTTGTACCCGCTAATGAAGGCCGTGCACGAATTTGCCCATGGTGTGTGTGTGAAACGATGGGGTGGCGAAGTGACCGAGACCGGTATATCTCTTTTAGTGCTCACGCCGGTACCCTACGTTGATGCCTCGGCTGCCACATCTTTTAAATCGAAATACAAACGTATGCTTGTTAGTGCGGCAGGTATTATGACAGAGCTGTTCCTGGCCTCCATTGCTTTTTTTATATGGATAAGTAGCGAGCCGGGAATGCTAAATGATTGTGCGTTTGGCGTTTTTGTCATTGGTACATTGTCAACGGTCGTGTTTAATGCCAACCCGCTGCTGAAGTTCGATGGCTACTATCTCCTTCAAGATTGGATAGAAATCCCCAATCTGTATTCCCGTTCTGCTCAGTACTATCGCTACCTAAGCAAGCGTTATATATTGGGGATAGAGAATGTACTCTCGCCTGTAACCGCAACAGGTGAAGCCAAATGGTTTATATTTTTTGGTGTTGCAGCGTTTTTATACCGATGTTTTATCACGATTATTATCGCGCTATTTTTGGCAAGCAAATACTTAATTGCGGGTGTGCTGCTAGGATTCTTTGCATTGCTCCAGCAATTTATATTGCCTTTGTATCGAGGTTTTCGCTATATCTTAAACTCCCCTGAAACGCAAAACCAACGAAGCCGCTCAGTAAAACTGCTTATTGGAACAAGCTTGACACTATTGTGTCTGGTGACCTTGGTGCCGATGCCGTCATCGACTCGGGCGCAAGGTGTGGTTTGGGTTCCTGAACAGGGCGAAATCTACTCTCCATTGTCAGGATTTATTCACAAGTCCGAGGTTAATCCTGGTGAGCGCGTAGTAAAGGGTCAATTGTTGTTTGAAATACAGCAACCGGAAATCGCAAAAGACATTACTGTTTTAGAGAACGAGCAAAAGGCGCTACAAATCAAAGTTGCGCTAATGCGTAAGCTTGACCCAGAAGAGTTTGCATTTTTGCAGGAAGACCTGGCGAATAACAAGCGCGCGCTTGAGCAGCTAAAAATGCTTTATGCCCGGCGTTTTGTGCATGCAGAAACCAACGGCGTGTTTTCCCCGCAAGCCCATCAGCGCGTGTCCGGTCTGTATTTTTTGCAAGGGCAGCTAATTGGACATGTTATTGACTCTACGCAGTATGTAGTCAGGGTTGCTGTCGAGGAGGGTAGAAGTGGACGCATTCATGACGGTATTACCTCCGCCAGGGTGTTATTGGCCGAGTCTTTGTCAAAGCGTGTGCCAGCAACGCTCATAAATGAGATACCCGCCGCAAACCATACATTACCTAGCCCTGCGCTGGGCGCCGCAGGCGGTGGCGGCATACCAATTGCGTCTGATGATGACATGGGAGTGTCGACGGTTGACAGCGTATTTCATATGAAATTGAGTTTGCCAGAGGGTACGCCTGTATTTGGTGTAGGCGAAAGAGCCTATGTCACCTTGTCGCACAAGGCTGAAACCTTGGGTGCGAGGTGGATTAGAACAGTTCGGCAGGTGTTTCTAAATACACTGCCGATTTGAACAGAATTTATTGGCGAATTATGAGTGCCTTAGTCGAAAAATTCAGTCTTGATATCGTCGCATGCTCAGCTGTAGCGATTATTGCATTTGGAAGCTTGCCCTTTATGGGCACAGCCGATGCGAGCCGGGAAGTGCTCTCGGATGTTGATTGTGTTGTGCAGCCTGGTGAGGTTGCCTCTCTTGGAAGTGCGGTGCCAGGGCTGCTTTCTATTGTCAACGTTAACCGCACCGATTACGTATCAAAAGGATCTGTGCTGGCTGAATTAGAATCGGATGTCGAGCGTGCATCACTGCAACTGGCGCATCGCGTTGCGTCACTGAATACGGCAACAAAACTTCGCCAACTGAATGCAGATTTTGGTCAACGCACATTGCAGCGCAACCGTACTTTGTACCAAAAGGCATCAATTTCAAAACAGTTACTCGATCAAGTTGAAACAGAAGCCTCTATTGCCACTATGCAGGTTCAGCAAGAGCGTGAGAACAGAGAAGTCGCTGAGCTTGATGTTGTGCGTGCACAAGCCGTATTAAACCGTCGAAGCATTCAAGCACCGTTTGATGGTGCGATTCTGGATCGTTATAAAACCGTGGGTGAATATGTCGCAGATGATCCGGTATTCAAAATAGCTCGACTCGATATTCTGCATGTGGAGGTCGTTGTGCCTTTATCCGAGCTTGGCGTTATCGAGACAGGGATGCTTGGTAGCGTGTCTATGGATGTGCCAGGGTTTGAAGATAAGCAATTTGATGCGCTTGTTCGGCGTATCGACCCAGTTGCAGATGCTGCCAGTGCCACCTACGGTGTGATGCTTGAGCTGCCTAACCCCGATTTGACCATACCTGCGGGGATCCGCTGCAAAATCGATTTTCTTGCGCAGTAGAGACGGCTGCCCCCTCCTTTCACTGATTTCGTGTGCAGGCCTTGCCTGTCGTTTTGTTCGTGTTGTCAAGGCATGAATTTTACATTTCCAAGTGTTTAACTTACTGATATTTAGATTAAATCTATACGTTTAAGCCCTGTAGCTTTGCTCTTTTCTGCCGCTATATTTGTGACATGCAACACTGACTATCTGTGTTTTGGCGCACGGTTGGATGCTTTTTTGAAAAAGATAGCACGCACAAACTGGAGTTCACGAGTACGCCTGGAGCAGCTTGAGCCTCGTATTTTGTACTCGGCCGATCCGGCTTCAATGGCACTTATTGCACTGCAAGAGGGTAACGATAATAGTGATGTACATGCATCGCCACAGGCAGCATTGTCGTCACTTCTTAATGATAAAGATTCCAGCGCGCAATCAAATACGCACCTGCCGATCGAACCAGATTCGAGCACTGAGACAGATTCCGAACTGCTTTTACAGAACGATCAAGCCGATGTGGCTCAACTTGTTATCGTGGATACCAGCACCGAAGAGTTGAAAAACCTGTATGAATCCTTACAGGTTTTGTATGCAGGATCGTCGTTTCAAGTTGTTCAGATTGCGGAAGGTGAGAGTGGAATTGACATTGTTACTGCATTGACCGAAAGCCACAGTAATCTAGATGCAATACATATACTCTCGCATGGTTCCGATGGTGTGTTGCAACTGGGCACGGATGTACTTAATGCTGAAACGCTCTCAACACTGACATCAACGGTAAATTCATGGGGCCAGGCCTTAACTGAAAATGGCGATGTGTTGCTGTATGGCTGTAATTTAAGCCAATCGGCGTCGGGTATAGCTTTTGTACAGGCGCTGTCCAACGCGCTGCAAGCCGATGTGGCCAGCAGCGATGATCTTACTGGTCATCGAAATCAAAATGCCGATTGGGATCTTGAAGTTCAGTACGGTGAAATTGAAACCTCGGTAGCGTTAAACCAACAGATTCAGGATGACTGGACCCATTCACTGGATGTTGTGGCAGGGCTGGTGGCACGGTATGAACTCAGTGGCAATGTACAAGATTCGGTAGGTTCGGCTGATGGAACTGCCCAAGGCGCATTGAATTTCACTTCAGGTTTACAGGGTGATGCCTTGCAAGACGCCGGTAGTTTTGTGGTTGAGAGTCCGGCAGCGCTACCGATAATAAATGGTTCAAACTCAACAATAACGTTCTGGATCAAGCCCGCTACACATACACCCACGACCTATCTTCATGTGGAAGGTAGTGCTAGTGATATGGATATTCTAATAGAACAAAATGCAACTGGAACAGTGCGCGCTGAGATTACCACTTTAGGTTCGACCACGCTTTTTATTGAAAGTAATACTGTTGCCGAGAAAAATAGATGGTCATTTGTCAGTTTAACCATAGACAACGGCATTCCGGAAATATCGATAAACAATTCGCCATTCACCCCTTTTCAAGGACTTGGTGGAGATCATAACTTGGGCCAGAAGGCCATAATCGGTACGGATAGTGGGTCAGGCTTCAGCGGCGAAATTGAAGATGTCCGCTTTTATGATCGCGCGTTGTCTTTTGCCGAGCGACAAGAAGTCTATCAAGCCCTACCTGCGGGCACGGCCAATGAGATTTTAGATACTCACGAAACGATCATTATTGATGCTGAAACGACGGTGCCGATTACACCAGCTTCGTTAAAAGTCACTGATGCGGATACGATCTCTCAGTTTATTGGGTTTGAGATTACTGCGCTTCCGAATTTTTCAATAGTCGAGCTAAATGGTGTTGAACTCGCTGTAGGTGATAACTTTACGATGCAGGATATATACAATTCCTACGTCACTATAACCAGTACAGCGACATTTTCAAATACGAATGAGCTGCAATTAATGGTTGACGATGGGCAGGGTACGCCCACGTCGGTAAATTTGGTCATCGTTACACAAAGCACGCTTAACACTGAAGAATCAGTGGACGTGATTGAGCCGGTGGATATCGATAACGGTGGCTCTTTGACACTGACCAATGCTGAATTATTAACTACCGATGCAGAGCAAACAGCATCTGAAATTACCTATAACGTCTTCGGTTTTCCCGCTGGAATAAGTTTGTACAAAGGCACGTCGTCGATAACGTCGTTCACTCAACAAGACATTGACGATGAGTTGATTGTTATCAAGCATGATGGTGGCGCTGGTTCAGCAGATTTATATGAGCAGATTGAGCTCTCCGTTGATGATGGGTATGGGTTTTCTACAATTATAACGCTTGATGTACGAGTGAAAGACAACCAAGCGCCCTACGATATTACGCTCACTCAGCACGGAGCTGCTGGCAGCGGTGTGAGTTTAAATGAAAGTGGAGATCTTCAGAGTTATTTTACAATGGACTCTGCTGACGCAGTGTTCGGTGGGTTAACTGAATTCACTGTGGAGGCAAATATTTCGCTTTCCGATACGGGTGATAGCACTATTTTAAGCTATGGTGAAAACGATGGACAACTGACGATTCAAATCAATTCCTCTACAGAATTGCAGATCAACATCGCTGGTAACAGTGTGTTTGTTCCGGCAAGCGACGTTGGTGATTTTATTGACGGTGAAAGTCACATGTTGTCGCTAAGCTGGGATTCTGCAACTGGCGAGACGCTGGTGTATTTAGATGGGTTGAAAGTGGCCAATGAAACGCTCGCGATTGGCGCTATGCTGGATTCTAATAGCACGGCTAACGTGGGTAACACGTTTGCTACTAACCCAAGTGGCGCGACCGCGTTTGTCGGGTCCTTAAACGAACTACGCATTTTTGATTATGTCCGGTCTCATGTTCAGATTGCGAATTCCTTATATTCTGAATTGCCGCTGAGCGAGCCTGGGCTTAATGGATACTGGACCTTTAATGAATTTGATAACGGTGAGCTAATTAGAGGACTAACGCCTGATACAAATTTAAACCTTGTAACTGGCAACTTGGTCTTTCCTGACAGTGAACCTGTTTTAGGACAATTGATTGCGCTGCAAACTGCGCAAGTGGGTGATGTGGTCGGTTACGCATCGGGCAAAGACCCAGAATTGGATGCGCTTATAGCCGAGGCGGTTGCATTGCACCCCAATGCGGACTACTCGGATTCTTTGGGGATTATCGGTGTTCCGCTAGAAGACGGTACGCTGACCTGGAATGCTGCATATGAGTCAGCATCTCAGTTTACTTTTAATGGGCAAACAGGTTACTTGGCGACACCTGTTGATGCCATCACAAATGAATTTTTAAGAGAAATTGCGCAAGACCGTGGTTGGGATCTGATCTGGGTGGCGGGCGAAGAATCGAGCACTGGCAATTGGGTTTGGATAACTCCTGATGGCACTGGAGATCAGGAAGTTGAATTTGCCGATTCAGATGGAAACTCAATTAATGGCCAATTTACGGCGTTTAAAGTCGGTGAACCCAACAATTCTATTTTAACTCCACTGGAGTTATTTCCCGATACCGGTTTATGGAATGATAAACCATACTCATTTGTTCAAGAGTCTATTGCGTTTTTAGATGTTCACGCGGTTGCGAAGGGTGATGGTGGGGTTAATAGTGTTGATCGATCACTATCGTATTCACTGGTGGATTTATCCGTTGCGGGTACCTTTGATATTGATCCGGACAATGGGCAAATATTCGTTAGTGATGCGTTACAGCTTGGCAATTCGGTTCTGACAGAACATATCGTTGAAATTACGGTTACCGATAAGGCAGATAACACGTATACCAAACAGTTCAGAATCGCGATTGAGCCAAATCAGAATACGGCTCCAGTAAATGTTATTAGTGAGCCTGTTGAATTACTGGCTACTGACGTGCATGTGCTAAGCGCAAGTGAACTGACAACGATTGATGCAGAGCATAACGCCAGCGAACTGACGTATTATTTAGTCGGTTTGCCTTCTGATGTGAGTATCAGTAAAGATGATGTTCCTATTCTCGGATCTACAAACTTCTCGCAGCAGGATATCAATGATGGTCGAATAAAATTACATGTTGATGGCTACAGCGGCTCTGGACAAGAAACTCTTTCTCTTGTCGTGTTTGATACAGGTGCCTTATCGGCTGATGCAGCGGTAGAATTGAATATCTCATCTAACACGCCACCGGGAGATCTTGTGGTTATAGAAGGCTCTTTTGGAGATGAAGGGCTTACTGTTAACCATGGTGGTTCGAATGATTATTTAGAACTCGAAGACGCAAGTAATGCGCTCGGTGGGCTGCCACAAGGGACAATTATAACCGAGTTCTCATTGGAAAGTTCTACGCCTGCGAATACGGTATTGTTTGACTTCGGTAACGTTGCCGAAAGTTTCTCCATTGTCCTAAACGCCAACAATAATATTGAAGTTGTCAGCAATACAACTTTAGTCTCAACTGATACATATGCTGAACTTCGTGACGGTGAAGCGCATAGGCTCGCAGTGACCTGGGACACTTTGGGCGAGATAATCACACTATCAGTGGACTCTCGAACGGAAAACCATAGTCTTGGATTTGATAATGTTGGTGCCGCACCTAGCAGTGGGATTGCAACATTAGGGACTTATAACAATGGAACAGTCACAACTGGCTCTGCTATGCATGGGACCTGGTACGACTTTCGTATTTACAATGATGATTTATCTTTAAACGAAATTCAGTTAGCGTACGAAGACCCTTTTAACGTGGCTTCGAATGAATTGGCGGTTTATTATACGTTTGATCATATATCGCTCGATGGGCAGATCGGTCCTGAATTTGGTACACAGAAATTGTTCGCCAGAGGCGGTTCAGGCGGTATCGAGTTGGGTATCCTCACTGTTTACGAAGACGAACCAAACAATACGGTTGTAGGTACTGTTGCAGCACTGGATGTTGAGACTCAAGCGCTGGTTGATCAGATCCTACTTGAAAACCCGGGTCTTGTTTATTCACTATCCCAAAGTGTGTTTCTTATGCCAGGCGGTTTCGATAGTTTTGCAGATTCTAATACCGCAGCAAACAGCACACTTCTTGAAGGTGTTGCGGGTAGGCTCCCGATAATACAGAGTTCGGAGAAAAACGAGTTAGTTCGTGAGGTTGTTGAAGATAACGGCTGGGTTTCTAGCTGGTTAGCCGCAAGCCATTCGACGGTAACAGGTGATTGGCTATGGAATCATGGGCCAGCTGCTGAACAGCATTTTGCAGATAGTTCCGGAGAAGCTGTGAACGGCTCGTACGTTAATTGGTTTTTGGGTGAGCCAAATGGGGGCCTATCTGAAAATAATTTGCAAATGTATGCAAATAACGGTACATGGAACGATATTAATAATGTCGGCCCGTTAGGGTATGTTATTGAGTTTGATGCTGCTGCGGTCCTCGCCGCTCGTGCCGGAACAACTGGTGGGCCAATTCAGTATGTGTTGACGTCTCAAACCGTGGCAGGCGCTTTTGCAGTGGATCCAATTAGCGGTGTTATTTCAGTCAACGACACCACCTCGATCAATTTTGATCAACACGCTACCCATAAACTATTTATAGAGTATTCCGACTCTGCAGGGGCAATAAACGTAGATGTTGTTGATATTAATATTCTCGATGTTCCTAATCTAGACACACCAACGGTTCATGTTATTCCTATCGATTTGAGTATGGGCTTGGTTAGTTTTGATGAAAATACGCCGGTTGCCATTGGCATTGGCGCTTTACCGGCTATTGAAATTATAGATCCTGATTTGGATACGCTGCTTATTGAGTTAAAGGCAACAGATGGTGTTGTATCGCTAGCTTCCATGGCGGGCCTTGTTGATGAAGCGGGCACGGGTATTAACAATGTAGCAAGCATTGAACTCAGCGGTAGTGTGGCTGATATTAATTCAGCGCTGGCTACGTTGACATTCACACCGGACACGGACTTTGTTGGTACGGCATCAATACAGTTAATATCTCAAATTGCGAGCCCGCTTTCGCCGGCATCGATTGTAACAAGCAACATTCCGATCGAATTTGACAATGTGAACATTGCACCTGTTGCTGCTGGTGATGTTGCTGTTGTTGCAGAAGGCGGAACGGTGTCTGTGCTGCAGGGTGGTCAAGCGTCTGTGCTGACCAATGACATTGATCCGGATTTTGGTGATTCACTGTCCGCATCGATAAGCGAATTTCCTTTGCATGGTGCATTGGCTTTAGAGGTTGATGGGACTTTTAGCTATACTCATGATGGATCTGAAAACTATACTGACAGCTTCGAATATACAGTTACAGATTCATTTGGAGCGAGTTCCACTGCTGAAGTTGTCCTCAATATCAGTAATGTGAATGATGCTCCAGTAGCTATCAATGACAACATCATTGTGGCTGAAGGTGGCTCTGTTAGCACTCTTACAGACGGTTCCACAAGTATTTTAGGCAATGATATTGACAACGACCCGGGCGATCAGTTAACAGCTCAAATTGTGAGTCATCCAGCCAATGGGGTCGTGGTGCTTAACACGGATGGTTCGTTTACTTATACCCAAGATGGGTCAGAGAGCAGCCTTGATAGTTTCGCTTATCATGCATTTGATGGCAGCGGTGCCGCGTCTCTGGCATCTGTCTCTATCATTGTGATTCCAGTGAATGATGCGCCTCAAGCGCAAGATGATAGTGCCTCTGTGATTGAAGGTAATAGCATAGCAATTTCAGTTCTTGACAACGATACAGACGATGATGGCGATGTCCTTCAAATCAGTCTAATTAGTGCAGCTAACCATGGGAGTGTTGTTATTAATTCAGACAACACGTTTAGTTATACTCATAACGGGTCAGAGCAATTTAATGATAGCTTTAGCTACGCCATAACGGATCCTTCGGGGCTATCTGATATTTCTGTGGTCACTATAGATGTACAGGCGGTGAATGAAAACACTCCCACACTTATCTTTCTACCAGCCTTACCTAATATCAATGAAAACGCAGTTAATGGGACGATAGTGGCCACGATCTCTGGGTCCGATGCTGATAGTAACGATGCTCTGACGTACACATTGATTAACGATTCAAGTGGTCGGTTCTCGTTGCAGGGCACATCCATTATTGTTGCGGACACCAGTATGATCGATTACGAAGTGGCAGACTCTCACAGTGTTCTGGTGCGGGTAGAAGATGCCGCTGGAAACACGTCAGTAGAGCAAATTGATATTGCGATAAACAATATTCCTGAACCCATCACAGGGCTTATCTCGGATATTCCGATGACGGTTTTTGAGAACAGCACTGGAGACTACATCGGAACAATTCTAGTTCAAGGTGTACAGGATAGCGGGACACTGACCTTCAGTATGCCAGACGATGCTGGCGGTTTGTTTTCAATCGATGGTGTCACTGGAGAAATTACTAATAACATCGCGCTTGATTTTGAAGCTACCGCAAACCAGCTGCACACAGTATCAGTATTGGTTTCAGGTTCGTTGGGCAGTAGTTTCATACAAAGCTTTGACATTGCTGTGCTAGATGTGAATGAAACGCCCATTGTTGTTGGCGAAAATGTGCAAATCGATGAAGGGGGCACGCTAAACGTGGCGGTTCTTGATAACGACGTCGATCCGGACACTGGCGATACACAAAGCGTGACTATAACTGTCCAACCGGCGCATGGCTCAGCCTTCGTCACATCCACTGGCCAAATTAGTTATACCCATAACGGTTCGGAGCAATTTAGCGACAGTATAAGTTACTCTGTCACTGATAGTAGTGGGCTTACAGCGTCGGCTGAGATTGATATATCAATTATTCCGCTTAACGATAATAATCCGGTGATAATCACCACGCCACAAACCATTGTAGTAAGTGAAGCAGCAGTAGATGGAACCCTACTCGCGATTCTGAGCAGTAACGATGTTGACACTAATGATACGGTTTCCTATACCCAACTTGGCGCATTTACTGGCAGGTTTCTGGTTGATGCCAACACGGGTGAAATCACGGTTGGGGATGCCAGTTTAATAGACTACGAGACTGCTCAAACGCACACCATGGATGTTCGTGCAGTAGACAGCGCTGGAAACAGTACCGATCACACGGTGCTTTTAAATGTGCTCAATGTTATTGAGCCGTTTACTGGCATTGATCAGCCGGCGTTGAGTATCGCTGAGAATTCGCCAGATGGCACAGCCGTTGGATTTATTTCTGCCGTGGGTGTTGAAACTGGTAATGCAGTCACTTTCGCCTTGGTCAATAATGCGCAGAACAGATTTAGCATAGACCCAGTAAGTGGGCTTATCTCGACAAGCAGTAATTCCGATTTGGATTTCGAATTAAACACCGCGCACACGGTATCGGTGATTGTCACAGATGCAACTGGGGCAAGCGTTACTGAATCGGTTGTCGTTAACGTTACTGATCAAACCGAGTCATTGTCAATAATTGGGGATTTGCAAGCAGTCGAATATGTAGAGAACGCTGTTCCCGTGTCGTTAGGTGCTACATTGACAATCAACGATCCGGACAACGCTCTGGTCGCTTCGTTAACCGTCAGTATTAATAGTGGTTATCAACAAAATTCTGATGTACTTGCAGCATTAAATACGGATAACATCAGTGCAGAATTTGATGAACAATTTGGTGTGTTGCTATTAAGCGGATTAGCCACGGTACAAGAATACACGGCGGCTTTGCAAGACGTGACGTACAGCAATAATAGTGACATACCTTCAATTGATGCACGTGATATACGTATAGAGCTTGTCTCAGCTGATGGACGCACGAGTGCAGTTATAGTGCCTTTGCAGGTACTACCCGTTAACGATAAAATATCTGGACTTCCCAGCGTGGTGGGGTCAAGCAATCAGCAGGGCAGTGTATTGTCAGCGATGGTCGACAATGTAATGGATGCTGATGCAAGGCCTGAATTTTATTATCAATGGATGAGAGACAACACCGTTATTGTGGGTGCTACATCCAGTGATTACACCATTGGACCGGATGACGCTGGCAGTACCTTGCATGTTATGGTGACAAAATTAAATTTCGATGACAGCGCAGAACCTTGGTTGGATAGTATTAATTCCATCAACGTTCTAGAACTGGTGCCTGAAATCGAGCCGCCAGTGGTAGAGCCCGAACCCGAACCTGAAATTGGGGCTGAGCAGCCTGAGCCTGAAATTGGCACTGGGACGACACCTGAACCCGTACCTGACTCTGAAATCCCTCCTGTAACAGCGCCTGATATACAACCAGAAATCGACACTGTAAACGAACCGGAGCCTGAACTCATCCCGGCTCCAGAGAGTGTGCCGGAAGTAGCTGCCGCGTTGTCTGCAGAACAAATCGAATTCATCGATTTGTCTTCTATCGTAATGGAGCCATTCAGTGGTGAGCTATTAACGGATCTTATTAGTACTGAAGAAATCAGTGATGCGGAACAGTTTGAAGAGATAGGGGAACAGCTGGCTGGCGGTGATGAGGCATCTCAGGAAGTGATGGCAGAAATTGTCGACAGACTGATTGGATCGGATACGGACGCGCTTGCTGAAAGCGCGCCCGATGTGATTGCCACTATTAGCGAGAATATTCTATTTTACGATGATAACCGAACTCCAACGGAAACACGAACGGCTCAACGACTGGCGTTGAATGCTGTGGAATATCAGGAGCAGCAAATTATTCAGCGCGAGATAAAGCTTGAGGATACTGTTTTTGAAGAGCAGTTAGCCACTGTTCTGGCCTTAGAGCCCTTGGAGTTAGAAATGGAAACAAAGACGCGCATACTGTTTCAGACTGAAAACAGCGGATTCAAAAAAAGTCTGGATGAAGTCGAAAATACACTGAAACGCTCAGCCGAAAAAACGAACGTTTCTGGTGCCGCAGGTGAAACAGTTGTGGGTGTATCAATTGGTGTAACAGCTGGCGTTCTAGCCTGGATGTTGCGCGGTGGTACTTTACTGGCCAGCGTTTTTTCTGTGGCACCACTATGGAAACAACTCGATCCCTTACCCATTGTGAGCGCCGTTAAATCTGAAGCTACTCCATTGCAGTCTAGCGAGTCAGTAGAGGGTTTGTTTGAGGATGACGAATGAGCATCATACTAAATAAATTGAATGGATTCTGGAAGTCGCCAATTGTTCGAATAAGTTTTGGCTTGACCATGCTTGCTGTGTCGTTATTGCTCATTTTTGATCTGATGGGTTTTATGCCCAATACGAGTAAAGCGGAGCTGGAATATAGAACCCATATTGCACAGTCGGCTGCTGTGCAAGTCTCGTTGGAAATTGGCGAGCGAGATACATCCAAAATTCTATCCATAATAGAGTCTATCCAGCAGCGTAATGATCGCGTTGAAAGTGTTGCGGTAAAGCGTGTTGATGGTTCAACCCTGTATAGTGCGGGTAATCATGCGTTTCATTGGACCTTACCGAACAGCCAAAAGTCTACTATGGATAATATTCGTGTAGCACTGTTTTCACCTAAGGGAAGCTGGGGTTCTGTAGAAATCGCTTATAAACCGCATGCTTTAAGTGCAAGTCTTTTTAAGGGTGGAAACGCAGTCATTTATCTCATTATGTACGTGGCTGTCGCTGGTTTCATCGGCTTTTATTTCTTCTTAAAACGAGTAATGCGAGAGCTTGATCCCAGTCAGGTGTTACCCGATCGCGTTAAAACTGCATTAGATACACTCGCTGATGGTTTGCTTATTGTGAATGAAGCAGGCCACATCATGTTCAGCAACGATGCCATGTCAAAACGCATTGGCATACATTCGAAAAAGCTCATGGGCAAAGAGTGTAATAGTCTGGATTGGGAAATCTTTGGTTCTGACGAACACGAGGGCTACCCATGGGAGTCGGTACTTTCAGGTGAGATGGATAAGTGCGAAATGCCGATCAAGCTGAGTGTTGGCTACCATCAGCACTATCAGTTTGTGACGACCGTTACACCCATCAGGGGCGCGGGTGAGAGCATAAGAGGTGCACTGATCACCTTTAACGATGTTACAGAGGTA
>CAYSZH010000103.1:0-16551 GCA_964435305.1 uncultured Granulosicoccaceae bacterium
TAGGGTTATCTAATTTTATCAAATCAGTGTCAAAACCAGTATTAATATAGGCATTCACAAGCCAAACAAAAAAGCTACCGACTAGAATTATAAAAAACTTAGCAAAATTAATGCTATTATCTAAATTATCACCCAACACTACCCTCCAAACTAATCGCTAATAATTTCTTAGAACGTATCAAAGTATTTCTCCAAATAGTGTTTAGCCTGGAAGCTAATCGCCTCAGATTGACCGGCTACGATCAAGCTTATGTTTATCCTACTGATTCGTATTAGAAATTGCCACATTATCTGGTGAACATTCGTTTATTCCTGCCTGGCAGGGCGCGAATTGTGTGATTCACTTACCACACAAAGAAGCTCAAACAGCAAGTTAGCCCCTGCCAGAGCGGTATTACCTGAAACATCAATCGCGGGGGCAACCTCAACCAAATCAGCACCAATGATGTTCAAACCCTGGCAACCGCGAATTAGCATTTGCGCTTCAAGTGTTGTCAAACCGCCAATTTCGGGAGTACCAGTGCCGGGTGCAAATGCTGGATCGAGGCTATCGATATCAAAGCTTATGTATATCGGACCATCGCCCACCACGCGGCGAGCCTCTGCAATCGTCTCTTCCACTCCCAGTTTATAAAACTCTTCCATGTAAATAACGCGCATACCGCTGTCATGACTGAATTTCCATAAATCCAGATCGTTTATCGAGCCACGAATGCCAATTTGCACAGTGCGCTTGGGATCGAGTAACCCCTCTTCCACTGCTCGACTAAAAGGAGCACCGTGATGAAACCGAGAACCCATGTAGTCCTCACCGGTATCGCAGTGCGCATCAATATGTATCATGCCAACGGGTCGTTCTGCGGCAAGTGCCCTTAAAATCGGCAAGCTTATAGAGTGATCGCCACCCACGGCGATTGGCAGAATGTTGTGCTCATGCAGGCGAGCAAACGCTTCTTGAATACTGGCATGACTGCCAGTTAATTCAAAAGGCTCTGGCACCCAGGCATCACCGACATCGGCCACACGACACAGTTCGTGGGGTGAAACACCCGTTGCCTGATTTTTCATACGCACCATGGTGGACTGGTTACGAACCTCTCTTGGCCCGTGCCGAGCACCCGGACGACTGGTCACACCACCATCAAACGGCACACCGATAAGCCCAATATCAACACCGTCGAGAGACTCGTTATGCGGCGTGCGAAAAAAAGTCGGGATACCCACATAACGTGGGCGCATCATCGGATCGTTGTGATCGTTTAAATCTCTACTTGTCATTAGGTGCTACTACTCGTAGATGGGGCAAGGTGTATTAAATGCAAGCTCGCAGAATACGCCAGGATCATTAAAGCGGCGATTCGCATTAAGCGCACTAACGGCCAACATATCATCTCCACTGAGTTCGAAATCAAACAGGTCGATATTTTCAACTAACCTTGCAGGCTTAGATGTTTTGGGAATGATTGCAGTACCACGCTGCACGCCCCAGCGCAGCACAACTTGCGCAGGCGTTTTATTTACACGCTTGGCAATCGCGATAATAGAAGGTTCGCTTAGCACCGAATCAGCCATGCTTGCCATGTCTAATTCTAGATAAGATAGCGCCGCCAGCGGAGAAAAAGCCGTAACCGTAATATCGTTTTGTTGACAGAAACGCACTAATAAATCTTGTGTTAAATACGGATGTGATTCAATCTGCAATACGCTTGGCTGTATGCGCGCCGTGTTGATTAAGTCGCGCATAAGCGATGCGCCATAATTGCACACGCCAATGTGTTTTACGTTTCCCGTATCAACGGTAGCTTCCATCGCACGCCAGGTGTCGGCCAAGGGAACGGACGCAAACTGCATGGCAGGGTTGGCTGCATCCGGATCAAAAATCCACTCTGGTGGGTAGCGCTTCTCAAATGGTACGAAGTTCAGCGCGATAGGGAAATGAATCAAATACAAATCCAAATAGTCCACGCCCAAGTCTTTTAACGTACGCTCCAACGCTAAGGGGACATGCTCTGGCGCATGATAGGTGTTCCAAAGTTTTGATGTAATCCAAAGGTCTTCACGGCTACACAGTCCCTGATCAATGGCCTGCTTTATTCCCTGCCCCACTTCCACTTCATTACCATAGTCACAGGCCGAATCCAAATGTCGATACCCGCTACGGATGGCTTCTACAACGGCATTGGCAGTGTCTTCTTTGGGTATTTTCCAAAGACCAAGGCCAACGCTGGGCATAGTGGCGCCACCGCGAATTGAGATTGTACTCATGCTGTTTTCATCGCTATCTTCACCGCTAATGGGCCAGTATAGCGAATGAGAGCGATGCCAATGCGATTACCCTGCCAATACACCCCGCCCTTAATTTGCGACGCCGACCGAGAAAGCTGAATTCGAGGCCAATGTGGTGAATCAGATTTTATCGATTCGGTCGACACAACCCTCCTTCAAATTGGCAAATCATCGCATAACGCCGTTTCTTCAGTTGAATTTGGCCATTTTTATCGCCGCTAACGTTCGTCTTACCGGGGGGCGCAGTGTCGCTTGGTCATAAATTGGTGGAGCTGTCCATTGAAGAAAACATTACTACTATTGCCAGCATTGATGCTATCTCAGGGCCTGCAGGCAGCGGCATTCGAAGAGTGCCCAGCAAAAGCCTTTTTAACACAAGGGTCCGTGCCCACAACTTACGGTGTCAACCTGATCACAGGTGACTACAACATCATTCCTGGTGATATGGGTGTCAATCAGCCCGTCAATGCCATTGGCTTTAATCCATTGGATAACTTCGCTTATGGCTGGAGCTATGAGCATAAGACTGTTGTCAGAATTCACTCGGACATGAGCCTTGAAGCTTTAGCCGTAAAGGATATTTCTGGCGGTCAGGGTTTCTATACGGGCGATATGCATCCATCAAACGGGCATTACTACGTCTATAGACAAGGTCAAAATAACGGTCTTTTCAAAGTCGACGTTAACCCGGATTCAGATACCTACCTGACCATGGTTCGTGTGGTGGATGCCGTCACGCTTCCATTGTCTGTGGCCGACATGGCAATTAGTCCCGTAGATGGGATGGGGTACGCGCTCAACAGCAATGGACGACTTTATCAATTCGATTTAGAAAGTGGCGAGCATCAAATCTTGTCTGAAACCAATGAAAGCGGTGGCTATGGCGCCAGCTACTTTGATTTAGAAGGGAATTTTTACGCGAGCCGTAATCACGACGGAGCGGTATTCAAAGTGGCTATTGGTAAGGGTGACTTCAGCATGCAAAAATTTGCGTTTGGCCCCTCATCCAGTGTAAACGATGGTTGGCGCTGTGCTATTGCACCACTCGTTGATGATTCGGATGATCAAATCGACTTTGGTGATGCACCAGCATCTTATGGCACAACGCTTGCCGATAACGGTGCTAGGCACGGTTTGAATGCTGATCCGGATTTATTCCTGGGTAAACTAGTTGATGGCGAGTCCGATGCAGCAGCCTACCCACTCTCTGACGATGAAAATAGCGATCTTGATGACGATGACGGCGTTCAGTTTGCGACCAACATTGTGGGTGGGCGTAACACGATCGCCGTAGTCGAAGCATCTAAACCAGGGTTTTTAAATGCCTGGATTGACAGAGATCGCAACGGTACTTTCGATTCTGACGAGCAAGTGTCTTACAACTACTATGTAAACAGTGGTAAGCAATCGCTCTATATGTATATGCCAAACGACGTCGTTGAGGGTGAATCCTGGGCTCGTTTTAGATTATCGTCAGTACCCAATATTGGGCCCAATGGCGGAACAGCTGATGGCGAAGTGGAAGATTACAAAGTCAAGCTGATTGAAGAATCCACCACTATCACGTATTACCCAAATTCTAACGGCTGGACGACGTTAGCGTTTGAGGACAACTGGCCGCATGAAGGCGACTACGATATGAACGATTTGGTTATTCATATGAAAAGCGCAGTCTATAAGAAAAACGCTGGTGTCACTCGCGTTGACTTAAAGGCTGAAGTGGCAGCGGTTGGCGCGGCATATCATAACGGCTTTGCAATTCGCTTACCCGGTATTAAGCGCGCTGATGTGGATGCCGACAATATAGAACTACAAATTAACGGTAAAGAGATCACTGAATTTACGCCACTCGAGTATGGTCGCGAAGAAGCCATAATAATGGTTACTTACAACCTGTTTGACTACGTTGACTCTGGCGAGTTATGCCTCTTTTATCGAACAGAGGAAGGGTGCGGTTCTGATATACAAATGTCGTTTAGTGCATCTGTTCCAATGCTTGCACCCGTTCCGGTAGATATCGACGGCTTACTTGATCCGTTTCTATTTGCAACACCAGGTGCTTGGCACGGTGGTCACTTTGTATCAGCGCCAGGGCGCTCTTACGAAATTCACCTGAAGAATCAAGCGCCAACTGAAGCTTTTGATACTGCGCTATTTGGACAGCCTGGTGACGATGCATCATCACCCGAAGAGGGATTGTACTTTCAAACGAAGAACGGTCTGCCATGGGCGCTTGAAGTGGGTACTCGCTGGGATCACCCAATTGAGTATCGCGACGTGAGTCATGCATACCCACTTTTCCAGGACTTTGCGACGTCCAATGGGCAATCAAGTAGCTACTGGTATAACCCGGAAAATTCGACTCCGGCACTGATCTTCAAGAACTAGGAGCGATTAAATGAAAAAAGCAATAACAGTAATAGCGCTCTCGGCCATACTCGCCGCTTGTGGAGCTGAAGATGCAGCCACACCGGATTTGGGTGCGGCCCAGGCCGGACCAATGGCCAACACAGCCGATCTTGCCGTGGATGCGGATTTCGATTTTGCATCGTCTCGCAGCATCGATGTTGAATTCGACATTGCGGATGCGGCCGGCAGCGATGCTTCCGTTTCAATCTGTACTGAATACTCGCCAGGAGGTGGCGCGTTTGATGTCGACTACGAAAGCTGTACCGTCAGCGGGGAAATTCAGGATGGGGTATTTAGTCATACCATGGACGTGACAAATGAGTTTGACTCAGTTGTTGCCGTAGTATGGTTTCAAGACCCATCCAATGAACCGCTTTACAAGGAGTTCTTTGTTGAATCACGAAAACGCAGCAAAGGCCAAAAACCGACATTGGTGTGGCGTTAGTTAACGATACCATCGCCTAAACATGACAATGCTAAGCGAGTGAGAAGGACCTTACTCGCATAGACTTAATACATCATTCTTGTACTCTTAAAATTCGCTATTGCGTTACCTTAAACTTGTCAAGATGAGCGGTATCTAGCTCAATGCCTAAGCCCGGAAGCTGATCATCCAGTTGCAGGTAACCGTTTTCTGCCTCCGGGTCTCCTTTAAATATGTAGTAGAACAGCTCGTTCCCAATTTCAACATCGTGCACAGGAAACCACTCGCTCATTGGACAATTAAAATTGGCCATGGTTAGGTGGTAGTTATGCATCTGACCAGCATGTGGAATAACCGGAATCTGATAAGACTCAGCAAGCGCGTTTATCTTCTGCGCAGCCGTAATGCCGCCAACCCGGTTAGTATCGTACTGAATAACACTGACCGCTTTAGCTTCCAGCAATTGTTTAAAGCCCAGCAAAGAAAATTCATGCTCACCACCTGATATCGGAATCGGCCCTCTATTCAGTTCGGCATAGCCCGCTATATCATCAGCAATAACCGGTTCTTCAAGCCAGCGTGGCTCAAATTTTTCAAGTTTTGGAATAATGCGCTTGGCATAGTCAACGTTCCAGCCCATGTACGCTTCAAGCATAAGATCGCATTCATAGCCAACCACTTCTCTTATCGCATCAACGCGCTTTAGGTTTTCGACGACACCCTTGGTCCCATCTTTTGGCCCATAGCCAAAGCGGCTTTTAAACATAGTGAAGCCATTGTCCAACCATAGTTGAGCTTCTTTTTGCATGGCATCAACGTCATCGGCATAGAGTTTTGAGTAGTAGCAAGGAATGGCATCTTTGGTTCTACCACCTAATAACTTGAAAACCGGCTTGCCCGCCAACTTACCCATAACATCCCATATCGCAATATCAACGGCTGAAATGGCGGTCATCCCCACGCCTTTTCGTCCCCAGGCGTGCGTAATGCGGTACATCTTTTCCCACAGGTAAGCGCTATCGAAAGGATCATGTCCGATGATCAGGGGTGCAAGATATCGATCTATTGTTTCCTTGATCAGTGGTGGACACAGCGCCGCATTTCCAAGCCCCACAGTGCCATCATCGGTTTCTACTTCACACACCAACCACTGATGAAAGCGAAACGAACCCATGTTATCGCGTCCAGCCCCGCCCATTTCCGGCAACGGATCGGAGGCATTCGTGCAAAAATTGGCTTGTGGAGGGACGGTGGGACCGGTCCATTCGTAGAGTTTTGTGCGAACATCGATGATCTTGACCATGTGTTTGAATTAGACGCTTGTTGTCAACAGAAAACGCAGTATGGAGCCATAGCGCGGGAATACCTGTCAAGGAAATTTGGTATACCAACGACCCTTTGATCAGTAATTGGCCTAAATAACAATCCTTTGGCGTGCACTAGCCACGATTTCACAGACAGCTTTATTATTGACTTTATTGCGATATGAAGCCCGCGCGAGTAGCCTTGCCTGCATGAAACCCCTGCTATGCACATTAGATGGCTTGCCACCTACCGTGGATGTACCAAGCTATAACCCGGCCCGATTTGGTATCGGTATTGTTCATCTAGGTTTTGGTGCTTTTCATAGAACCCATCAGGCATTTTATACGGATACTGCAATAGCTGCGGCAGGCGGAGATTGGAAAATAGCCGCGGTGAGTTTACGCAATATATATAGGCCAGAAAAACTCAACGCACAGAATGGCCTTTATACGCTTATCGAGAAAGATAAAGCTGGCAGTCGGGCCCGTATTATCGCAAGCATAGAACAAGCAATTTCTGCTAACACAGCGCCCGAAAAAGTCATGACGCTTTTAACATCTGCAGAAACCCGCATAGTAAGCCTCACTATTACAGAAAAAGGTTACGGTATAAATAGAAGTGATAAGGGTGTTGACGAATCCAACCCGATTATCAGTTATGACTTAGATCACCCCAACACACCTCAAAGCGCTATTGGCTATATTGTTCAAGCGTTAAAAATCCGGCGAGATAACCAGGTTCCTTCGTTCACTGTGTTGTGTTGCGACAACTTGCCAAACAATGGACATTTTGTGAAACAGGGGGTTTTGGATTTTGCAAAAAAAACCTGCCCTGAATTGGACAAATGGATAGAACAACACACAAGCTTTCCATCAACCATGGTTGATCGAATCACACCCGCACCATCTGACGAAACACGCGCACAAGCCAGCCAACTGACCCATCGATACGATGCAATGGCCGTTGAAAGCGAAACGTTTCATCAATGGGTTGTGGAAGATAATTTTGTCATGGGCCGGCCCGACTGGGCTGCAGCAGGCGTGTTATTCACAGACGATGTCGCGCCATTTGAGGAAATGAAACTGCGCATGCTAAACGGTGCACATTCAATGATGGCCTACACCGGTTTTCTCGCTGGGCATACTTATATTCGAGATGTGATGCTGGATAAAGCCATGGCGACACTGGTTTCAAAGCATATGTATGCAGCGGTGCAGACACTCACACCAATCCCGAATGTCGATTTTACTGCTTATGCAGATGAACTGCTTGAGCGTTTTACCAACCCGGCAATGGCACATAAGACGATTCAGATTGCCACGGACGGATCACAGAAGATGGCACAGCGTATTTTCCAAGCCACCATTGACGCACTCCGGAATAATCACAACGTAAGACCATTTGCATTTGCTACAGCTGCCTGGATGTTCTTTTGTCGGGGCAATAACGAATCTGGTGTTGCCCATGTTGTAGATGACCCTTTGGCACCTGAGCTAACGGCAGCGGCAAACAAAACACAGGTTAATGAAATCACCGATGCCTTTAGCTCGATACCAGGTTTGATTCCGACGGAACTGACCCAAAGTGCCCATTGGACAGCCACTGTGCACGAAGTACTCCAGAGCCTACTTGAAAGAGGCATCCGCAAAACGATTGATGAAGAAGCACGTAGCTAACCCACCGTTCCGTTCCGACATGAAAAATAAGTTGCATCCAAAACTACCGCATGCCTAAGATATCTACTTCAATATTTTCGCACCAAATTAAAGCAACATTTTAATGCAACGGGCAGATACAGTGCGTTTCGAATTGCGACACCACCTACTGTGGGTTTTATGGTGCGAATTATAAAAGGCACCTCCTTAGCCTACATCAACAGTACTCAGGCAAACCACACTTTATAAGAGAGTGATTTGTTAAAGCACTGTATTAACAGCTCTGAGCAAACGCTCCATAGCCTCTTCAAGTTCAGCATCGCTTGCGATAAACGGTGGCGCCAGTAATACATGGTCTCCCTGCTTGCCATCGCGAGTGCCAGGCATGGGATAACAGATCAGGCCTTCGGCAAAAGCGGCGCTTTTTAATTGTGAGGCCAACTGCAAGTCTGAGCTAAACGGTGTCTTGGATTCTCTGTCGGCTACAAACTCAAGGCCCCAGAAAAATCCACGCCCCCGAATATCACCCACATTGGCATGCTGCCCAAAATGCTTATGCAATAGAGACTCCATGAATTCCGACCGTCGGTTTACATCGGAAACCAGTTGATGATCGAGTAATTCACAGAGCACAGCATGCCCAGCTGCGG
Organism: uncultured Granulosicoccaceae bacterium; assembly: GCA_964435305.1. GTDB lineage: Bacteria > Pseudomonadota > Gammaproteobacteria > Granulosicoccales > Granulosicoccaceae > Granulosicoccus. The sequence continues at coordinate 8,730 of CAYSZH010000103.1, forward strand.
CTGCAACCGGATGCCCTAAATAGGTGTGTCCATGTTGGAAAAAGCCAGTACCTGAGGCTATCGTGGTATAGATTTCGTCAGTGCACAACATTGCACCTATCGGTTGATAACCAGCACCTAGCCCTTTGGCGATACAAATAATATCTGGGTTAACCCCCTCGGCTTCGCTTGCGAACAAATGACCAGTCCGGCCCATGCCGCACATCACTTCATCAAGCACCAGCAATACACCGTACCTATCACAAATAGCTCGGATCTTGGCAAAATACCCTTCAACAGCCGGTACAGCACCTAACGTGGCACCAACCACAGGCTCTGCAAGAAAAGCCATAACCGACTCCGGACCCAGTCGAAGAATCTCATCTTCAAGCTCTTGTGCAACACGCTCGCCATACTCATTAACAGCTTCATCAGGCCTACGCTCAGCATACTCATAACAAGGTGAAATATGGCTTACATCGACCAGCAGCGGTGCAAATTGTTCTCGCCGCCAGGCATTGCCACCAACCGCAAGTGCACCCAATGTGTTCCCGTGATAGCTCTGCCTCCGTGCGATTAGATGTTTACGCTGAGGCTCACCACGCTCAACAAAATATTGTCGTGCAAGTTTTAAAGCGCTCTCTACCGCTTCTGAGCCACCGGACACTAAATACACCCGATCAATGTCACCAGGTGCATGCTCTATTAACAAATCCGCTAAGCGTTCAGCGGCATCGGTCGAAAAAAACCCGGTATGGGCAAAAACCAGTTGATCAACCTGACTATGAATTGCATCACGAACGGTTTGATTAGAATGACCCAGGCAAGAGACCGCTGCACCACCTGAACCATCAAAATACCGTTTCCCTTTATCGTCGATTAAAAAGCAACCGTCGCCTGCTACGGCGGTGGGAAAATGTGCGTGGCAATGTCTTGGAAATAGATGTGACATGGGAGTCGATCGACTTTCCTGCTACCAATGAGAAACTGTTTATAGCACGCTGTTTAATATGCCGTAACTATTTATGAGCTTCTCATGCGTTGGCCAGACGCATCAAACAAGGGCTCAAGGCTCACGGTTGCACTTTGTAATGCCCCTGCGATGTCTACTTCAACCTGCCCATTAGTAATTAGACCTGCGCTTACCTGAGCCAATGCAATTGGGCGACCGACCCTGTAACCAAATGCGCAAGATGTGGTTTTCCCAATGATGTCTCCATTAAACAGCACCGGCTCATGCCCAATAGGCACAACAGATACATCATCGAAGCTGAGCGACACAATCTGTTGAGACGGCCCCTGCTCTAGCTGTATGGAGAGCGCATCGAATCCAGCATACCCTCCGTTCTTACGAGTAAAACCATGTAAACCAACGTCGGCGGGCGTAAGATCAGAGTCAAGCTCATGCCCCATCGCTCGGAAAGCTTTCTCAATGCGCATGGACGTTTGTGCAAAAAGCCCTGCAGGCTTTGCACCCGCATTTATAAAAGCCTGGTACAAGGTCGCTGCATCCGAAGTCTTACTGCTTATTTCCCATCCAACCTCACCCACATAAGATAACCGGGCAGCCCTTACATCAATGTCACCCAGAGTGGTTTGCGCATGTTTAAAATATCCAATGGATTCTATTTGCATTCCAAGTGAAGCCAAAATTGATGGTGCTTCTGGCCCCATTAAAGCCAAGGTGGCGTAACGTTCAGTGACATCCGAAATAGCCACATCATAGGCAGCCGTTCGAGAATGACCGCTAGCTGCTCTAGTAAACCAGGCCATGTCCTTTTTAATGGCTGTGGTGCCCACAAACAATCGGTAGTGAGTATCCGTTATTCGCTGAACCGTAATATCACTTTCAAACGTGCCTTTTTCATTCAGCACAGCTGTATAAATAACCGATCCGGGTTCACGTGCAACATAACCTGCACAGCTGTGCAACAGAAAAGCTTCTGCATCCGCACCTATGACATCGATTTTTCCAAACGAAGATAAATCAAACACAGCTGCGCGCTTGTGGGCGGCCTTGACTTCCTCGCCAACATTGTCGAACCAGTCCGGTTTACCGAAAGTGAGGCGCGGTGGCGCAACCGAATTAAAGTAAAGAGGCCGTTCCCAGCCAAAAAACTGGCCAGTGTGAGCGCGTTGCTGTTTAAACGCATCATGCAAAGGTAACCGACGAATGTTTCTCGCCGTTTTAAGTTGTTTCGCCGGATACGCAATGTCGTAATGTGTACCAAGAATCTCTGGCGCACGCGCCATCAAGTGTTCAACTGAATTAAATATCGGAGCAAAACGTTTTGCGTCCGCCTCGCTTAAGTCATAGGCAGGAGCACCATGCACAATGCAGTGTGCCAAATTCATACCGGCACCACCACCGGATGCCAAACCCACAGAATTCATACCGCAGCCTAAAAAGAGACCTTGTGTCTCGGCAGTCTCACCAAGCATAAACGTCCCATCAGGGGTAAAACTCTCGGGACCGTTCAATAGCATTTTCACTTCAGCATCCGCCAATACTGGAAGACGATGTAACGCATTTTCCATCATCGGTTCGAAGTGATCCCAATCTTCTGGCAACAATCCAAATTCAAAGCTAGCATCCAGCACACCTGGCTTAATGGGTTTACCGCTCGGCTCAAAACACCCCACAAGCAAACCACCAGAGTCATCTCTTATATAAAGGTGACTATCATGATCCGACAATGTCGGCATATTGCCTGTGATACCCTCGACTGGCTTTGTCAAAAGATAGAAATGTTCGCAGGCTAAAACTGGCACCTGTGCGCCCGCCATCGCAGCAACGTCTTGCGACCATAAACCAGCGCATAGCGCAATTGCGTCGCACTTAATAGTGCCAGCGGATGTTTCCACCCCCTTTATGCAGCCGTTTTCGGAGATGATTGCAGTAACACCGGTATCTTCAAATAACTTTGCCCCTGCAGCCTTAGCCGCTTTGACAAGTGCTGCGCAAACATCGCTTGGTGATACACGCCCATCATCCGGAGACCAAACCGCGCCCAGCACGTCCTCGCCATGCATCAAAGGCCAGCGGTCGCGTGCTTGTTCAGCTGAAATGGAAGTGGCATTGATACCGTATGCACGCGCTAAGGCTTCCTGACGTTTTATATGAGTAAGACGATCAGGGGTGGTCGCAATGGACAAAGAACCTTTTTGGATCCAGCCAACCGATTGACCAGTTTCTTTTTCTAGCTGGCTGTATAAGTCGACCGAATACTGAATCATTCTTGTCAGATTGCGAGAATGGCGAAGCGCGCGCACCTGCGCTGCCGAATGCCAGGTGGTGCCTGATGTCAGCTTATTGCGCTCAAGCAAAATGGCGTCAGATACACCAAATTTCGCCAAATGGTATAGCGTTGAGCACCCCATAATGCCACCGCCGATGACAACGACTGACGCGTGTGCGGGCAATCCACAAGTCATGAGGGATACTCCAAAGAATCTTCTTTAATTGAAACATACGTTTCCGGGATTGACAATAAATTACACAAGTGAAACACTGCGATCAAAGGTCAAGCTTGTGACAACAGTTACATTAAGCACAAAAAGTCGTATTCCCATATCCCAAAGAAGCGCTGATCTCAAGAGCAGTAATGCTGGCCGATGAAACAATAGGTCAGCCGCAGTTTAAACCAATATATTATTAAAACAGGAGATATCACTTGAACTTTAAAAAAATCGCATTGGCAACTCTTGTTGCCACAACAGTAGGAGGCTTATCCTCCACGGCCCATGCCGCCTGTACCAACGAAGCTTGGAACAAGGTAATGGAACGCGGAAAAATTGTTGTTGGCGTTAAAGCGGACTATAAACCGTGGGGCTATCGAAGCACAGACGGTAGTATTATCGGGATGGAAATCGACATAGCACAAGTGGCGGCTGACGCTATGGGTGTAGAACTTGAAACGGTTGCGGTGCAATCGTCCAATCGCATGCAGTTTCTGGAGCAAGGTAAAATCGACATGATGATTGCCACCATGTCTGACCGTGCAGATCGTCGCGAAATTGTGGGCATCACACAACCAAACTATTACACATCCGGTACGAACATCATGGCTCCTAAAGCATTGGGCTTTACTAGTTGGGAAGACTTGCGCGGTAAGCCGGTGTGCGGCAAGCAAGGTGCATTCTACAATGAAGTGGTTACCGAACGTTATGGTGTCAACGTTGTTGCGTTTACTGGCAACGCTGAAGCCAAGCAGGCGCTTCGAGATAAAAAATGTGTTGCATGGGTATACGATGATTCGTCAATCGGTTCTGACCTTTCATCTGGTGAATTCGGCGACTTTGAAATGCCTTTATCTTCAGAAGACGACAACCCATGGGCGCTCGCTGTACCTTTAGCAGAAAAAGACTGTGTATTTGGTCATTTTATGTCTGGCCTGACGTTCAACATGCACCAATCGGGGAAACTCGTAGAACTAGAAGCTAAATGGGGTATCAAACCTACTGCGTACCTCGAAAATAAAAGGGCTGCTTACTCTGATTGGCTAGCCGACAAATAAGTAATTGTGCTTTGCCAGTAGCGCTGTAAACGCGCTGCTGGCAATTCAATTCATTTGCTTAAGGTCCATTTCTACTTCTATTCATGCTTGAAACATTCATCGAATTCTTCCGACAGTTGGCAGACGACCATCCGCGCTGGAATTTTATTTTCTTTCACGAGCCCAGGCAATGGGCGAGAATCATTACCGGCCTTAAGCACACAATTGTGCTTTCATTGGCCTGTGTCATCTTTTCCGTCATCATTGGCATTGTCGGCGCATGGATGCAAAGTTCACCATCCGTGTGGACACGCCGCTTTGTACAAGGGTATATCCAGTTTTTCAGAAACACCCCACCCTTTGTTCAGCTGTTGTTTTTTTATTTCGCACTGGGGCAGTTTACGCCTACCGTGACGGGCCCTGATGGCTGGACCGAAATTCCGCTTGTATCCAACATAGGATGGGCCATTATTTCCCTATCGTTTTTTGCAGGTGCGTTTAACGTTGAAATTTTTCGAGCTGGAATTGAAGCGGTGCCTGAATCGACACAGGAAGCGGCTAGCGCGCTGGGATTTTCACGCTTACAAACCTACAAAGAGGTGGTACTACCACTGGCATTTAGAGTGTCGCTGCCGGCGCTGAATAATAATCTCGTCAATCTTGTAAAAACAACAACTCAAGCGATCGCTATTGCTGTACCAGAATTACTTTATCAATCTGTCAGTATCTGGAGTGATTATCCAAGTGCTCAGTACCCCACAATGATACTGCTGTTTTTCTCGTTCATTTTTCTTGTTGGAATAATGGTGTTTGGCATGTCTCGATGGGAGAGATCGATGCGCATTCCAGGTTACGGGGGCTAACAGATGTTTAGCAACAAACAGATACCTGGTGTAAATAGCCAAGCCACATCAGGATTTGCCGTTCTTAAACCGTTTAATGCCACAGCTGCAGGAGCCGCCGACGATCTTCTGTTTTCAAGATGGTTGGCATCGACACCATGGTGGGCCTGGTTATGCCTATCGGCCTTTATATTGGTGTTGCCTGCAAGCACATACGCACAAAGTGCCTACACCATTAGTGATGCGTTTCAGGCGCTACTCAGATGGATACCGTTCATCGTTAAAGGCGGTTTCTTTTTTAACGTCATCATTTCTTTTTTTGCGATGCTCATTGGTACCGTATTAGGCGTGATACTCGGGCTAATGCAAATATCACCAGCAGGTTTCATACGTTGGCCAGCTCAAGTGATAACCCAAGTATTTAGAAATTCACCATGGTTGGTTCTGCTGTTCATTGTATTACTGGCACTGCCGTACGAAATTGAGTTTGGCGACACTATCATTCGTATTCCCGACTGGGTTAAAGCGGTGTTCGGATTATGCCTGCCCATAATGGCCAATATAGCCGAAGTGGTTAGAGGTGCCATTAATTCAGTCCCTAGTGGCCAATGGGAAGCCGCTGAATCGATGGCCTACACTCGCCAGCAGACACTCTGGCAAGTCATTTTGCCGCAGTGTTTTAAACGTATGATTCCACCGTGGATGAATTGGTATGCCATTCTCACTATGGCAACCCCACTGTGTTCATTGCTGGGTGTGGAGGAAATCATAACACTCAGCCGACAGGCTATAGAGGCTGAAAACAATCGACCAGAACTGCTTGTGCCTTTTTACGGCTTTGCACTCCTAATATTCTTTGCCTATTGTTATCCGATTGCCCGCGCTACTATCGCGCTTGAGCGTCGTTATGCCGTTAAACTCTGAGGATTATCATGTCAGAAACCAGTTGGACCGACGACCAACCCATCGTATCAATAAAAGATGTACACAAATCTTTTGGCAAGCTGGAAGTGCTTAAAGGTATTTCTATGGATGTAATGAAAGGTGAGGTCATTTGTATCATTGGCCCCTCAGGCTCGGGTAAATCCACACTGATACGTTGTGTCAATGCGCTAAACGACATTCAATCAGGCTCTATTCAAGTTGAAGGTTTAGAGGTCAACAATGTCAAATTGAACAAATTGGAACTGCGAAAAAAAGTGGGCATGGTGTTCCAGCAATACAATCTTTTTCCGCATAAGACAGCGCTTGAAAATATCATGATGGCCCCTATCAAAGTACTAAAGCAAGATCCTGCTGACGTTGAAAAACACGCACGCGAGCTCATTACGAAAGTTCGACTCGATGGTAAAGAAAACGCCTACCCTGGAGAACTCTCAGGTGGACAACAGCAACGGGTTGCGATAGCGCGTTCGCTTGCGATGAACCCAGACATCATGCTCTTTGATGAAGTCACTGCCGCCTTGGACCCTGAAACGGTAAAAGAGGTGCTGGTAACGATAAAAGATTTAGCAGAAGACGGTATGACCTGCATGTTGGTGACACATGAGATGGGCTTCGCCAAAGAAATTGCGGATCATATCTATTTTACTGACCGGGGTGTTATCGTAGAACATGGGCCACCGGCTACGTTTTTTGATAAAGCGGAAGACCCGCGAACACGAGAATTTTTAAGCCAGATACTTTAGCCAGCTTAAATGTCCTTCACTAACCGAAGTGCATCATAAACCGCAGCATGTGTGTTTCTGGAAGAGACTGCGTCACCAATTCTAAATAACTTAAATTCACCATCCAAATTTCTGAGTACAGACTGCGGCTTTCCTGCAATTAAGGCATCCTGATCGACGGCACCACCATTTGAGCTCAACGGTTTTAACTCGTGATACAACCCATCCATGGGCATTGTCCCGTAATTCACGACCACCTGATCGTACTCTTTTACCTGACTGTAATCGCTATAATCTGTGCCGATGGTGGCGTTTAATTTATTACCCGAACGTTCCACAGACAGCAATCGACGAGCAACCGTAAACGTCACGTCCTTGTCTTGCAAGGAGCGCATATAAGGCACCAAATTCATCGCCATCACCTCCGGTGAAAAAGTACGATCTGGCGTCATCATTTCAACCTTTGACCCCGCTTTTGCAGCAACCTCTGCCGCTTGCAATGCTGGGTGGTCACCGCTTTCGTCATAAATTAGTATATGCTCGGCAGGTGGGCTATCACCGGTTATCATGTCCCATGCAGTCACTACGTGCGATGCCTCCTCGCCCGTTTCAAAAAGTTCTATATTGGGTTGCCCGCCAGTGGCTATGATGACAACATCTGGATTTAGAGCTGTTATATCCCCTACTTCCGCAAACATATTAAATTGAAATTCCACACCTTTTGCAGTGCACTGATCTACGCGCCAATCGATAATCGAAATCATTTCGCGCCGTCTGGGGTTCATAGCTGTTATACGAACCTGTCCTCCCGGATCCGGCTGCGCTTCCAGAACGGTCA
>CAYSZH010000104.1:0-16510 GCA_964435305.1 uncultured Granulosicoccaceae bacterium
TCGGATTTACCGAAACCGATGTTATCTGGCGCAATCAATCGTCCTTGTCCCTCTAGATGCGGCATAACGTTTCTCCACAGATACGAGGATGTCGGTTGGCCGTGTAAAAACAGAATCGGATCACCCTCCCCGACGTCTATATAGGCCATCTGCGAGCCAAGAATATCTACATAATTATGGGTATATTTGGTTGTTGAAGGAATTTCCAGGGGGGGAACTTTAAAGCCTTCATAGAAATCTGTTTCTTTAAGATTTTTATCATCGGCAAATGTGAATGTACCAACAGTTACTAATAGGGCTGTAGCAATCAATTTGAATGAATCTAGATATATCATTTTCATACCCCGTTTGCTGTTATGTTTAAATTTACTATTGTGAAACACAAGTAGTGTTCCTGAGATTCCTGGCTATCAAACAATTTAGCTAGGTTAAGTATGACGACCACTACAGTTAAACGTAAATCCGGCTTCTTTCCCAATTCGCGTAATAGTGGCTCGATTTAGATCGCTCTCTTGTTTCGTTCTTCCATATTTTCGCGTGCCAGAATCGTAGATATTCTAGCCTTCCAGTGACATATCTGGATTCAAGAAGAATGGTTGCCATTCAATCTCGACTTCATTCTGTAAATGTTGTTCGGAGATTGCTTAATTAAGCTGCGTATAACCTATTGCGCACCGAGGGTAAACAGCATCAGATACGAAATCTATTTTTACCTTTTTTGTTATGTAGTCACCAAGTCCTTAGGCGATTATTTTTTTGACGGAAGAAATTATGGGTGAAATCAATCAATAGATAATCGTCGGTTTTTACCAATCATTGTGGTTTAATAATCCACAATTAAGAACAATGGGCGTGTTAGAGATAAGAGTTTTGAAATGCAATAAAAGCTTTTATTTGAGCCTTTATTCGCCATTTTTAAGAAAAATGCTGTTTATAATAAATTCCGATTAATCCACAAAAGCAACAATGTTAAGTCGGTTTTTTTTGCGGACATAGCAACCAGACTTGACCAAACAACGCGCATCGAAGTCAGATATGTTTTGTTCAAATTGATAGCAGGACCGACTATGTTCTAATCGACAAATATCCCGCAGCGCCGTTGCATACAATTTAGTACATTAGCTTCGGTTGAAGGTTGAAGATACAATTGCTTTTATCAGAGTATCTGGCACAGATTCAGGAATACTATCTTCGGAATCCTTTAAAAAAGACTGATTCAGTTCGATTGAACGCTTATAGGCGTCCAGATACTCACGACACTCACGACACATTAACAAATGCATTTTGAACACACGTGATTGTGCTAATGGAAGATCCCCGTCAAGATAGCTGATTATGAATTCTTCAAATTCCCTGCATGTGAGCATTGCGGGCATTCGCTTCATCATTTGACCTTTTAACCAACGCATAGCGCTGAATCTTGGTTTGGAACACATTAGCTTACCTCCCCGCGAAGCACTGGTTCGATCAGTTTTTTCATGGCTGATCGCGCGCGATGCACTCGGATTTTCGCATTGTTGACAGTTATATCCAAAGCTTCCGCCACCTCTTGTGTACTGTATCCCTCTATATCCCGAAGCTGCAGTGCTACTCTATACGGTTCCGGAAGTGAGGAAAAAGCTGTATTAAGTAATTCTAGCTGGATCTGATTTCCTTGGACGTCTTCTAGACGTGCAAGGTAAACCCAACGATCTTCAAGGCGACAATCGTTCCGATCGAATTCAGGCAGATATTCATCGATGGGTTGTTCTAACAGGCGATTACTTTTCCGGAGTTTCATTAGCGCCGCATTGACCGTGATACGGTGTAACCAAGGTTTAATGCTTTCGGAATTTTTGAGCGTTTCCAGTGCCTGCAAAGCATTGACAAATGCATCTTGCACGACGTCTTCTACATCATCAGATTGGCTGCCCATAATTCTACGGGCTAGTGCCAGCATCCATCCAATATGTTCTCGCACAATCTGTTCCAGACTAAGCGACAATATCCGTTCTGTGTTTGGCTGCTCATCCTTACAATTGCGGGTTGAATCATCGCTCATGCTATCAGCCAGGTCGATATGATCAACTTTGCATGAGCCATACTATGGAATTTTTTGAATGCCAGTGTAACCAATGTGTGGCTTCTCGCATCTAATAGACTGTGAGCGTTAGACTTACTAAGGATAGCCTCTGATTGCACGCTATTGCACATGCAGCGTAGTACCACTTCGTTTTAGATTTGTTCACCAGTATGCCTGCTCTACTGGGTAAGACCAAGATATAGTTATCAGATTATAAGGATACAGTATGCAGAACAATCATGTTTTTACTGCCCTAGCCGGGTTGTTAGCAGCCGTATTGGTTGGAATTGGCGAATACATGCTCCACTACGATGCCCTGGCCCGCTTTACCGCCGGTGGGTATGATTTCATGAAGGGTATTCCTGATCAACGATCCACCCTGGGGCATTTCTTAGGGGTTTTTGGCGCTACGCTATACCCCATCGGTTGCTACCATATCTATCAAATGCTACGCCCGGCAAATAGACGATGGGCTTATGCGGCCTTTCTGATCGGGACCTTCGGGTTTATAGTGGGAGTGGTGTGGATCGGTTCGCGTGCCAGCGTATCGGCGCTGATCCAGTTACCGCAAACACCCGACGTGACTGCATTGATAGAGTTATATGACCTTCGCTACGAAACCTTGTTGCAGATCATTCGCTTAACTACGTTGGTAATGTCCGCCATTATTGTATGGCTAGCGTGGACCGGACGGTCACACTACCCACGCTGGATGGCGGCATTCAATCCAATTCTGCTGATCATTGCTAATTTCATTCTCTTTGCGCTGGTGCCCTCGGTTGGTAAGCACTCGATGCCAATAGCATTAAATGTGGCATTTTTCATTTTCTTTGCATTGTCGTTGTGCTTCTCAGTCAAAGCGCAGCGCACAGAGCGAGCACAATAAACCCCTACCTACAGTTCTTACGAAGGAAGTAACTAATTATGAGTATTGGAAAACTGCTTCGATCGATCGCGGCTTTTGTTGTCATGCTGGTCATTGGCCTAGCCGCGTTGTTAACCTGGTTTGCTAGTAGTGATCGTTCGAATAGCTACGCAGTAAATAATGACGGCCTTGCCATACCAAGCTTTGACAATCAAAGCATCGACTTTATTCCAAGCTACGATGGAACAAGGACTTTGCCTTTCGCAGCGGGCGCGATAATCGATATCGATAACGATGGTGTCGAGGAGGTGTTCTTTGGTGGTGGGATTGATCAGCAAGACGCAATCTACGCATTCAACAATGGGCAATTTGAAGACATTACCGACAAAACCGGATTTACCAAAGAAACACCCGATAAAACCTTCAGCGCAATATCGCTTGATCTGGATATCGATGGCGATTCTGACATGCTCGTTACTCGGCAATCGGGTGTTTTCTTATATCGCAACGATGGAGGCCAGTTTGAATCAAAAAAACTTGATCTTGATCTTGACGCCGAAACAGTTCCGCTATCGGTTGCCGCGGCTGATATCAATCGCGATGGCCTATACGATCTTTATGTCTCCGGGTACATTGCTCGAGAGTTTGTGCAAGGCGAAACTATTTTCAACATGGAATACGGTGGTGTCAGCGCCTTATATGTTAATACGGGCGATGATACGTTCAACAATATTACTGAAGAAGCTGGCATGTTGTACCAGCACAATACGTTTCAGTCTGTATTCATCGATGTCGATGACGACGGCCTGGAAGACATCGTTGTAGCGCACGATACCGGACAAGTTAGAACGTGGAAAAATGTGGGTGACTTGAAATTTGAGAACATGCAGAATCCGACGAGTGACTACTTCGCTTATCCCATGGGCATTGCCGTTACTGATCTAAAGAACGATGGTCTTCCAGATTTTTTCTTTTCCAACGTGGGCTCAACAGTTCCAGATTCCCTGGTTCGGGGCGATCTGACTGAAGATCAGGTACTGCACAAAGACTGGTTGCTATTTGAGAACGAGGGGGGGTTTTCCTTTAAGGACAGCGCAGAGAGTGCACACCTCGCCGATTACGAATTCTCCTGGGGTGCAGTCTTTGAAGATTTTAATCTCGATGGCCGTGATGATCTGGTTGTCTCCGAAAACTATGAAGGCTGGCCATTACATAAACTACCCATGTGGCGTCTTAACGGTCGGTTCTTGTTGCAGACTGCATCCGGTGTTTTTTCTGAAGCGGGTGGAGAAGCCGGTGTGGTTAATCGCGAGTTTGGAATTTCGCCATTGACGGCAGATTTCAATCAGGACGGTTATCCTGACTTAATTCATGTGAATTTGCTTGGGCAGCAGAATGTATTCATAAGCAAAGCCGGCAGTAACGCGTATCTGAAAGTCAAACTACCCAATACGGTTGCATCCGTGGGCACCGAAGTGCATGTCACTCTCGAAGATGGTACGACGTTAATTCAATCGTTTGTTGTTGGCGAAGGCCTTGTTTCCGATCAATCTCATGTGTTGATATTTGGCTTGGGTAAGCAAAAAGCGACCCGCGTTGTCGTCAAAAAGCTTAATGGCCAGGAACAAGAACGTGTGGGCCAATTTCAAAATCAACTGCTCGAACTATAAGTCGACTCTAAGGAGAATACCCTCATGATGAACTCCAAACTATCGAACATCGTTCTCTGGGCGTTATTGCTTTTGGGATTTTTAGGTGCTGCGAAAATCAGTTATTCAAACATGCTAGGGAGCGCATGCCCGCACATTGGTTTCATACCAATTTGCTATATCGTGTTGGCAGCCTATGGCTTGATGATTTTATCTCTGATCATTCCACATATGGGCTGCAAACACTATTTCTTTTGCGCCGGATGGGGCACAGCATTTGTGATTGCCCTGGTAGGTTCGATTGCCGAGATCGCGTCTGGCGGCGGAGTTTGCCCCAGTTCTGGCGGTGGTGGTGTTCGCGCAGTGGCCAGTGGCTCCGTGCCCATGTGTTTTATCTCGCTTGGTATGTTGGTTGTAATTTTAGTGTTATTTCTATTTGGGCCATACAAGCGAGCCTGCGACCTGCAACAAAACTGAGCATCCAACTTACGTGGTCTCAGATGCACAAGCTAAGGCTGAATCCGATAACGCCACCGGTATTGAAAAGCATTACCGCGTTTGTAATTTTTGCGAAGCTATGTGTGGTGTCCAGGTAACGCTTGCAAAAACGGATTCTCCCAAAGACAAGGACATTGTTGTTAAACCGGATCCACTTGACCCATTCAGCAAAGGCAGTATGTGTCCGAAAGCGCCGGTACTCGCAGCGCTCCAGACCGATCCAAGCAGGCTCCGTCAACCAGTAAAAAAGGTAGACGAAAACTGGGCGGAAATTAGCTGGGAAGAAGCCTATTCAACAATTGAAGACAATCTGAAACGTATTCGATCTGAACACGGTAACGATGCAATAGCCAGCTACCTGGGTAACCCTATAGTGCACAACCTGGGAATGATGCTGTTTGTCAAGACGCTCACTCAGGCGATTGGTTCGAAAAACGTATTCTCCGCAACCAGCATGGATCAGTTACCTCATCATTTCGCCGCGCACTATATGTTTGGTCATGAATTCAGAATACCAGTGCCAGATATAGATCGAACTGACTTCATCATCATCATGGGCGCAAACCCGATTGCCAGCAATGGCAGCATCATGACATCAGCGGGAGTTCGTGAACGGCTGCAACGCATTGAGCAGCGCGGAGGACAATTTGTTGTTATCGATCCACGCAAAACTGAAACTGCCGCCATTGCAACTGCACATCATTTTATCAATCCGGCCACAGATGTGTTTTTTTTACTGGCTTTCTTGCATGTGTTGGTGCGCGATGAGCACATCTATACTGGGCGGCTCACTAATCATATCCTGGGACTGGAGCAGCTAGAGCACATAGCGCAACAAATTACACCAGAAATAGCGGCGACTCTGACAGGAATATGTGCCGACACCATCGTGCAACTTGCTACCGATTATGCCAAGTGCGAAAAAGCTGTACTTTATGGTCGAATGGGCTTATCGACTCAGCCTCATGGCGGCTTATGCCATTGGTTGATCAATTCAATCAATATTGTGTCCGGTCATTTTGATACCCCCGGAGGCATGATGTTTCCAAGCCCAGCGATTGAGTTGGCCCGACACAAACAAAAAAATCTGGTGGGGAGATGGGTGAGTCGGGTGCGCCAGATGCCGGAGTTCTATGGCGAGCTGCCAGTATCAGCAATGACCGAGGAACTGACAACAAAGGGCAATGGCCAGGTCCGAGCCTTCATGAGTGTTTGTGGCAACCCAGTGCTGTCAACTCCTGGCGGACATCGTCTGGATGCCGCACTGCCGAACATGGAATTCATGTTCTCTATCGACAACTACATCAATGAGACGACTCGTCACGCGGATATTATTTTGCCTTCGCCGAGTGGTCTCGAAGTTGATCACTACGATCTGATCTTCAATCTGATATCGGTAGCGAATAACGCGAAATTTTCGGAAGCTCTGCTGCCAACTGGTGATGATCGTCCTTATGACTGGCAAATTCTTAAAGAGCTGATCAAGCGACTATCGCCCAATGGCGGCGGTATATTCCACAAACTCCAGACGCCACGGCGCATTATTAACTGGGGCCTGATGTTAGGCGCGTATGGAAGGCTCAGTCATCCTTCGCGTTGGTTCTCTGGACTCAGCCTGAAAAAAGTCATTGATTCGAAACATGGTGTTAGCCTGGGACCGCTGGTGCCACGCATTCCGCAAGGTTTACTCACACTTGATCGGAAAATTCATCTGGCTCCTTCAGTATTTGTTGATCATGTAAAACAAGTTTTGCAGCCCGAACACCTACTATTAGAGCAATCGAAAATTACAGATCGCGAACGCTTCGCGTTCAGCTTGATTGGGCGACGACACGTCAGTACCAACAACTCCTGGATGCATCAGTTCCGTAAACTAAGTGTCAGCAAACAAGTGCGGTGCACAGCAATGATAAGCCTTGAAGACGCTGAGCGTCTTGAAATAGCTGATGAGGATCAGATCAAGGTAAGTTCAGTTAACGGTGAAATAAGTCTCCCGGTAGAAGTAACTGAAACCATGAAACCGGGCGTTGTTTGTATACCGCATGGGTTTGGTCATGCACGTGCTGGCACACGAATACCGCATGCTGATGCCAAGCCTGGCGTTAGTGTGAACGACATTACTGATCATAATCATGTCGATGAACTTACCGGAAATGCCGCATTCTCCGGAACAACTGTAACTATCGAGAAGATTGCTGCATCGGCAAGCTCGAAAATCAGTAAAGGCAAACCGCTACTCGTGCTCTTTGGCTCGCGCACAGGTAATGCCGAATTTATCGCACGTGAGATTGTTAAAGATGCCATGCAGCATGAAATGTTTGCAGACGTTGTGGCCATGGATGAAATTGAATTAGAAAAATTGGTAGAGTTCGAGCGGCTCTTGATTGTTTGCAGTACCTACGGTGAAGGCGATATGCCAGACAATGCCCAGGGTCTTTGGGATAAGTTACAGCAATCCGATGCACCCCGATTAGAAGACACCTACTTCTCGGTGCTGGCATTTGGAGACACAAGTTACGAAACCTTTTGTGAAGCCGGCAAAAAGTGGGACCGTAGGCTCGAGGAGCTTGGTGCCACACGTATCGCTCCTCGCGTTGATTGTGATGTCGACTATATTGATGCTGCTTCCGCGTGGGTTGATCATGTGTTGCCAGACATTTCAGTAATTGGTGATCAAACTCTGGTTAAGCTGGAAAATCAGAAGTCTTCTACCAATGCGCGTGCTCAGTACAATCGCAGCAACCCACTTGCCGCAAACGTTCGGGCAAAACACTTGTTAACAGCTTCTGATTCAAGCAAGGAAACCTGGCACATTGAACTCTCGTTGGACGACAAAGACATTGACTATGTGCCAGGCGATACTCTTAATGTTTTACCAATCAACCGAGACGAGCTGGTGCAGGAGCTGCTCGATATAATGAGTAACGATGGTTCTGTGCAAATACAGGGTAGTACCCGCACTGTGCGCGAGCAATTGACCAACACCTTAGAACTTCGGTTGCCATCACAAGCGCTTTTGAAAATCATCGAAACTCAATCTCCTCACGAGCAGGTCAGATCATTATTTACCGAGGGTAATCAACAAGCATTAGAAAACTATTTGTGGGGTAAAGACATTGTCGATCTGTTGGTTGACAACCGGGGTGCAGTTGACGAAATGGATACTTTATTATCAGTTTTACGCCCTATTGCACCACGCTCATACTCGATAGCATCAAGCCTGAATGCACACCCCTCAGCCGTCCATCTAACCGTGGCAGCGGTGCGTTATGACAGTAATGAGCGTCACCACAACGGAGCTGGCTCCTGCTACCTTGCCGATATCGCCTCTGAAGGCAGTAAAGTCAATGTGTATTTTGCTCCGGCATCTTCATTCGTATTACCTGAAAACGACGACACGCCCATAATCATGATAGGGCCGGGTACAGGACTGGCTCCATTTAGAGGATTTTTGCAAGAACGCCATCATCGCCTCGCACCAGGTGATAACTGGTTGTTCTTTGGTGATAGACAGGCTGCTACCGATTTTCTATATCAAGATGAGCTGTCTGCTTTTGTTGAAAGTGGCCTTCTAACCAGACTTGATCTGGCGTTTTCAAGAGACCAGCAAGAGAAAATATATGTGCAGCATAGAATGCACGAACATTCAACCGAATTGTACAAGTGGCTACAACGTGGAGCCTATATCTATGTTTGTGGGGACGCTAAACATATGGCGAACGATGTCGATATTGCACTACATTCGATTGTCCAGAAGGAAGCGGCCATGAGCTCTGAACAGGCGAAAAAATATGTCACTGAGCTCAAACATGAAAAACGGTACTTACGTGATGTGTATTGATTCCAATACAATCGGTGCACAAATTTGCATTAGTATCCGGGCGTAGATCTTATGCATCAGAGTGAATCAGATAATTTTATTCAGGCTACTATTATTGGCAACACGCATGTCCGCATTCAAAGACTCGAATGCGATACTGACTGGAATCAAACGGTTCATGCAATTAATTGGTTCGATGCCCGGCAACTGCAGTTGTATAACTTTTACAATTTTTTGGCTAGTAGATCGGTTGACAAGGTAGGAGGTGTTCCTATGTTCAAGGGACGACTGCTTTCACCTGCGTTCGGTTCTGATGAAGATAAGCGACAAGTATTGTTATTGGTTAAATATCCTTCACCAAAACACTTTAAAAAAATGCTCAGTAACACCTACTTTAAATGCGTTAGCTTACTGCGGAGTCTAGCCGTAAAGCGCTTCACATTCTGCTTATCGCATAAAGTTGGAGCTGAAGATATTCCAGTGTCGGATGGAAATTTCGACAATTACGGCATACACCACTTCCGCGGTGATTTAAATACATTAGAATTTATTAAAGAATCACTGAAACAAAATTCTATGCATGTTTCATTCAGCAGTTTGAAAACACATCAGTTATTCACTGTTTCTGGCGACAGTGACCCAGAACCAGTCCCGGCGATTATGGACGGCATTGTTTTGTTTAAATGTGAAGATGAATCCACGCTGCATAAGCTCGTCAACTCTGAGCCGTATAAAAAGAGCCTGCATCACTCAACGTCCAGCTATGTGGGTTTGTACCAGCGCATTATGTAGTAGAAAGCGAAGAGAACAAATAGCTAAATTGGCTTACGGTTTAACAACAACGCAGGCGAATATCATGAGAATAGTTATTTTAGTTACGGGCACAATTTTGTTGATTTTGGGTTTAGTATCCATGGTGACCCCTATTCCTGGAGGCACCTTACTCATAACTGTCGGCGGTGGAATGGTGATTTGTAGTAGTAACACCGCAGCGAGGTACATTCAGAGCTGTCGAACAAAATTCATCCGCTTTGATCGCGGTATAACCTGGTTAGAAAACAAAATGGGTGAGCGTTTGAGTGGCCCGTTAAGGCGAACTCGTCCAATTGATCTCGCTGATGGTTAATCGGAACAAACTAAGCCTTCCAAGGTGACAGGTATAGAGCATGTTAGACAGGGCCAAATCGGCAATCGTTGTTACCGGAGTGTCCAGCGGCATTGGTGAAGCGATTGCGCGGCATATGATGGGAGAGGGATATACGGTATTCGGCAGCGTGCGAAATTTAGCCGATGCGCAAATATTGCAACGGACATTCCCCGAAAACTTCCAAGCAATGCTATTTGATGTGCGTGACAGAGATAGCATTAAGTTAGCTGCCAACAATGCGAGGTCAACGATAGAGCAGAATGGGCAGCGGCTAGCGGCATTGGTAAACAATGCCGGCATGGCTATTTTTGGCCCAATGGAATGCCTCGACGACCAGGAATTCGAAGATACTGTGGCAATAAATGTGTTTGGAACTCGCAATGTTACAAACGCGTTTTTACCGCTCTTACGCCCTGAGTACAATGGGCTGGACAAGCTGCCGCAAATGCGGAAGAAGGCAGGAATAATTGTCAATATTAGTTCTCTGTCAGGCATCCTGAATACGCCAATGAACGGTGCCTATTGTGTATCCAAACATGCCATGGAGAGTATTGGTGAAATTTATCGTCGAGAATTGTATGAGTCGGGCATCGATGTGTGCTCAATCCGCTCCGGCCCAATTCAGTCAGAAATCTGGAACAAGAATATTGATCAGACTATTGCATATGAGAATGACGATTACACGCTAATGAGTGAAAATGCACAGGGTATTATGCGGGCCGCGTCTAATAAGGCGCTCCCGGCTTCAGTTATTGCCAAATTGGTTCAGGATATAGTTGAGCGGCGTAAACGCCGGGTCGCCTATGCAATTGGAGACGGTTCACGCATTGCCAGAATACTGTCCTCACTTGTACCTACCCGCTTGGCTGACCGATTGATTTCACGAACACTGCTAAAACCGCGCGAACACTGCTGATGTCCAAGCGACTCGAATAAACCAGTCATGGAAGCTAATTTCCTTCAATACGTTGGCTGCGGATTGGCTATGGTAGTTGGGCTGACTGGTTTGCTTAAACCATTGCAGATGAAATCTCTGCTCGGGCTAACTTACAGTAATACCGTAGGTCTGATCGAGATAAGAGTGTTATTTGGTAGTTTTTTGGTCGTGCTTCCCCTGGCAGCCATTATACAGGGTGATGCTGGAATATTTATTTTCTACGGTTTGGCTGCAGCAGGTGCCGCCGTTATAAAAACCACCTTCTCAGTTGTCGACAATTGCTCATTTAGTACTATTTGGTTTGGAATATTGGTTGATATTGTGCTCGCCGTTCTGCTATTTTCAAGCTTGTATTTATAGACCCTTCGAGCTATGGATAAGCCGTTATTGCCCAATCAGTTTTGCAAGAAAACAGGCGACCATACGATCATTCCCAGATGCTTTTACCACGGGCCTCTCCTGCCTACACTGCTCCTCGGCCTTTTGACAGCGAGTACGAAACACACACCCTGAAGGCGGATCCATTGAACTAGGCAAGTCCCCCTGCAACAGCAGACGTTCTTTGCTGCGCTCTATTACAGGGTCAGGAATGGGTGCAGCGGATATCAATGCCTGTGTGTAAGGATGATGTGGCTGCCCATACAAGTCTGATGTTTTACCCATCTCCATAACCCTGCCCATGTATAGCACCATCACACGATCGGCTATATGCCTAACAACGCTTAAATCGTGCGAAATAAACAGCATGGCAAGATTCATCTCCTGCTTTATTGATTGCAGCAAATTGATGATCTGCGCCTGAACGGATACATCTAATGCCGAAACGGGCTCGTCGCATATCAGCAACCGCGGCTTTACGATCAATGCCCTGGCAATGCCTACCCGCTGGCATTGCCCACCAGAAAATTCATGTGGGTAACGGTTGATTTGATTAGGTAATAAGCTAACGCGCTCCATCATTTGCTGCACTTTTAAGCGCCGTTCGCTTCGACTAAGGTTTGGCTGATGCGCGGTCAACGGCTCTTCAATAATTTGCCCAATGGTCAGGCGCGGGTTGAGTGAACCAACTGGGTCCTGGAATACGGTTTGAATTTGGGCGCGGTACGGAATCATCTCGCGTTTGGAAAGCCCGTTTAGTTCTGTTGTACCGTCCCATTTAATGCTGCCGGTAGATGGCACCAGCTGCGCTATTGACCGTGCTAATGTTGATTTACCACAACCTGATTCCCCTACAACGCCAAGCGTTTCACCTGGCTTTAAATCAAAGCTCACATCATCAACGGCTTTAATTGTATGAGGTGCTGCCCAGGGCAGTGCTTTTTCATTCTTAACTTCAAAGCTTACGCTTACATTACCCAGCCGCAGCAATAAATCGCTCATTGCAAAGACTCTATATCGACATGACAGGCACGCAGATGATCTGCACCACAACGCGTAACATTGGGCATCGTGGTAGCACATGCATCGACATTGTCAGCACAACGTGGAGCGAACGGGCAGCCTGGTGTTTTAAGCATTAAATTCGGCGGCGAGCCTGCAATCGCATTAAGCTTTGTGCCATCACTATCAGGACTCAATGTGGAAGCAAGCAACCCTCTCGTGTAGGGGTGGGTAGGATTCTCAAATAGCGCGTGTACTGGAGCATGCTCCATCAACTGGCCAGAGTACATAACCAGCACCTCGTCACTGAACCCTGCCACAACACCTAAGTCGTGAGTGATTAGCATCACGCTCATATCCATGTCGCGTTGCAGATCACCTAATAAAGCAATCACATCAGCTTGTACGGTGACATCCAGCGCAGTTGTCGGTTCATCTGCAATCAGTAAGCTCGGCTTACACAGTAATGCCATCGCGATCATTACTCGTTGCTGCATGCCGCCTGAAAATTCGTGCGGAAAACGATTGATACGATTAGCTGCATCAGGGATACGAACGGCGTCTAATAGTTGTATGGATTCTTTTATCGCATCAGTGCGCGAAACACCAAAATGATATATGAGCACTTCACTCATTTGTTCAGACACCCGCATGTAGGGGTTAAGCGATGCCATGGCATCCTGAAACACCATACCAATACCGGTGGCCCTTACCTTATTTAATTTAGCTAAAGGCGCACCCAGTATTTCTTCACCGTTGAATAGTACAGAACCACTCGACATTCCATTGGATGCAAGCAGGCCAAGAATGGCAAAGGCCATTTGGCTTTTACCAGATCCACTTTCTCCTACAATGGCAAGGCTTTGCCCTTCACTTATTGAAAGCGACAGATCGCGCACAGCGTGTACCACACCTTCGCTGGTATCAAATTGCACGTTTAATTTGTCAACTGCCAATAAACTCATGCTTTATCGTACTTTAGGATCAAGCGCATCACGCAGGCCATCACCCACAAAATAAAATGCAAACAAAGTAATGACAAAGAAAAATAAGGGGAAGGCGAGTTGCCATAAGGTGCCGTATTGCATTGTCCCGGCACCTTCAGAAATCAACGCTCCCCATGAAGTCAGCGGCTCTTGCACCCCTAAACCCAAAAATGAAATAAAGCTCTCGGTCAGTATCATCAGAGGAATAAGTAGGCTGGTATACACCACCACAACCCCCCAAAGGTTGGGCAGTATATGACGTGTGATAATCCTGAATTCTGAGATACCGATGGCCTGTGCAGCCTGAATATAGTCCTTGTTTTTTATGCTCAGTGTTTGTCCTCGTACAATGCGCGAGATATCCAGCCAAGAGAGCATTCCCACTCCGACAAACAGCATGGTCATCGATCGGCCAAACATCACCAGTAGCAATATGATGATAAACATATAGGGCACCGACATTAGAACATCGACTGCACGCATCATTAGATTATCAGTACGCCCGCCAACATAGCCTGCAATTGCACCATAAACAGTGCCAATGGCCACTGCGATGACGGCACCAACCAAGCCCACGATCAAAGAGACTTGCGTGCCCTGCACTACTCTTGCGTATAAATCACGACCCAGGTCATCTGTTCCAAAAAAGTGACCGTTGCTAATGGACGGGCCACCTAGATTTTCCACTTGCCCTATTACATTAAAATCGATTTCATCAATAGGGTGTTGTGCAATGAACTGTCCGGCAAAGGCAAAAACTGCTATAAAAATCAATACGGCCAAGGCCACCATAGCCGCTTTATTTTGATAAAAACGTTGCCGCGCAAGCGACCACGGTGAGCGCCCGCGTACGACAGCTGCATTTTGCGTCGCTGATGATTCTATTGCAGACATGGCGCTTGGCTACTCGTTAGTAACGAATCTTTGGATCAACCCAGGCGTATAAAACATCCACTAACAGGTTGAATAGGATTGTCAGCACACCGATGAGTATGGTGATGCCCATAATGACAGCATAGTCGCGGCTCAGTGCGGCATTAACAAACGACACACCAATACCACCTGTCGAAAAAAACATATCAACGACAACAGAGCCTGTGATCATGGTGACAAAGGTCGGCCCGAGATAAGACAGCACAGGCAACATAGCCGGTTTAAACGCATGGCCCCAAATGACACGCTTAACAGGTAAGCCTTTAGCGCGGGCTGTTCGCACATGCGGTGCGTTGAGTACCTCCAACATGGAAGAGCGCGTTATTCTTGCAATGGAGGCAAAAAAACTGGTCGCCAGCGCAATAATAGGCATCACCATAAATCGCGGATCGGTGTATTCCCATCCACCGCCCGGTAACCAACCCAGCACTAGCGTGAACACCAGCACCAGTATGGGGGCGAGCACAAAATTAGGCAACACTTGCGCACCTACCGCAATGCCCACTGCCAAGTAATCCAAAATACTGTTGTGTTGTATCGCAGCAAACAAACCCAAGGCTACGCCGCAGACAACCGCAACGATGAACGCGATTCCACCATAGGTCAGCGTGATAGGAAAACCTTGCGCAATCACCTCGTTAACGGTTCTGTCTTTGTAAACAAAGGAGGGTCCAAAATCGAAATGCAACACCACGTTTTTAACATAGGTGGCGACCTGAACCACAAAGGGTTTATCCAAGCCATATTGCGCTTCAAGATTGGCGAGTATTTCTGGAGGTACGGCGCGCTCTTGCGTGAACGGTCCACCCGGGGCCGCATGCATCAGTGAGAAAGACAACACCACAAGCAGTAGCAATGTCGGAATTGCAAACGCCAGGCGCTTTAGAATAAAAAAGAGCATGCGCTAATGGTGCATATAGATCTAAAGGGAAAGCAGGTACTGATCGAACACATCAGAACCTGCAGTTAATCTATGGCTTAGCGATAAACATGTCCCTTGCGTACCAGTTTTGCATCAAGTTGCCAATAGGCCAGTTTTTTAAATGCGGTTTTACCATAATAACGCCCGTGTATTGGTAAATAGGGGCGAATGGCATTTCCTCAGCTAATAAGCTTTCAGCCTTAGCGTAGTTGCCTGATGGGTCTGCCATGGTTTTAGAATCGGCCATGAGCTTGTCATATTCTGGGTTAGAAAAACCTCCCACATTGTGCCCTGAATATGATGTCATTAAATCAAGGTAGGTAGAGGCTTCGTTGTAGTCCCCACACCAGGCGTAACGACCAATTTCATAATCGCCCGCTTGCAGATTAGTCGTATGCACTTTCCATTCTGTATTGATCAGTTCCACATTGACACCTAGCGTTTTTTTCCAGAACTGAGATGCCGCAATAGCGATTTTTTTATGACCTTCACTGGTGTTATAGGAAATGGACACAGACAGTGGCTTGTCTGGCCCGTAGCCTGCTTCTTCCAACAGCGCTTTGGCTTTTTCATCACGCTCTACTTGCGTCCAGCTGGCATAGTCGATGTTTGGCACAGTAAAGCCTGCTGTTTCCTGGTGCGTAAAATTGTATGACTGGATTTGACCACCCTGGAGAATTTTATCGGTGATGACCTCTCTATTTAAGGCATAGGAAAGCGCTTTTCGCACACGTACATCTTTTAAAGCAGCTGGGCCCTTCTCCCCGATGTTAAACCAGTAAATATAGGAGCAAGAACGTGGGTAGGAAAACGCTTCATCGGGGTAACGCTTTTTAAGCCGTGGATATTGCCCGGAAGGGATTTCAGTTTTGTCCAATTCACCAGCAAGGTAACGCGTGAGCGCTTGATCATCATCGTTTATGATTAGTGCAACCACTTCTTCAATTATGGTTTCATCGTTATTCCAATAGGCCGGGTTGCGCTTCATCACAACTTTTTCACCAGGGCGGTATTCCGCCAGTGAATACGCCCCATTGCCCACCATATTCTCGGGTTTGGTCCAGGCTTTTCCATGGGCTTCCACAACAGATTGTAAAACCGGAAATGTTGAACCATGGGTTGTCATGGCAGGAAAGTACGGAAGTGCGTTTTTAATAGTGACTTGAAATGTCTTATCATCCAATGCACTCACGCCAAGCTTATCTGGCTGCAACTCACCTTTAACCACCTCACTTGCGTTAACAATACCCATGAGCTCCATATACCAGGCGTATTCTGAAGCTGTGGCAGGGTCAACCAGCCTGCGCCAGG
>CAYSZH010000105.1:0-16454 GCA_964435305.1 uncultured Granulosicoccaceae bacterium
GGACAGTCTGTGGGCGGGTTTGATGTCTGGTTCACTGAGTGTGGTTGCCACCGACCATTGCGCATTTACCACGGAACAAAAACGCAGTGGTATAGGTGATTTTTCAAAAATACCCAACGGCACCGGTGGGCTGGAAGATCGGTTGCCAATGTTATGGACTCACGGAGTTGCCACCGGCAGGCTCACACCCAACGAATTTGTCGCCGTGACATCAACCAACATTGCGAAGATCCTTAACTGTTATCCGCGCAAGGGGGCCGTGCTAGTCGGTGCCGATGCTGACCTGGTTGTCTGGGACCCTGAAAAAGAAAAAACCATTCAGGCAAGCTCACAGCAATCGGCGATCGACTACAACGTATTCGAAGGTAAGCATGTAAAAGGTTTGCCGCGCTTTACCCTCACACGTGGCCAGCTAGCCGTTCATGATGGTGAAATTCGAACTGAAGAAGGTCACGGAAAGTTTGTCGCAAGGGAACCCAATGCAACAGTCAATAAGGCCTTGTCTCAATGGAAGGAACTGACTGCACCTACACCGGTAAAGCGCAGTGGTATTCCGGCCACCGGTGTGTAGTACACACTCACCCGGAAAAAACCCTTGAAAAAAAAAGAACATAAGATATGACATTGCCGGTAGTACAGGCTCAGGGTCTTTCATTGACCTTTACCACTAACGATGGTCCGATCCATGCGCTAAGCAATGTAGATCTTGATATCTCTAAAGGTGAGTTCGTTAGTTTTATCGGTCCTTCCGGCTGCGGTAAAACCACTTTTTTGCGTGTCATCGCCGACCTTGAAGAACCCACCAGTGGCAGCATTACCGTAAATGGCTTGTCTCCTCGTGAAGCACGCCTCAAGCGCGCCTACGGTTACGTGTTTCAGGCCGCCGGGCTCTATCCATGGCGTAGCATCGGCGGCAATATTCGTCTTCCACTTGAGATCATGGGCTACAACAAAGCGGAGCGTGAGGAGCGCGTAGCTAAAACGCTTGAACTGGTCGATCTGACAGGATTTGAAAAGAAATTTCCTTGGCAATTGTCAGGTGGAATGCAACAGCGTGCCTCAATCGCGAGAGCGTTGGCCTTTGATGCAGACATCCTGTTAATGGATGAGCCGTTTGGTGCACTCGATGAAATTGTTCGTGACCACCTTAATGAACAACTGCTGGCACTGTGGTCGAAAACTGAAAAAACCATTGCATTCGTTACCCACTCTATTCCAGAGGCTGTGTTTCTGTCGACCAAAATAGTGGTGATGTCACCACGCCCCGGGCGGGTGGCCGATGTCATTGAAAGTCCATTACCAAAAGAACGTCCACTGGAGATTCGGGATACGCCGGAGTTTCTGGAAATCGCACATCGAGTGCGGGAAGGTTTGCGTGCCGGGCACAGCTATGACTAGCCGAGCCTTAACTGACACTATTCATAGTGGTTGTTTAATTGCGCCTACGGTGAACCACCATGCGTAACATTGTGCCAGTACTAACCGTACTCGCCATGATCGTCGCATTCTGGTCACTCGCCGTGGCGCCGATGAATATTCGCACCGCATTGGATGCCGCTGAGCGGGGCGGTGCGAACGTCATACCGGCAAAATCAGTGGTGCGTCGCGATGTCTCTGCATGGCGACTAATGGCTGACAACAGTGAACACGTCGCATCCGGTTATTCTCTTAAGCGCCCACGATTGCCAACACCTGTTCAAGTGGGCAATGAACTTTGGAAAACCACGGGAGCAATGATTGCCAAGGGTCGTGCTTTTTCCAAAAGATCATTGATTTATCATGGCTGGATTACCTTGCAGTCGACCTTGTGGGGGTTTTTACTGGGCACCACTTTGGGCATTCTGGGTGCAATCGCAATTGTCTATAGCCGTGTCGCAGACATGAGTTTAATGCCCTGGGCAATTATCAGTCAGACCATTCCGATTGTCGCATTGGCACCGATGATTATTGTCTTGTCTAATCAAGTCGGCATACAGGAGCGAGGTGTTCCAAAAGCCATCATTGCAGCCTATCTGTGTTACTTCCCAGTCCTGGTGAGTATGGTTAAGGGGCTACGCTCGCCCTCTGCATCAGAACTGGATTTGCTGAAGACCTATAGCACGGGCGGTCTGCAAAGTTTTTTTAAGCTGCGATTACCTGCCAGTGTGCCGTTTTTATTCACATCACTGAAGGTGGGGATTGCGGCGGCGCTGGTCGGTACCATTGTTGGTGAACTACCTACCGGTGCTGTGAGTGGTCTGGGTGCGCGCATCTTGATAGGCGATCAGTTTGGAACGCCGCTGGCTATTTGGTCCGCACTATTCACCGCCGCCATTTTGGCGGGTGCACTCGTTACTTTGCTTGATGTACTGCAAAAAATAACGCTGTCCCGAATGGGGTTCCGTTCATGATCTGGTTGCTGGCGGCACTGCTGTTCTGGGCGAGCGCCTGGGCACTGAACATTCGGCTGGCCAATTCAGCCGCGGCTCAACACAAAGCGATACGCATTGCAGTACCGCTACTGTTCGGCATCACCCTGTTGGTGTTGTGGGAAGCTCTGGTGCGCGGGTTTAATGTGTCGCCAGTAATTCTTCCGGCACCAAGCCAGATCGGTTCAACGCTATATAACTCAACACAAACCCTTTGGATCGATTTTAAGCAAACCGTTATAAAAGGCGCCTTGCTCGGGTTTATCATGGGTGCGCTGGCAGCATTTATGACCGCAATCGTGATTGATCGAAGCCGTTTTTTAACCCGCGGGCTGCTACCGATTGGCAACTTTGTCGCCGCCCTCCCAATCGTTGGTATTGCACCCATATTGGTGAACTGGTTTGGCTTTGACTGGCACTCCAAGGCGGCCGTGGTGGTGGTCATGGTATTCTTTCCGATCCTGGTAAATACCGTTCAGGGCTTGCGAGAGTCTGATCAAATGCAGCGCGACCTGATGCGGACCTATGCCGCAGGATACGCTCAGTCGCTGTTGAAATTGCGCCTGCCGGCGGCAATGCCGTTTATTTTTAACGGGTTAAAAATTGCCACCACACTCGCGCTTATCGGAGCGATTGTGGCAGAGTATTTTGGGTCTCCCACTCGTGGCATGGGGTTTCGCATTTCCACAGGTGTCGGTAGTCTGGACATAGATCTGGTATGGGCAGAGATAGCCGTTGCTGCGGTAGCAGGTACTATTTTTTATGGTCTGGTAGCCTGGCTTGAAAAACGTGTGACCTTCTGGCACCCATCCCAAACTGGTAGAAATACAACTCAATAAACAACAATCACTCTCTATTAATCAACAACAACTTAATTAATCAACGACAACTTAGAAATAGCAACAAAACAATCTTACAACCATTAGAGGAAACGTACTGATGAAACTGATAAAAACATTCACTGCTTTGACACTGTCATTCGCAGCCGGTATCGCAAGCGCTGCTGATGACGTCACCCTGCAATTAAAATGGGTAACACAGGCACAGTTTGCCGGTTACTACGTTGCGCTGGAACAAGGCTTTTATAAAGACGAAGATCTAAACGTGACCATCAAACCGGGTGGCCCGGACATTGCACCTACACAAGTACTCGCCGGTGGTGGTGCTGATGTCACGGTGGAATGGATGCCCGCTGCGCTTGCCGCACGTGAAAAAGGCCTGGCGATGGTCAACATTGCACAACCGTTTAAATCATCGGGCATGATGCTGACTTGTCGCAAAGACTCAGGTGTCGCTTCAACCGATGATCTGGCTGGCAAGACACTGGGTGTCTGGTTTTTTGGTAACGAATTTCCTTTCCTAAGCTGGATGGGTAAGCTCGGTCTATCAACCGATGGTGGTGAAGACGGTGTCGAAGTATTAAAACAAGGCTTCAACGTTGACCCAATTATCAATGGCCAGGCGGCCTGCGTATCCACAATGACTTACAACGAATACTGGCAAGTGATTGATGCAGGTTTATCCGACGATGACTTGATCACTTTCAAATATGAAGACGAAGGTGTTGCCACGCTTGAAGACGGCTTATATGCACTGGAAGAAAACCTGTCAGACCCGGCGTTTGCAGACAAGATGGTGCGCTTTGTTCGCGCTTCAATGCAGGGTTGGAAGTGGGCTGAAGAAAACCCGGAAAAAGCCGCTTTGATCGTGCTGGACTATGACGAAACCGGTGCACAAACTGAAGAGCACCAAATCCGCATGATGGGTGAAGTGGCCAAACTTACGGCTGGTTCCAATGGGGCACTGCTACCTGCTGACTATGAGCGCACAGTGACATCACTGCTCAGCGGTGGTTCTGATCCTGTTATTTCTGCCCAGCCTGAAGGTGCATGGACACATGCCATTACAGATCAGGCGCTAAGCAAATAAGTTCGTTTACGACGCTTATAATCGGCTAACAACGAAAACGGTTCCGGTGGCTTCAGATTCCTGAAGCCACAGTTGCGTTGCTTTCAATAACGGTTCCGCCATTCACTTTGCGCTGTGGTCGATGAATCAACAAATACGGTTACGGTGCCACTCCACATTGCCGGCTGAATGGCGATCAACGTTTCCGAGTTCCTGATTCAAGTCTGGTATTACCGGCATTCGGATGCTGTGCATGGTTACCAGCTGCGCATTAACCGTTGCTCAAGACTGGATTTGGTTTATGCAATTCGACTAAGATGTTGTTCAGTTCGCAGACTTAATCGATATCGATGCAAAAAACTCTGGACGAAAAGATAGATCGTATTCTGGCTGATTCATCGGTCGATGATTTTATTCTTGCAGATGCAAAAGACGGGGATATGGGTGGAGGTATCCCATCTCCGGGGAAAAATCGTGGGCCGGACTCCGGTCAATACCCTTATCGTACGCATCATGAATACATGCAGTATATGCGTGATGTGACTGAACAGGGGCTCGTAGATATCATGCTGATGAGTGTCAGCAGCAGTGAGCAGCTAACCATTAAGGAAAGGTTGTTCGACGACAGCGCTGTTACCCCTGCCATTCGGGCAAACGATACAACCGATATCTGGTTGGGAAACAGCGGAGGCTATGCGAATCAGCCTTCACTTCCATTTCGTAGCACGACGATAGACCATGCGCAATGTGGAAAATGGCACTGTGCACCTGAGGAACGAAAAACAGGTGCTGATCTTGGCCTCTACTCGATCACCTTTAATAATGATGCGCAGCTCGATCGAGCTGGTCTACAGGCATACAAAGATTTTCGAATTGAAGCCGAGCAAAAAGAATTTAGACACTTTCTGGAGGTGTTCGTACCAAATGCACCCGGTAATAACGCTCCGGTAAAGGTAGCCGACTATGTTAACGATACCATCGCTAAAACACTTGCTGGTGTTACCAGCGCAGGCAGACCATTATTTCTGAAAATCCCGTATTTCGGACCTGCCTCACTCGAAGCACTAACGCGCTACGATTCCAACGTTATTGTTGGTATATTAGGGGGGCCATCAGGCACAACGCACGATT
Source organism: uncultured Granulosicoccaceae bacterium (assembly GCA_964435305.1). GTDB lineage: Bacteria > Pseudomonadota > Gammaproteobacteria > Granulosicoccales > Granulosicoccaceae > Granulosicoccus. The sequence continues at coordinate 5,448 of CAYSZH010000105.1, forward strand.
CCTACAGGATGTTGTGGGAGGCCAAAAAATACGGAGCCCGTGCAGCGTTGTTCGGTCGCAAAATCAATGATTCTGAAGACCAACTCGCTTCAGTCACTGTGCTTCGCGCTATTGCAGATGGGCAGCTCGACGCCGAGGCAGCTGTGCGTGAATATCACGGTATGCTAGAGAAAAGAGGTATCAAACCTGATCGAAGCCTGAAAGATGATCTCGTTCTAACACAAGTCTGATGGGAAACGACTTATCAGTTACAGGTGTTGGAACTGCGGTGGTTGACTATATTGGTGTAGTTGATCATTTCCCTGGTCCGGACACTCAAATCGAACTTCAAACATTCAGCAAACAAACGGGTGGTAATGTCGCAACGGCGATGGTGACGCTGGCACGCCTCGGTGCGAAAGCATGTTTTCTGGGAAAGTTTGGCGATGATGATCTTGGAAAAACAGCACATTCGGATTTAAGTACGAAGGGCGTTGATCTCTCCGGATCCCACATCGAAGCAGATGGTTCGATGGGATTCGCTTTTATTATAGTTGAGGCAGGAACGGGCAGACGCACAATACTTTGGACTGCGCAAGGCAAGTCACACCTGCAAGCTGCGGAGTTAGATCGGGAGTCCATACTTCGGAGTCGATACTTGCATCTTGATCACTACTCCATGGAAGCAGCACTGGCTGCAGCGAGGATCGCGAAAGAAGCTAATGTGCAGGTCGTATTGGATGCGGAAAGCGTTGAGCCAAAGATTGAAGAGCTTCTGTCCTATGTCGACGTATTGATAGTGTGTGCAGCCTTTGCGTACGAGTATACCGACGCCGCGAACTGCGATGATGCTTTGTTAAGCTTGTTTGAAAAAACGCCTGCTCATACAGTCGCAATTACTGCAGGAGAGCAAGGCAGTTTTTGCAAAACCATACATGAAACACATCGACAGCCCGCATTCCCCATCGACGCTGTTGATACCACAGGGTGTGGTGATGTATACCACGGTGCCTTCATATACGGACTAATGCAGGATTGGCCCATCTCGCGCATTGCAGAATTTGCAAGCGCTGCAGCTGCACTGAATTGTCGAGGCTTGGGGGGGCAGTCTGCCATCCCTGATCGACACGAAATTGATGCTTTTATTGCGTCAAGTAGATCAGCTAAGCAATAACCAAAAACGGCGAAACAAGGAGTTCTACTATAAATAGCGTTCAGTTTAATAAGTGGTCCAAATTGACTGAAAAAAAACCAAATCAATTGGTAGATTTCTTGACAATGTGCATTTTCGGTGAGAGTCTATTAGGTGCAATTCACATCGAACAGCACCGGGAGAACTACTACTTAGCTGATCGTTAAAAATTCTGATAGCTTCAATCCTTGGAGGGAAACACTATGTTCAAACACAAATTAACAGTAGCGCTTGGCCTGGTTGCCTTAAGCGCCGTCGCAGCAACAAGCGCGCAAGCAGCCACCAGTGCTTGCCTCATTACGAAAACTGAAAGTAATCCCTTTTTCGTGAAAATGAAAGAAGGTGCACAAAAAAAGGCGGAGGAACTTGGCGTCGAGTTAAAAGCCTATTCAGGAAAATTTGATACGGATAACGAATCACAGGTCGCCGCTATCGAAACCTGTATTGCTGATGGGGCAAAAGGTATTCTTATCACCCCCTCAATTCCTGATGCGATTATTGGCACAATCACACAGGCACGTGATGCGGGGCTATTGGTTATTGCGCTTGATACCCCGCTGGATCCGATCGATGCAGCCGATTCCACCTTTGCTACAGACAATTTCCTCGCTGGTGAATTGATTGGAAAATGGGCCAAAGCCACAATGGGCGACAAGGCCGCAACCGCGAAGATTGGTTTGCTTAACATTAATGTCGCACAACCAACTGTCGGGGTTTTACGTAATCAGGGTTTTCTACAAGGCTTCGGTATTGAGCTTGGTGATCCGAAAAAGTGGGGTGATGAAACCGATCCACGCATTGTTGGACATGATGTATCAGAGGGCAATGAAGAAGGCGGCCGTAAAGCCATGGAGAACCTCTTAGCCAAAGACCCAATGATTGATATGGTATACACACTGAATGAGCCGGCTGCTGCCGGTGCCTACGAGGCACTCAAGTCTGTTGGTCGTGAGAATGATGTGTTGATCGTGTCAGTCGATGGTGGTTGTCCTGGTGTACAAAATGTTGCAGAGGGTGTTATCGGTGCTACGTCGCAACAGTACCCACTCCTTATGGCATCTTTAGGTGTGGAAGCCATCGCAGCTTGGGCCAAAGATGGCAGTAAGCCTGAGAACACTCCGGGAAAAGATTTCTTCGACACGGGTGTGGCACTTGTTACTGACAAGCCCGCTGAAGGCGTTGAGTCTATTGATTCCAAAGAAGGCACTGATTTGTGCTGGGGTTAAATCAGATCCACTAAGCGCAAACGGGGGCTGCGTTTGCAGTCGCCCGTTCGCAAACAGTCATCAGCAGTCTCTATAAACGGGGTCTGCCTGGGGCGACCGAAATTAGGTTGCCCTTTTTTTATTAAGCTGTTTGCCCTTGGCAAGCCGGGAGCCACCACAGTTCCAATGCCTGAACCCACTTACAGAAATAACTTGCGAGTACCAAGCTAATGGAACGACAACCATTAACTGAAATCGAGAGCAGCCTGGAAAATAGTGACAACACTATAGCGTCGTTTGACGATGGAAAAAAGACATTGGTTGGACACATTCAACACGCGTTGCACAAGATGCCTTCGGCGGTACCGCTTATTGTGTTGATTGCGTCGATCACAGTGTTCGGCTTGCTGTTGGGGGAGAAGTTTTTCTCACCTTTTGCACTAACACTGATACTCCAACAGGTATGGATTGTTGGCATGGTCGGTACGGCACAGACCCTGGTCATTTTGACCGCCGGTATTGATCTGTCGGTCGGTGCAATCATGGTGCTCTCGTCTGTCGTCATGGGACAAGTTGTTTTTCGCTACGGCCTGCCACCAGAGGTCGCCGTGCTTGCCGGTCTGTCAGTTGGTGCATTTTGCGGTTACATCAATGGTTTGCTCGTTGCGTATGTCAAACTACCGCCTTTTATTGTTACGCTGGGTATGTGGCAGATTATCCTTGCATCCAATTTCCTGTATTCAGCAAACGAAACAGTCAGGGGCCAGGATATTGCCGAGCATGCACCGTTACTGCAGTTTTTCGGCGAGAAAATTAAGATCGGTAGTGCTGTATTCACTTACGGCGTCATAGCACTTGTACTGATTATTCTGTTGCTAAATTACATTCTCAATCACACCGCTTGGGGCCGGCATGTCTATGCCATTGGGGACGACCCTGAGGCGGCCGAACTCTCAGGTGTACGAGTCAAACAAACACTGGTGTCAGTTTACGTACTGGCAGGATTCATCTGTGCTGTCGCCGGATGGATGCTGTGCGGTCGTATCGGATCAATTTCTCCAACTGCAGGCCAGCTGGCTAATATCGAATCGATTACTGCCGTGGTAATTGGTGGTATTTCATTGTTCGGGGGGAGGGGATCAATTCTCGGAATGTTTTTTGGTGCGTTGATTGTAGGCGTTTTTTCTCTGGGTCTGCGATTACTCGGCAGTGATCCTCAATGGACCTATTTACTTATAGGCGTATTGATCATTTCAGCAGTGGCGGTCGACAACTGGATTAGGAGAATTGCTGCATGAGCGAGCCATTGTTGAAAGTGCGTAGCTTGGTGAAACGCTATGGACGAGTCACCGCTCTCGACAAAGCCGACTTTGATTTGCAGCCTAACGAAATTCTGGGTGTGATTGGAGATAACGGTGCAGGAAAGTCAACGCTGATCAAGGCAATTTCCGGTGCGGTGCGCCCTGATAGTGGAACCATCGAACTCGATGGCAACTTAGTCAATTTTCAATCCCCGATGGAAGCAAAACGTGCAGGCATAGAGACGGTATATCAAAACCTCGCACTATCACCATCATTATCAATAGCGGACAATCTTTTTATGGGTAGAGAGATTCGCAAACGAGGATTTTTTGGTAAGTACTTTCGCAAGCTTGATCGTTCGCGCATGGAGAAATTTGCCAGAGACAAACTATCCGAACTGGGCCTACTGACAATCCAGAATATCAATCAGTCTGTGGAGACGCTCTCTGGCGGGCAACGTCAGGGAGTCGCGGTTGCCAGAGCAGCTGCGTTTGGTTCCAAGGTGATCATTATGGACGAACCAACGGCGGCCCTGGGTGTAAAAGAATCGCGGCGCGTACTGGACCTGGTTCAAGATGTGAAATCGCGTGGCATGCCAATTGTGCTGATATCACACAATATGCCGCATGTATTTGAAGTGGCGGACCGAATCCATATTCATCGCCTGGGCAAGCGATTGTGTGTGATAAATCCTGCTGACTACTCAATGTCAGATGCGGTTGCATTTATGACTGGTGCAAAAGAACCACCTCGCGAACAAGAAGCGTAAGTGCGTCTTTTAACGAATTAAACCGTATTCCAACTGAATAGATCCAATGCCGATGTAGCTGATGAATAACCGCTTGGTCGCGAAGAATGAAACGTCATAGCTTTCCGCAACATCACTGGCAATGGCCTGTAAAACTGACACACCAGCACGGTATACGCAGTGGTGATCTGATTTTTACCGGTGGTCAGGCCGATCTTGATAGGCAGGGGCGGGTGGTTAACCCGGATGTGCTCAGCGCACAGTGTCAGAATGTAATTCAGTTTGTAAATGACATTATTAATGATCTTGAATCATCCATGGCCAATGTCGTTAGGTGGGTGGTGTACTTCGTTGGTGATTCAGCTGACGAACAGTTAATTCTTTCTATGTTGGCTAAGGCCGTACCTGAGGATTGTTTGCCAACGGTGTCCACTATTTGTCTGCCCGCATTATGTTATCCGGGAATGCGCATTGAGCTCGAGGCGATTGCCTGGTGCGGGCCTGAAAAAGTTGAATTACAGCGAGCACGTGGACCAAATTTGCCTGCTTTACCGGAGCCATTTTCACATGCTATTCGTTGTGGCGATCTGGTTTTTACCAGCGACTGTTCATCACTGAATGCCGCGGGACAAGTACAAAGCCCTGGTAATTTGATAGCGCAAACGCATGTCATGATGGATGTGTTGTCGCGTACATTGGCACTGGTTGGCGCATCAACTGACGATGTGCTCAAGCTGAATGTGTTTTATCAAGGCGATGGCACGGCTGCTACCTGGAGCGAACCCGCTCGCATTCGGGCTGCCTGTTTTACCGACCCCGGTCCTGCAGCGACCGGAATCGCGGTTCAGAAATTTGCCCAGTCTGGCTTGATGACAAAGATTGCGGTTACGGCCGGTGTAAACAGTAACAGCAGTTCTCCACCTGATTACAGTTGGCCCGAAAAGCACTGGAACTGGACAGAAAAGCTGCCCTACAAGCACGGCAACCGTTTTGGCAATCTGATTCATCTGGGCGGTCAGGTTGCGCTTGACCAGCATGCGCAAGTATTGCACCCTAACGACATGGTAAAACAGACTCGAATTGCGATGCGCAATATCGAGTCGGTACTTGCCGAGTTAGGAGCCACACTCGATGATGTGGTGAAAGTCACTACTTTTTATCAGGGCAGTGCCAGTGCCGAGGCCTTGCACGAAAATCTATTGATCAGGTCAGCTTCATATCGGCAGCCGGGTCCCGCCACCTCTGGTATACCGGTGACTCATCTAGTGTATGAATCAATGGTCATTGAAATAGAAGTTATAGCGATGTTGGATAGTCCACCGGCTTTCGCTACATAGTCGGATGGTCGGAGAGTTCGCCACTGTTGTTCATTAGGACCCGCTGCATTGCATACGAATGCATTTTTTACTTGCCAAGTCAGGATAACTAGCGATACACTTTTGCATACGAATGCAAAAAATAACAACTGGCGCTTTTGAGGTGTTTTTGGCTCTATAAGCTCCGGTTTTTTGGCGAAATTATCAAGTTATTATCGACCATCGTAAATGTCAGCGCAGTGGCGCTGTCTGAAATTTCCTAAAGGAGAAATTCATATGACTGTTTTTAAAAAGGCCTTACTGGGCAGCGCACTTTTGGCGGCCAGTTTCGGTACGGCGCACGCTGGGTGTGGCATAGAAAAAGGTTCAGTAAGCGTACTTGGTAATGATTTTCCAGCACTGCACGCGGTTGTTTCGGCGGCAGAAAGCTGTGCTGGTGACGGAGTTGAATTCGCCAAGAACCATAGTAAAGATTTTAAAGAGGTGATGATCGCAGCGCTCACCGCCAGCCCAGCAGAATACAGCTCGGTCATTGTCAATAATGGCGTATTGGTGACACTAATGAATGACGGTCTGGTGAGATCGCTTGACGATTTGGTTGCTAAACACGGTGGCGCTTTACAGAAAAACCAACTGATCACGGTTGATGGCAAGGTCATGGCGATTGCGTTTATGGCAAATGCACAACATCTTTTTTATCGTAAAGACATTCTTGATGCAGCGGGTGTCGCTGTACCAGCCTCATACGAAGACGTACTGGCTGCGTCGAAAGCGATTAAGGATAAAGGCTTAATGGACTACCCGTATGCAGGAACCTTTAAGTCTGGTTGGAATTTGGGTGAAGAATTTATCAACATGTACATGGGTACTGGTGGCGACTTTTTTAAAGACGGATCAGCGGAGCTCGATATCAATAATGAACACGGTATGGCTACGCTGGATATGCTTAAGTCGCTTACTGAGTACATGAACCCGGACTACCTGACATTTGACTCGAACGTGGTTCAGGCAGAATGGGAAGCGGGCAATACCGCTATGTCAAATCTTTGGGGTTCGCGTACTGCTGCAGTTCTTGACGATGAGGGCTCCACTGCTGAAGTTACATCTTCAACTATGTTCAGCAGCGCACCTTCATTGGGAGGCGGTTCTACACCTGCCACCACACTTTGGTGGGATGGATTTTCGATCGCTGCAAACACAAGTGATGAAGATGCGGAAGCGACTTTCATTGCCATGATGAATGGCATTACAAGCGATGTTGCGAATGCTAACGCAGATGCTGCTGTTTGGCTGATCGATGGTTACACCCCAGGTGCTGCAGCGGTAGGCGTGGCCGACTCAGCCGCTGCTGGTGCTGAGCCGTATCCTATGGTCGCCTATATGGGTGCGCTGCACGGTGCAGCTGGAGATGAAATTTCTGATTTCCTTCAAGGAAATGAGGATGCTGCGACCGCATTGGCCGACATTGAAGCGGCTTACAATACGAAAGCCAAAGAAGCTGGCTTTTTACAGTAGCGCTTTCGTATAACTCGGGGAGCATAGACTCCCCGAGTACTTCTTGTCCACTTAGGCTCGTCACTCCCTATGTTGAGTTCGCATGCCGCATAGAACATTTTTCTTTTTCATCTTGCCATCTGCTCTGGCAATGTTGCTTTTCATCGCGCTACCCATCGTATCTGTAGTGATTCAATCGATGCACATTGAACACCCCAAGGTTATGGAAGAGGTTGAAACGTGCGGACCATTTAAGTGCACATCAGAAATGCGGGTCAATGTTAAAGCGACTGAAAGTCTGCGAGCAGAGAAGCCGCTGGGCCAGTTTATAGGTTTTGATACCTACTTAAACCGCGGGCATTTAGCGGTTAGTGAAGTTAATACACTTTGGGCTGAACAAGAGAGCATTGCTTCATTTTTTCGCGGCATATATAACTTGCCATTCTATAAGGCGCTTTCGTTTACATTGGTTTATACGTTTGTAGTGACACCGCTTGTCATTGTTCTCGGGTTTTGTATTGCTGTCGCGGTTAATGCCATTCCCAGGGTGTTGCGTGGCTCTGTGATCTTTGTGTCTTTGCTTCCGATGATTGTCACGCCCCTTATTGGTTCCCTCGTATTGTTTTGGATGGTTGATGCGAACGGCGTAATAGGTTCGGCACTACAGTCAATATTTGATAACCCCGATCTATCATTGAAGGCATCACCCTTTCTCACTTGGGTGATGTTACTTGTTTATGGCGTATGGCATTCAGCACCATTTGCCTTCGTGGTTTTTTATGCAGGTTTACAGACGGTGCCACAAGATACGCTTGAATCTGCAATGATCGATGGTGCCAGTCGCTGGGAGCGCATCCGCTATGTGGTGTTGCCGCATTTATTGCCGCTGGTGACTTTTGTTGCCTTAATCCAATTAATGGATAATTTTCGTGTTTTTGAGCCTATCGTCGGTTTTAGTGCATCGGCAAGCGCGACGTCATTGTCGTGGATTATTTTTAATGATCTTCGCGGTCAACAACAATTGTTTGGCTCCGCCGCTGCCACTTCAATGCTAACCATAATCGGTGTTTGTGTCTTGTTACTGCCGGTGCTAGTGCGTACCTGGCGACAGTACAAGGTGGTGCACTAGTGATTGCGCAGTCGAAAAAAAGCCTACCGTTACGAATAGTGCTAGCTGTGCTGTTACTAACATGGATTGTGCTAGCTGCATTTCCGTTTATCTGGACGCTGTGGGGGTCGTTTAAAGTCGAGGGCGATTTTTTCTCAAAAGTCGACTGGACCTACGCGCTCAGTGGTGAACGCACACTGGCTGAAAAAGGCGTCGAGTTTACCGGTGACGGATACCACGGTGCATGGGTTCAGGAAGAATTTTGGCGTGCAGTGATTAATACGCTAATTGTCACCTTTTTTGTTGTCCTTATTTCTCTCACGTTTGGCACGCTTGGCGGTTATGCTTTATCAAGATCCGGTTTTCGTTATACCTTCTGGATTTTAATTGCAGCTTTGGTCTTCAGGGCCATGCCGCACATTACGTTGGTATCTGGCTATCTGTTACCGTTTTTCGAATTAAATATATGGGGCATATTACCCACCACAATAGTCGTATTGGTAGCGATCAATCAGCCTTTTACTTTGTGGATGTTGCATTCATTTTTCTTAAACATCCCTAAAGATCTTGATGAAAGTGCCTTAGTAGACGGTTGTACGCGCTTTCAGGCATTTAGGTATGTGATTATTCCGATAATGTGGCCGGGCGTTATTACCACAGGCCTTTTCAGTTTTTTGCTGGCTTACAACGATTTTGCGATCACGTCTATGTTACTCAGCCAGGACAATCAAACAATGGTGCCAAAAATCGGTAGCTTCCTGGGTACAACTCAGGTGCAGGGTAATGTCATGTTTGCCGTAGCAGCCGTTGTGTCTGCCACTGCACCGTTGTTTATTTTGGTTTTATTTTTTCAGCGACAAATAGTCAGTGGCTTAACAGCCGGTGCCGTAAAGGGTTAGAAGAGCAACGTTAGAATAATGGCTGCAATCAGACTAGACAATATATCGAAACGATGGGGTAACTTTGTTGGCGTCGATGCTTTCGACCTGGAAATAGCTGATCAGGAATTTCTGGTTTTACTCGGCCCATCTGGCTGTGGAAAGACCACTACCATGCGCATGGTGGCAGGCTTAGAGCAGGCAACCGAAGGGGATATTTATATAGGTGATCGCCTGGTTAACAAGTTAGAACCGAAAGATCGCGATGTTGCCATGGTCTTTCAAAGCTATGGCTTGTATCCGAATATGACCGTTTACGAAAACATTCGTTTCCCGCTAAAAGTACGCAAGGTAGATACAGCAACACACGATGAGCGGGTTATGCGCGCCAGCAGCATGGTTGAACTTAATGAGTTTTTACATCGAAAGCCAGCCGAGCTCTCCGGTGGTCAGCGGCAACGAGTGGCTTTGGCGCGTGCGATTGTACGTGAACCAACAGTGTTTTTAATGGATGAACCTCTGTCAAACCTCGATGCCAAGCTGCGTGTTTCGACACGCGCTCAGATTAAGAATTTACAGCATACCTTAAACACCACAACAATATACGTGACTCACGATCAGGTGGAAGCGATGACACTGGCCGACAGAGTAGTGGTGATGGACCAGGGTGTTATTCAACAAGTGGATACACCAACCGGAATATACGAGAAACCGGTAAATACCTTTGTTGCAAGTTTCATTGGGTCGCCTGCAATGAATTTAATGCAAGGCGAATTACACGACGGTGTATTCCGCGGCGAGCATGTATCTATTAGTGGTCTTAGCAGAGAAATTAATGGTGCTGTCACACTTGGCTTTCGTGCAGAAGATGCAGGCATCGTCAGTGAACAAGGCCAGGTTTCAGCAGCTGCCTACTCAATGGAGCTACTGGGTGAGGCCACTATGGTCACCATGCGCGTTGGTGGCACGCTGGTATCGATAAAAGCAGCTAAAGACTACCGCACCAGTATCGGCGATACGGTGCATGCATCCATCGATGCGTCGATATGTCATTTGTTTGATTCGCAAACAGGTAAGCGTTTATGAAAGCGAGCACCTTCTTAAGGTAAAACTAATGATTGAGTATTTAAAACGCGGCCTATCTGCGGCAGACAAAGCAGACAACGATTCTAAAACAAGAACGGTTGTAGAGAATACGCTAGCTGAAATAGAACAGCATGGCGACAAGGCGGTTAGATCGTTATCGGAAAAGTTTGATAACTATTCTCCTGACTCTTTCAAGCTCAGTGAACAAGAGATACAAGACTTAATCTCACAGTTAACACCCGGTGAGTTAAGTGATCTTAAATTTGCACAAAAACAAGTGCGTGACTTTGCTCAGGCACAACGCGACTCCATGCTGGACATCGAAGTTGAGACGCTTCCAGGTGTGATACTCGGACATAAAAATATCCCGGTGCAATCGGTGGGTTGTTATGTACCGGGGGGCAAGTTTCCGATGGTTGCCAGTGCGCATATGTCTATCGCCACTGCAAGTGTCGCTAAAGTGCCGCGCATCATCGGCTGTACACCACCGTTTCAGGGCAAGCCCAACCCAGGTGTTATTGCAGCAATGCACTTCGGTGGCGCACACGAAATTTACGTCATGGGGGGTATTCAGGCGGTGGGTGCGATGGCACTGGGTACGGAAACCATAGATCCGGTACATATGTTGGTCGGGCCTGGTAATGCCTATGTGGCAGAAGCCAAGCGTCAGTTATTTGGTCGAGTGGGTATCGATCTTTT
>CAYSZH010000106.1:0-16450 GCA_964435305.1 uncultured Granulosicoccaceae bacterium
TATCTAACCCCACAGTGCCAGACCGGTGGACAGCGGCTGTTCCTGCAAAAATCATTGCTCGAAGTGCGAGGACGGTAACCCATACTGAAGCTGTGAGTGTAAAGACTGAAGTCGCCGATGTTAACGCCGGTCGTAATGGCATTGTCTATGTCTGTGGCACGCTCGATACAAAAGGTGATGAGCTGCGCTTTATGCGTGATGTTATTCGAGCGGCTGGTGTGCGCACGCAAATTGTGGATCTTTCCACCACGGGTAAACCTTCTGGTGCGGAGGTGCCGCCAAATGCGGTGGCAGCATTGCACCCACGAGGGGCTTCTGCCGTGTTCACTGGAGATAGAGGCACCGCGGTAGCCGGGATGACGGTTGCGTTTGAGCGTTGGGTAAATAGCCGCAGCGATGTGGCCGGTGTCATAGGTGCAGGTGGCTCTGGTGGCACGGCGCTGGTTGCACCGGGCTTTCGATCTTTACCCGTGGGTGTACCGAAACTCATCGTCTCTACTGTGGCGTCAGGTAACACTGAACAGTATGTGGGTTCCTCAGATATGTTGATGATGTACTCGGTGGCGGATGTTCAGGGTATCAATTCAATCACTCGAGTTGTGCTTAAAAATGCGGCAGAAGCGATAGCCGGTATGGCGCAAGCTCGTGCCGGTTCAGTAGAAGCGGTGGATGACAAACCTGCACTGGCTGTGACGATGTTTGGCGTGACGACACCTTGTGTGACCATGGTGTCAGAACAACTCTCCGCACGGTATGACTGTCTGGTATTCCATGCTACCGGTACCGGCGGTCGCTCAATGGAAAAACTGATGAACGGGGGGCAATTGGCCGCCGTTCTGGATTTAACCACTACCGAAATCGCTGACATGGTGGCAGGCGGCGTGTTCGCTGCTGATCAAACTCGAATGGATGTGTTTGCAAGTGGTGGCAAACCTTATATAGGGGCCTGCGGTGCTTTGGATATGGTGAATTTCAATGCGCCAGACACAGTCCCAGATCGTTTTAAAGGCCGCTCGTTCTATGAACACAATCCGCAAATAACACTGATGCGTACGACCGCTGACGAGTGCCGGCAAATAGGTCAGTTCATTGGTGAAAAACTAAACCAGATTAATAGCCCCGTGCGCTTTTATCTTAATGAAGGCGGTGTATCGGCGCTAGACGCACCCGATCAGCCGTTTTGGGATCCTGTTGCCAACGAAGCCTTGTTTTCGGCCATAGAAGCAACTGCCAATCAATCGGGTCAACGTCAAGTTATCCGTGTGCCGCACAACATCAACGATCCGGAATTTGCAGATTTAGTCGTCAAAACATTCCGGTCTCTAAATTCATCACCGTCTGAAATACCAAGAAGAGCATAACGTATGTTTGAAAGAAAAAATTTATTAGCAAGCTACCAAGATATGGTGAAAAACGGTGTACCGATTATTGGTGGTGGTGCGGGCACAGGTTTGAGCGCTAAATGTGAAGAAGCCGGCGGCATTGATCTAATCGTAATTTATAACTCGGGACGATTTCGCATGGCCGGGCGTGGCAGTCTTGCGGGTTTGATGCCCTACGGTGATGCTAATTCTATCGTGCTCGAAATGGCGGGAGAAGTGTTACCTGTTGTTGAACGCACGCCTGTGCTTGCCGGTGTTTGTGCGACTGACCCTTTTCGGTTGATGGATCGTTTTCTTGATGAGCTAAAGGCTGTCGGTTTCTCAGGTGTACAAAATTTTCCGACTGTCGGTTTAATCGATGGTGTGTTCCGCGCAAACCTTGAAGAGACGGGAATGTCGTATCAAAAGGAAGTCGAGATGGTGGCTTTGGCGCACGACAAAGACATGCTAACAACGCCGTATGTTTTTAGTGAAGAGGATGCCATATCCATGGCCAAAGCCGGTGCCGATATTGTTGTTGTACATCACGGCTTAACCACAGGTGGAAGTATTGGTGCAGAAACCGGAATAGCCCTGGAGGATGCACCAGCGATTACCGATAGCTGGGCAAAAGCAGCATTGGATGTGAATCCGGACGTGATTGTACTGGTGCACGGGGGGCCGGTTTCATCACCAGCCGATGCAGACTTTGTATTACAGAACACGCAGTATTGTCACGGTTTTTATGGCGCTTCGTCGATGGAGCGCTTACCCACTGAAACTGCACTAACCCAACAAACCAAAGAGTTTAAGGCCATTGGCCGCAAGTCCTGAGGAGATGAGCTGTGAGTGGACAAATAATAGGTCAATTAATTCTGTGGTTGATCGTAGCCGTTATCGTTGTGTTCATCCTCTATTGGGTGATGAACTGGCTTTATCGACGCTCAACTAAAGAAATCGCATTCGTACGAACCGGGTTTCTTGGCGAAAAAGTCGTGATTGATGGAGGGGCATTTGTTTGGCCCATTATCCACGACATCACACCCGTCAATATGAATTCGCTTGATCTGTCAGTCAAACGTGAAAAGGAAGATGCCTTAATCACAAAAGACAGGATGCGAGTGGATGTGGATGCCGAATTTTATGTACGCGTGCGGCAAACCAACGAATCGGTATCACTAGCGGCATCAACAATGGGCCGGCGCATGCTCGAGCCTGAACGTATTCACCAGCTGTTGTCGGGTAAGTTTATTTCGGCGCTGCGTACGGTGGCCTCCGAAATGACGATGGAAGAATTGCATGTCAGTCGTAATTCCTATGTTGCACGAGTACTTGATGTGGCTCAGGAAGGGCTTGATAAGAACGGGCTTGAGCTGGAAAGCGTGGCGGTTACCGATATTGATCAAACAGAAATAGAGTTCTTCAATCCGTCTAATCGCTTTGATGCCGAAGGTTTAACCAATGTCATTGAAAGTATCGAAGCACGCCGTAAATTACGTAACGATATTGAGCAAGACACGGCGCTTAGAATCCGTGAACGCAATCTTGAAGCTGAAAAGCAAGCACTTGAAATAGAGCGCGCCAGTGAAGAGGCTCGGTTGGATCAAGAGCGAGATATTGAATTTCGACGCGCTCGACAACGCACAGAACTTGAACGCGAAAGAGCCGAGCGAACCGCTGAGGCGCAGCGTGCTTCTCTGCAATCCAACGAAGAAATCGAGACCGCGCGCATTGCGAACGAGCATCAAATAGCCGAGGCCAGAATTGAATCTGAGCGCACCATATCCCAGCAGGAGATCGCGCGTAAGAAGGCCGTTGACGAAGCTGAAATTAAAACCCGCGAAGAAGTCGAAGCTGCGCGTATCTCTCAGGAGAAGAAATTATCTGCTGCTCGAATCCAGTCTGAAAAGGAAACAGAGGCAGCCAGCATTGCGGCAAAAGAGATTGTTGAAAAAGCGCGTATCGAACAAGAACTGGTGATAGCGGAAGCGCGCATTAGTAAGGATCAGGAAACGCAGTCTAAAGAAATTGAAAGACAGCGGGTACTGGACGCTGCAGATATCGATGCGCGTGAATCGATAGAACGCGCCAGGATTGATCAGGAGCAGCGACTTACCGAAGCACGTATTGAGCTGCAACGGCAAACGAAGGAGCAAGAAATTGCGCGTAACCTATCTATAGACAAAGCCGAGATAGAATCACGTGAGGCTTCTGAATCGCTTCGTATCGCACAGGAAAAGCTCATTAAGGCGGAGCGCATTGTGTCGGACAAAGAAACTCGCAGTCTTGAAATTGAGCGCAATACGGTTCTTGAAGAAGCCGAGATAGCCAGTCAAAAAGCCACTGAAGCTGCAAAAATTGCGCGAGAACAGGAGCTCGCGGCTGAGCGTATTGCATCGGAACTGGATACCCGCTCGCTGCAAATTAGTCAGCAACGCTCAATAGAGCTTGCACAAATAGAAGCAACTGAAGAAACCACCGCTTCCAAAATTGAAAAAGAAATGCGCGTCAGGGAATTGGAGATAACGCGTAACGAGGCGGTGGATGCCGCTGAGATTGCTTCAAAGGAAGCAACCGAGAAAGCACGTATCGAACAAGAGAAGGTACTGGCACTGGGCAAGCTTGATGCGGATGAGGCCACACAAGAGAGGGACGTAAAACGCTTAGCCGCTCTCAAAGAGGCGGAAAGCGCGGCGAAAGAGGCCACCGAAGCACGCCGTATCGCGCAGGAAAAAGCCACACATGCCGAACGCATTGCCTCTGAAAAGGAAGTGCGTGCACTAGAGATAAAACGTAACCAGTTTATTGATGAGGCCGACATTGCCGCACGTGAGGCGGTAGAAGCGAAGCGTATTGCGCATGAGGCTAGCGTGCAGGTGCAGCGCATCGAATCGGATGAGACCACACAAGAGCGTGAGGTGGAACGAGCCGAAGCCATTGAAAAAGCTGAGTTGTTAAAAGCAGAAGCGGTGGAAGCGGTACGCATTGCCAAAGATAAAAAGAACGCGGCCGATCGCGTCGCGTATGAGCAGGATTTACGCGAGCGCGAAATTGCCCGTAATCGTGCTGTGGATGTTGCCTCTGCTGAAGCGCAGAAACAAGTCAATATGGCACGCATATTAGAAGAGTCTTCAACGCGATCCGCTGAGATCGCGCGTGATACTGAAGTAAGGTCGCGCGAGATTGAAAAACAGGAAACAGTAGAAGCTGCCGAGATTGCATCGCGCCGCATACTGGAACAAGACCGCATTGCCACAGAACTTGAAACAAGTGTCGAAAAAATCGATCGTGACAAGAAAGTACGCGATCTGGAAATCGCTAGAAACCAAGCCATCGATAAAGCTCAGATCGCAGCTGATGAGGCGATTGATGCGGCGCGTGTCGCGAAAGAGAAGACCGTGGACGCTGAACGAATTTTGGCCGAACAAGAACTGGAAGCCAGACGGGTACAGCGTAAAGGTGTGCTTGAGCAGCTTGAAATTGAACGTGTACAAGCGCTTAACGAAGCGCAGATTATCAGTCAGGAGGAGGTTGAGCGTAAACGCATTGAATCTGATGATGGCCTGGATGATGTGCGCATAAGCCATCAGGCCAAGCGACGTAAGCTTGAAATTGACAGAGATAAGGAAGTTGAAGAAGCCTCTATGGAGAAGGTGATTTCACTGTACAAGAAATCGCTTGATGAAAGTGCCGCTGCTGTGGAAGCTGATCTTGCTAAGGCGCGGGCAATCGAAGCCGCTGAGCAGGTTAAGACAACGTCAGCTACTGAAGAGGCCAAGCGGGTTAAGTCGGTTGATGTGATGCTGGCTGAGAAGGAAGCTGCTGAGAAGAGTATTGCGGCAGAGGCCGAGAAAATCCGTGCAGCGGTTGAGGCAGAAGCGCAGAAGCTTATTAACGAAGCTGAAAACGTCCTCACCGATGAAGCGCGTCAGTCGCTCTTTAAACGTAAGATGCTGGAGCATGTTGAAGGCATTGTATCGGCATCGGTTAAACCGCTTGAGAAGATCAACGACATCAAGATTATGCAGCTCGGTGGCAATGGCACTAAAAGCATGGGCTGGGATGGAGGCGGAGATGGTGGAGGTTCCAGTGCCGGTGGTTCGCCAACCGATGAAATTATAAATTCAGCACTGCGCTACCGCGTACAAGCCCCGATGGTTGATAGTCTCCTGGGCGATATCGGTGTCGATGGTTCGAATATTTCGAAGTCAGGTGGGCTGCTTAACGATGCCGCATCACTTAATCGTATGCAATGGGAGCAGCAACGCCTGGCCGATTCGAAAGCCAAGAAATCTGACGGCAAAGACAAAGAAGAAGATAGAGGGGCCAAAACCTGATGGCCAGCGTTTATACCTCTTCGGTGATAGATGCCAGCACCGACAAAGTCTGGGATCGCGTCAGGGACTTCAATGCCTTGCCAGTTTGGCATCCTCGCATTCGTGACTCGCGTATCGAAGGGTCGCTACCATCAGACAAAATTGGTTGCATTCGGAATTTCAATTTACAGAGTGGCGATAATATAAGAGAGCAACTGTTAGGGTTAAGCGACTATGACAAGTTCTATACCTATAGCATTCTCGAATCGCCCATGCCCTTATCTGACTACGTGGCAACTATCCGATTAACCAAGGTAACGGACGGCGATCGCTGTTTTATTGAGTGGACGGCTGATTTTAACTGTGCGGCTGAAGACGAAGCAGAGCTTACTGGCAATATCGGCTCCAATGTTTTTCAAGGTGGTTTTGATGCCCTGAAGCGGTATTTCGGGGAGTAAGCATGGTTAAGGTCAAGTGCAGCACGGTCATAGATCATCCCACTGAAACAGTGTGGAATGTACTGCGTGATTTTAATGGTCATGATCGTTGGCACCCGGCCATCGCCACCAGTCAAATAGAACGATCTCGTGAGTCCGACTGTGTTGGCTGCATTAGAAAATTTCAATTGCAAGATGGGTCTCAGCTCAGAGAGCAATTGCTGGCTTTGTCGGATGCGGAACAAAGCTATAGCTATTGCTTGTTAGACACCCCGATACCACTACTTAACTATGTGTCTCATGTGCGCCTGTTTCCGGTAACCGATACCGATAGCACGTATTGGGAATGGGAAGGTCGGTTCAATACCATTGATAATCGCGAAGAAGAGTTGCAACAGATGGTGAGTAATGACATTTATCAAGCAGGCTTTACTGCAATTCGAACGCATCTGGAGAATGCATCCTAATGAATATAGAGGTTCATTCAGTTGACACAGTCAGTCAGGCATCAACCGCACTGACAGAATCAAGCCGTTATTTGGGTGGCGGAACCTTGTTAATGCGTCAGGTCAATTATGGCGATCAAGGTTTTAATCGCCTAATTTTCAGTGAAGACCCTGTGCTTAGGCAGATTCAGTCAGCGGGTGATCAAATCACTATTGGTGCCGGTATTACCATGTCTGAAATCATAGACAATGCAGAGTTAGCATTTTTATCAGATGCTGCGCGTTCGGTTGGTGGCCCGGCGATTCGTAATATGGCAACGGTTGGTGGAAATTTATTTGCACCCAGGCCGTATGGAGATATGACAACAGCATTGCTGGCATTGGATGCAACATTGCGCTGGGCTGATGGACGAGAACAAGCTATAGAACAATTTCTGCAGGAATCACCTAGCAATAAGGGCGTTGTAATTTCAGTTTCAATTAAACGTCCGAAGACAGGGGCGTTTCGCTATCTTAAAGTCAGTAGAGTAAAACCCAAGGGTGTATCGCTTATTACCATAGCGGTTTGTTTGGGACGGGAGAATGGACGGGTTGGCGATGTACGTATTGCGTTTGGTGGTATGGCACCTCAGCCGCGTCGGGCTAAAGCTGCAGAACAGGCTCTACAGGGTGTGTCGTTAGATGAAAGCAACATTCAGCGTTGTATTGATGTTTGCAACGAGGGCTTGAATCCGGAAGATGATGCGCTCGCCAGCGGATGGTATCGCACTGAAATCGCGCCCGTCTATCTAAAACGGCTGTTACTGCAACGGAGCGATTACTAATGGCAAAAAAGCCAATCAGTTTTGTTCTTAATGGTTCAGAAACATCTGTGTTCGTTCAGGAAGGTGGCAACTTACTTGATGAGTTGCGTCGTAACGTAGGCGATTTATCGTCCAAATACGGTTGTGGCCAGGGAACCTGTGGTGCGTGCACGGTGTTAATCGATGGAAAGCCTCAACTTAGTTGCCTGTTATTGGCAGAGCGTGTTCAGGGCAAGCATATTGAAACCAACAACGGGCTTGCTGAAGGGCCGGATTTACATCCATTACAGAAAGCGTTTGTAGAAGGGTTTGCTGCTCAATGTGGGTACTGTACGTCCGGGATGTTGATGGCGGCTAAAGCATTACTGAGCAAAAATCCTGAACCCAGCCGTGATCAGGTAGCAGAAGCGATTTCTGGAAATTTGTGTCGCTGCACCGGATATGAGCCGATCATTGACGCCATCATGGTGGCCGCTGAAAACATGCGCAGGAGAGCAGTCTGATGAGCACAGTAGAGTTACGCAAAGACCTGTTCGCTGATGAGCGAAGCGACGATTTGAAAGAGATCGGCCAACCGACCATTCGGCAGGATATTATCGGACATGTAAAAGGCACTACACGCTATTACGACGATCATCTTTTCGATGGTTTGCTACACATGCGCTGTGTTCGCTCACCTCATCATCATGCGCGCATCCGTAGTCTTTCGACGGCGAGTGCCGAGAAGATGCCAGGGGTAGTGCGTGTTGTACTGCCACAGGATGTACCAAATAATCTGAATACCCTATTGAGCCTGGTCGAATTTGGTCGTGACGATGAGGCCTTACTGTCACCTAATAAAGTGGCTTATATCGGTGAGGCTGTATGTGCTGTTATCGCTGAAACTGAAAAACAGGCGCGCGATGCCGTCGCTGCAATTCAGGTCGATTGGGAAGTATTACCGCATGTGCTCGATGTAGAGGAAGCGCTTGAGCCAGGTGCACCTGTAGTAAACGAGGTGTATCCCAATAACACGTTTGACTTTGGACGTTTCGATCATCAAAAACTGCGCTTTGGAGATGTTAATCGCGCTTTTGCAAGTGCGGACAAAATAGTTGAAGCACAATACCAGATGTCACCCATTGAGCAGGCGCCGATGGAAACCTGCGGTGCGATAGCGGCGCCTGAAACAGCCGAACGTTTTGTGTGTCATACCTCTACACAAGCGCTCTTCTTTTCATTGGGTACGACGGCGAAACTGCTTGATTTGTCATCTTCAAGGTTGCACTTTATTGGCGGTACTGTAGGAGGTGGCTTTGGTGGCAAGGTTGATAGTATCGTAGAACCTATGGCGGTGCTTGGCGCAATGCTAACGGGAAAGCCTGTGAAGTTCCAGTGGGATCGCGAAGAGGAAATGCAGGTTGGAGCGCCAAGAGGTGGCGAACGTTGGTACATTAAAGATGGTGTTAAAAACGACGGTACGATTGTCGCCCGAGAATTCACCGGTTTCTTTGATTGTGGTGCTTATACAAGATTATCTTCTTACGCCATTCAAAAAGCGGTTGGACACTTGCCCGGTCCTTACAGTATTCCAAACATCGCAGCCAACGTATTCTGTGTCTACACCAACCGAACACCGGCCACCGCTATGCGTGGCTTTGGCATCACCGGTGTCGATTTCGCCATTGAATCACACATGGATAAGGTGGCAGAAGCCGTTGGCATGAATCCAATCGAGTTACGCATTAAAAATGCGTATCGCGATGGTGATATGAAAGCGCATCGACGCCTTGCAAAAAATACCGCGCTTATAGAGTGTTGTCAGGTTGCAGCGCAAAAGGCACGTTGGACAATTTCACCAGAAGCCTCGAGTGCGTCCAGCTCAAAAGGGGGTGGTACGGTAGAACGTGCTGCAATTCCTGAAACCGCTATTGATACGGTCGGCCTTATTGGTGATCGTAGGCGTCAGTCTCTTGAAACAAAGCCCGCCAGGCAATCTACTGAGACCGTACCGGCTGGACAGGCCAGCGAATTACTAGTTGCCGTGCCACCGCAACATCCACATATGCAAATCAATCCGGATCGTGTTGGCCATAAAGTGGCTGCGTCAGCATCTCAAAATGGATCTGTAAATAAGGAAACGGCAGCAGCTGGAAATAATGGTCAGCCGCCGCATGGTGGTCAGAACCAAACCACAGTGCCCTACACACCATCTTATGCACGCGATTCGAACGTCGCATCCTCAGTAGCGCAGCGAGATGCGGCGGATGAGCAGCAAAGTGAGTCTCAACAAACGGGTTCTACTCCTTATCAACCCACAGAGCGGTTTAACAAAGGTATGAACAGACCGGGAGCCGCCAGGCACTTAACCAACAGACGGCGCAGATAATATGACTATTCATAAAGGCCGAGGTTTTGCCTGCATCAATTATCCAATCGGAATGAATTTAGGCGGTGATCCATCGCAGGCACTGGTGCACTCGACACCCGATGGCAAGTTCATGGTGTCGCTCAGTTCGATTGATTTGGGGCAGGGCATGAAGTCGGTGACACGGCAAATTGCGTCAGAGACATTGGGCGTGCCAGTTGAAGATGTGTATGTGGATACGGCAGATAGCGATACCGGGCCTCATTGTATGGGTTCGTTTGCATCACGTGGCACACACCGCGTGGGTAATGCGGTGATTCGTGCTGCCAGTGAAGCTCGACAGCAAATGCTGGATGCTGCAGCTGAGGAGCTTGAAGTTAATGTAGGTGACCTGGACACCGATGGCAAAGGCAATATTCACGTTAAGGGTGCGCCATCAAAATCGATATCAGTTGCAGCAACTGCAATCGCCGCGCAGTTTAAACAAGGCAAAACACTCTCTGGTCGAGGTATCTTTCTGGTTCCTAAATCGGATGTGGACGATGCGACAGGTGAAATGTCTACCGTAACCACATTTGCTCACGCTGCGCTGATCGTTGATCTCGAAGTTGACGATGAAACAGGGGTGGTGGAAGTGAACGAAATTAATTCGGCGTATGAGGTGGGGCGAGCGCTTAACCCAAGGCTTGTGGAGCAGCAGCTCATCGGTGGTGCTTGGATGGGCGTGTCGCATGCGTTGTATGAGACCACTGAGCCTTACTACCCGTCGCGCGAACATGGCCCAGTCGATTTTAATAATTACATCATGCCTGGTCCAGGTGAGGTGGTGCCGCATAATATCGCCATACTCGAACGGCCGGCGGAAGATGCACCGTTTGGTGGTAAAGGGCCCGGTGAAATGTGTGCTAACCCGGTTTTACCAGCGATTGCCAATGCGGTTTACAACGCGGTTGGTGTACGTTGCGATTCCTTGCCGATTACGCCTGAGAAAATACTAAAGGGCATCTACGCTAACGGTGGCGCACAACCTAAAGGTACGCCCGGCTAGTGCCGGTTAAACCTGTCATAGCGGGTATCGCCAGTCCGCAGGAATTGCAGGCTGCGTTGAACGATGCACAGTATATTGCGGGTGTTGAATTAGCAACGACAAGCTATCTTGCATTGGCTTTGTCAAAACCGCTTTTGCTTGAGGGTGCGCCAGGTGTGGGTAAAACAGAAGCTGCGAAAGCAATCGCATCGGTATTAGGCCGGCAGCTTGTACGCTTGCAATGTTATGAAGGTATTGATGCTGCCTCAGCGATTTATGAATGGAACTACCCCAGGCAGATGCTTGCGATCAGACAAGCCCAGGACAATTACGTCAATTTGTATTCGGACGAATTTTTATTACAGCGCCCTTTGCTCGAGGTGTTAAAGAACCCCGCAAATTCACTGCTGCTTATTGATGAGATTGATCGATCCGATCATGAATTTGAAGCGTTTCTTCTTGAGTTCTTGTCTGATTTTACGATTTCGATTCCAGAAACAGGAACCCAACGAGCTACTCAAGCGCCCATCGTGGTGCTCACCTCAAACCGGACAAGAGACTTGCACGAAGCATTACGCAGACGCTGTGTCTATCACTGGATAGATTACCCAGATCAAGCGCTAGAAGCACAAATTGTCATGACACGTGCCAGCACCGTGGCAGAACAAACCGCCAGAGCCATAGTGGAATCTGTGGGTAAGCTTCGCAATGAGCCTTTGGCTAAACCTCCAGGGGTGGCCGAAAGTGTGGAATGGGCGGAGGCTGCGTCCCTTCTAAATAATCAGGGTATGGCATGGCCAGAAGCGTTTCAACGATCAATCGGTGTTGCTTTAAAAGATCAGGACGACCTTGCTTATATCGCTGACAGGCTGGATACGCTGTTACCTGGAGCGGTTGCATGACACCTATTGCATTGCAGCCGTTAATGCGCCTGTCGCATCAGTTACGCCAGCACGGCTTTGCTGTATCCCCTGATCAGATTATCGGATTTATTGAGGCGGTTGGTGTACTTGGGCCACAGAGCGTAAGTGATGTGCGCCATGCAGCTGTCGCACTGTTTGCAATCCCACCAGAGCGGCTGTTTGAGTTTGATGCGATTTTCCAGTCGATCTTTTTTGGTATCACCGTCGCAGCGGATGCAAAAGGCTCCGACGATGAAGTGGATGCGTTTGAGCCTTCTGGGGGTGAGCAGAGTGTTGATGTACAAGAAATGGAATCAGACGCAGGTGGTCAGGCGATTGATACTGAGCAGTTGCGATCACGCGAATTTAGTGTTGATGCTGCCGATCAAGTGCTAATCGATTTTGAGCGCAAGGCTAAAACCAGTCTTCCGCACCGTCGATCCTATCGTTGGAAAGCGCATAAGCGGGGAGAGAAACTGGATTTTCGTCGTTCGCTAAAAGAAGCGGCTAAGCACGATGGTGAGGTTGTTGACTTGGCCTACGCCAGGCGTAAACGTCGACAGCGCAGAATATTACTCTTGATTGATGTGTCGGGCTCGATGAAGGAGCGCAGCGCTTCGTCTTTACGTTTTGCACATTCATTAAAACGAGTGGCAAACAATGTAGAAGTGTTTACATTGGGCACGCGTTTAACACGCGTGAGCTCAGCACTCGCACCAGATAGCGTTGACCTTGCGCTGTTTAGAGTCAGCCAGTTGGTGGCTGACTTTGACGGTGGTACGCGAATTGGCGGTGCACTGGAAACCTATTTATCCATTCCACGGTTTGCGGGGTTTGCGCGCGGCGCGGCAGTAGTGATGTTATCCGATGGTTTGGAACGTGGTGAACCAGATCAGCTAGTCGCAGCTGCACAAAAATTATCACGACTTGCATGGCGATTTAGTTGGTTAACACCGTTGGCAGCGGATGTAGAGTACCGGCCAGAAACACAGGCACTAAAACAGATACTGCCCTTTATTGACCAACTCGATGCAGGCCATTCTATAGAAGCCATGTGTGAGCATGTCCTTCAGCTGGCGAGAACAGCATGATTGATTCGCATCATCATATATGGCGTCAGCACGATTTGCCGTGGTTGCTTGGTCCGCCACAACCTCGCATATTTGGAGAGTATGGTGCCATCTGTCGAGACTATCTCATGGCAGAGTATCAAAAGGACATTGCAGGAACCGGCATTAAAAAATCGGTTTATGTGCAGGCTAACTGGTCAAACAACTGGGCGGCAGATGAAGCGGCCTGGGTACAGTCTATTGCAGATGCAAGCGGATGGCCTCATGGCATCGTCGCGTTTGCGGATTTTACAGTGCCTGATGTCAGGCCACAGCTGGATAAATTAAGTGCGTATCCATTACTACGCGGTATACGTCAGCAGCTTCACTGGCACGAGAACCCTCAGTACAGCTTTGCGGCTAGTCCTGATATCGCCGCCAATGAGGTGTTTCAGAAAAACGTCAGCTATCTAGCAGACTACAACTGGTGCTTCGACTTGCAAGTGTTTTCTGGGCAAGTGCACTCGGCTGCGGCGCTTGCCAATGCTTGCCCGGATGTGCATTTCATTTTGCAGCATGCTGGCATGCTTGAAGATACATCTGAGTCTGGTTGGCAGCAATGGCGAGAGGCACTTGCTTTGTTAGCCGCCTGTGAAAACATGAATACAAAGCTTTCGGGCTTAGGTACGTTTGTGCACCAAGTCGATATCGATTTGATACAGAAAATTGTTGCCGAAACCATCACTATATTTGGTCATAAGCGTTGTTTATACGGTTCCAATTTTCCTATCGAAAAATTGTGGACGTCATACGAGCAGCTTTTCGAGGCAATAAAAACCGCCACAACGAATTTTAACGAGAACAGTGTACAAGCGATTTTTAACGATAACGCAGAGCGTTTATACCGGCTCTGACTTTAATTTGCGATTATTAAATAGTAAGGAGTAATTATGGCCCTTCAAATACATATTCTGGACTACGGTGATATTGAACTTGAAACCAGTTTCCTGGTGCTTGGTCATGAATGTGGTCGGGTCCGTCGCGTTCCCGTCTACGGCTTTCTAATTACCGGTGGAAAGTACCCCATATTGGTTGATACCGGTTACCGTGATAACGCGATTATGGAGAGTCTTGGGATGCGAGGCCTGCAGTCGCACGACACCATGATCGAAAACCAACTGGCTAACCATGGTCTTAAGCTTGGCGACATTCGTTATATTTTACATACGCATTTGCATATCGATCATGCTGGAAAAGACGATCTTTTTCCGATGAACACGACAGTGGTACTGAATCGTCGCGAAATGGAATTTTCAGTGTCAGGCATTATGTACCCGCAATACCCGAAGCCTGATATTAAGCATCTCGTCGATCGCATCTATGAACCTGAAGCCATCCGATTCCTGGATCTTGAAATTACCAGAGCGGAAGAGATCATCCCGGGCGTATGGTGCGAAGCAGCTGGCGCTCATACCGAAGGGTCAATGAACGTTATGGTTGAGACAGCGGAAGGTATTGCCTGCATATGTGGCGATGTCATTTATGATTTTAATGATCAGATTGTCAATCATGTTAATACCAACAACCACATGGAGCCAAGGGTCACCGGTAATCATTCTGGGTCGAAGCGTGAAGAGAAAGGTGCCATTAAAAAGTTACTCAATAACTATTCGTTTTTACTGCCAATTCATGATCGTCCTGCAAAAATTGAAAATCAGCAGGTGGTGGGACGTTTGGGAATGTCGGTACCCGGCCCAATGACAGAGACCTTGCCTGACAGGCAATGGTTTGCAGTTTGATTTCGACTAATTTGAGCTGAGAGTGAAATGAACGAACAGGAACTAACGCCTGTCGCAAGGTTATATCGCTTTGCTGCCAGGCCTGTGTATCTGGTGAAAGTGATTTGTCAGATGCTACTGGGGTTGGGTTTGGCTATTGCGCTTATTGCCAAGGTGTACATGTTCGTGCTTACCGATCATCAATGTCTGGCTGATAGCCACTCACTGGGTAACAGTATTCGCTGTACAAACACCTTAGCGATTATGGCGTATGCGCTTGCCTTAAGTGCGGGGTTTGAATTGGCCTATCGTATGTTTAGCGACGGTATACAGGGTGCAATTGATCCATTGATTGTTGGGGTTAGCTCAGCGTTTTTGTTCATTGTATCCTCACTGTCACTGGATAAGGTCGACTGGCAGATTGCGATGTTGCTGACATCACTCACGCTTACAATCGGTGCACTGCTTTACTGTAGAGAGCGGTTTTCGCTACAGGGCGGTCATGGTGTGGTGGCCAGGGGAAATGACACATCAGGCGATGGCGGCAGTGTTCAATCGCAGAGTCAATTTGCTGGAAATTACCAACAATCTGATCGTTGAACATGATTATTGGAAAACACTTAATCGCCGGTGAATGGTTGGGCAGTGAGCATACGTTCCGCTCTGAGCCTCATCAAGGCATGGGGCGAGAATATGCACAAGGACGTGTTTCTGATATCAATGCTGCGGTAGAGCATGCCAAGGAGGCGTTTAGAACGTATTCACAACAGGATGTTGTAGCGCGCGCTGCACTTTTAAATCTCATTGCGACGGAGCTTGAAAGAAGCCAATCGGAGATCATTACAGTATGTTGTGAGGAAACCGGCCTGGCAGGCAATCGCGTCGACGGTGAATTTACTCGAACGGTTAATCAGGTACGTTATTTCGCCGAACACATCTCCCGGGAAAAGCATCTGAATATCATATCTGATGATGCATTACCCGATCGCACGCCGCTGCCCAGACCAGCACTGCGTATGGTTCAACGACCGATTGGTCCAGTGGCAGTATTTGGTGCATCCAATTTTCCTCTGGCCTTCTCAACAGCCGGTGGTGATGTGATTGCAGCCTTGGCGGCGGGCTGCCCTGTGGTTGTCAAAGGGCACTCAGCTCATCCTGGTACGGCGGACTGTGTTGCCCAATGCATCGACAGGGCAATAAAGCAAACTGCTATTCATGCAGGGGTTTTTTCGCAAGTGCAAAGCGATAGCTTTGATGCGGGTCAGGCACTGGTATCGCATCCACAGATAAAAGCAGTTGGGTTTACAGGATCAACTTCCGGTGGGCGTTTTCTTTATAACCTTTGTGCCGCGCGCCCTGAGCCAATTCCTTTTTTTGGAGAGCTTGGGTCGATAAACCCTGTTTTTATATTGCCGGAAGCCTTGCAGAAAAATACCTTGCCCCTTGCAAAAGATTGGCTGGCATCGCTGAGTGTGGGCGCAGGCCAACTCTGCACTAACCCTGGTGTATTACTGATGACAGCTTCTGCTGCCGCTGAGCAGTTTGTTGTACAGGTTAAAGACGAGTTGCGTGCGATGCCAGAACAAGTCATGTTAAGCGATGGCATTGCGCAGGCGTTTCGACATGGTCATGATCGTATACGCGATAGCGTTGATAGCGTTGTCGTTGCGCAGTCTCAATGTCAACGCAGGCGGGTAACACCGGGTGTGTACAGAGTCAGTGCCCAAGCCTGGATGCAAAACGACTTCCTGGCAGAAGAAGTGTTTGGCCCTTTGGGTATCATTGTGGTGGCCGATTCAACGATGGAGTTACTGTCAATTGCGGATAGCTTGCATGGGCAGTTGACTTGTACAGTGCACATGGAAGCCAGTGATAAGGTGCTAGCGCAACAGCTGCTTGATATCGTGGAGCATAAAGCCGGGCGTATTATAGCGAATGGTTTTCCGACCGGTGTTGAGGTGTGCGATGCCATGGTTCATGGCGG
>CAYSZH010000107.1:0-16233 GCA_964435305.1 uncultured Granulosicoccaceae bacterium
GCTTATCGTGCTAACACTGACTTCGTGTGCGAAAGAACTGCGTTTCGATACGCTTCCAGAGAGCCCTATAAACGTTCGCCCTCTGAATGCGACCAATATTGTCGCCAATGCTGACACGCAGTTTGTCTGGCGTGCAGAACCACTGGCGACCTATTACGAATTTCATATTTTTAATCGTGAGAATAACGACATTGATCAATATTATCGTCGTAACTTGCGTGCCACTGATATCTGCAACGAAACCGAATGCAGTATTACGCTGTCTGTGGCTTTACCGTACATTGTAGAGCATGCCTGGCGTGTTCGAGCGGGCAACAACGTCGGTTTATCTGAATGGAACAGGACTCTATTCAATATGGTACACAGTGGTGTGGGGCCGAGCTTAACCGGTGCTCCTGTTGCGCCAACACCATCGACCCCAGAGGACAATACAGTGTTGTCCAACTCGATGGTCGAATTTGTCTGGAGCTCAATTCAGTCGGCAGAGTCTTACGATTTTCATTTATATAACGCAGCTGACGGCAACATGACAAGTGAAGTTCTGAATATGCCAGCTACGGTTGTGTGTCAACCGGGAGATGATTGTCGCCTGAGGCTGCAAGTGGCTTTGCCGCCTGCTAATAATCATGCCTGGCGCGTCAGAGCCAGCAATGAGTTTGGACAATCGCAATGGACCCGAAGTGTGTTTGAGATTCGTGATTCAGCTCAGTAAGCTTAGGAATACGTATCTTTATTTGGTGGACTGCCCGTTTGGTTTTCGAGGTTTGCGCCATGAGGTTTAACATGAGGCTTAACGCCAGTAACAAGCTGTGTGCCTAAAATTGAAATAAGGCAATAGGCCAGAAAGAAATAAAACCCGCTTCCAAGATCAGCATCAAAATCTACCAGGCCACGATTTTCCTGCATCCCTTTTGCAGCCAGGTACGCCACAAATATCGCTACCACAAAAACATCCGCCATTGACCACTTGCTGGTTACCGAGCTTACCCACAATAGTCTGTTTTTAATTGCAGGCCGTAAGGGTAGCTGTGCAAAAAGCAGCAGCAGCGCTTTAAGCACTGGGATGATCACGCTGAAGAGTATGATCAAAAACGCTACCGATCGATGATTGTTATTGAATAACTCGCGTGCCGTGCCGATAATACTATTGGTTTTATCAAATGCTGATACTGTGCCGGATACCCGAAGGTTGTCTACCACGCGTTCTGCCATTTGAACAATAAATTCTGGCAGATCGTCACTCTCATTGAGCAGATCCTTGCCAACGCTGACAAGACGTGTTTTTTCCACCGTGCCCGCCACGCTCAGCATGGGTTCTGTCAGGCCCGGAACTAGCATTGCATAGGCAAGCAGCAACAGGGCAATACCAATCGATTTTTGCATGTAAGGAGGAGGTCAGTTGTGCACGTATTTTGGCAAAGCAAGTATAGCAAGCTGATAAGGCTGTGCAGCCTTTTGCTGCCGGTACTGCTGTTAGCGCTCTCAGCTTGCAGTAAACCGCCACTCACACCGTTAGAATCTGATGCGCTCATATTAGCGTTTGGCGACAGTTTAACGGCCGGTAAAGGTGTTAACTCAGCGAATGCGTACCCTGCGGTGCTCGAGGAGCTCACAGGGTTACGGGTTATTAATGCGGGTGTATCGGGTGAGACAACGGCGGAAGGTTTGATGCGTTTGCCCGCGGTGTTGCAAGAACATAACCCCGACTTGCTGATCTTGTTTGAAGGTGGAAACGATATTTTACGAAACCAGAATTTAAGCCAGACTCGCAGTAATCTGGATCAGATGATACGTCTAGCCCAGCTGCAGCAAATCGAGGTTGCGCTGGTGGGTTTACCGGAGAAGTCGCTCTTCTCCAGTGTGTCGGAAATTTACACGCAGTTGGCTAATGAACACGGTTTGGTTTTGCAGGAAAAAATCGTCGCATCCTTACTCAGGAAGCCATCGATGAAATCAGATTCGGTGCATTTTAATGTGCAAGGCTATCGTGCATTGGCGGTGGCTATTCTGGAGATGTTGCAGGATGCCGGTGCATTGTCTCCTTAACAAAAAACAGAAAAAACATGCCGATTAAAAACAGTAACACGATAGAGACGATGCCAATGCGCGAGCTGCCAGTGAGCGCACCCACTACACCAATCAGTACTGGCCCCAAAATGGCTGCCGATTTACCCAGCATGTTTAAAAATCCAAAGTATTCGCCACTTCGTTCGGGTGGTATCAGCTGACTAAAGAGCGAGCGGCTTAGGGCTTGTACTCCTCCCTGAACCAGGCCAAGCACTACAGCAAGGGCATAAAAGTGCATAGCGGTTTGCATAAACGCAGCAGCCACAGTTGTTACAACGTAAGCGGTTAAGGCAATCCAGAGCCCTCGCTTGGCACCATAGCGATCGCCAATGCGGCCAAAAACCAGGGTCGCCGGAAACCCAATAAACTGCACAATTAATAAGGCAATGATCAGGCTGTTAGACGGCAGTCCGATTGATAAGCCGTAATCAACGGCCATACGAATTATTGTGGCAAGTCCATCTATATAAAACCAATACGCTAATAGAAATAGCAATACATTGCGATTGCTGGCGAGCTGTTTAGCTGTGGCCTTAAGTTTACTAAGTGAATCGCGAATGCTGCCACTCCTGGACGATGTGGGCGGTTGTTCGCGTACATAAAATAACAGCGGTACCGTAAACAGTAACCACCAAATTGCCACGCTGACAAACGACCAGCGCACCCCTTCAGCAGCATCGGCCAGACCAAAGGCGGCAGGCTTTAAGGTCATTAAAACATTAACCAGAAATAATAAACCACCACCAAGATAGCCAAGAGAAAAACCGAGTGCTGACAAGCGATGCTGCCCTGACTTGGGCGCTAACACAGGCAACATGGCGTCGTAAAACACGTTCGCGCCAGAAAATCCGATAATAGCAATGACATAAACCAGCACGGCGAGTGGCCAGGCACCTTGCTGAACAAAAAAGAAACTGCCGGTTGCTAAAATGCCCAGCATGGCAAATCGAATTAACCAGCGCTTGTGAGTACCGCCGCTATCGGCGAGTGCACCGAGCAGTGGTGCCATAAGCATGATGATAAGGCTGGCCAGTGAGTTGCCAAGGCCTAAATAAAAGGTGCTGGTGGTAACCGCCATTTCACCGCTCCAGTACTGCTTAAAAAAAAGCGGAAAAAAGCCTGCCATGACTGTCGTGGCGAAGGCAGAGTTAGCCCAGTCGTAGAACGCCCAGGAGAGTTGTGGTCGGGTGCTTTTTAATGGCATGCCGCCATGCTAGCAAATGTGTTGTTTTCTCGCTATCTTGTTACAGGCTTCGCGGATCATATCATCCGTTATCAATTCATCCTCCTCTGCCATTTTGAGTAACTCACCCATGGTCAAATCCGTTTTTGCAGGGTTGTTGTTTGTCGTGCCAGTTGCCGTCTTTGTAGAAGGCTCCTGTATGGCATCGCCATCTTTATCAAGAGGGTAATCGCGAGGTGGTTGTTGCATCGTTGATCTCTAAAAAACAGATTGAAAACTGAACGCTTATATCATCACGGTTCGCGCCCTGGTGCTAGCCATTTCATTGCGGCCTATGTCGCAAAATGCGCAATAAATAAGTGCGAGCTTGACATTTCTTGTGGTGCTTTGCTCTTTAATGTAGGCAAAGATAAGCGTGCCAGGCCCACTACGAGATTTGTGCCAATCTGGTTTGCTACTCGTCTCTTAAAGCCGATGCAATATGACTGCGGCTAAGCTTCCACGCTGGATACAATCCCGCAAGCAGAGCCGCGACCAGTGAGAGCAGCACTGTCGATGGAATTGCACCATCTGGAATAAAGCTGTCCATACTCCAGCCAAAAGAGCGCAGGTTGATAACATGAATAAGAATTTCGGACATGATCCATCCTAAGGGTATGGCAAACAGGCCTGCCATTAGTCCCATAATGGCGGTCTGCGAGCCGATCAATATGCCCAGTTGTAAACGGGTAGTGCCCGATGCACGCAATACGGCTAATTCTCTAGCCCGTTCAAGATGGAGTGCCAATAAGGCACTGAACACACCGACAAAGGCTACGCCTATGGTGAGCCAGTGCAGCACACGGGTCACTTCAAATGTTCTGTC
The DNA here is from genome assembly GCA_964435305.1 of uncultured Granulosicoccaceae bacterium. Lineage (GTDB taxonomy): Bacteria > Pseudomonadota > Gammaproteobacteria > Granulosicoccales > Granulosicoccaceae > Granulosicoccus. The sequence continues at coordinate 4,116 of CAYSZH010000107.1, forward strand.
AAAAACAGCCAGCGAATTTTCATGAATGCGCCGGTTCGCCTGAATCAATAGGGGTTGATTAATGTCAGCTAATGCATCGCGTAGCAACTGATTGCCATCAACTTCCCTTTTAAAAATGACGCCGATAGATGAAATTGTGTTATCCGACCAGTGTTTCTCAAAGGTGGCTCTGGAAAGTGTGAGTTTGCCATGGCTGGATCCGTAGTCTCTCAGCACGCCAGCAATCTTAAAATCGGTATCACCCTGCATGGCCGTAAACAGGCTGATTGTATCGCCAGGGCTTAATTGATATTTGTTCGCGATAGGTTCACTTATAAATACCGCATCGTCGGTTAAAAACGATTGCCAGCCAGCTTCAATTCCGTCACTTAAAAAAGTGAGTCCCACTGGCTGATTGTCATGCGCCTGCAACACAAGCATGTCGAAACGTCCGATACTGGTGGCAACATTGCGTGTTAATCCTGTGCTCAAAGACTTAATGCCTTCAACTGATTGCACGGCTTGTAAAATCGATGCATCCAGGGCGGTGCTTGCTCTTGACGAGACGCTTGCCGGTGCCGAAATATAGGCATCACTCAAGAGCGTGTTGCCTAACCAGTTATCCACGGAGTCTCGAAAGCTGCCAATCATCACATTGACACCAAACGTTGATGACACCGCGACACTCAGTGCGGCAATCGCAAGGCCTGTGCGGCTGATGTTTCTGCTGATGCTGCCTGCTGCCATGGCGATGATGGTGTTAGTGCCAGAGAGCAATCGGCTGATGATGAGGCCAGTGATAAAGCTCAACCACGGCAGGCAAAGCCCATAACCCACAATGACGAACATCAGCGCTAAAAACCCCAGTATCAATGACGGCGTAGGCAGTAGGCTTAGGCCAATACCGATTATCGAGAGTACAAACCCACCGGCCGCCAGTAGCGGTAACCAGCGTTGGGTTTGTTGTTCCTTTATCGATCGCATGCGTGCGCGAGTGGGGTCTGTTTTTGCGGCATCTGTAGCCGCGATACTTGCGGCTAAAAGACTTGTACCCATGCCCAGTATTAATGCAGCGACTGTCAGTACCCAGTTGAAGTGAATCGATTGCACATGCAAAACAAAATATAAATCGTTTATGGTTTGCGTGGTGAGTTTGATCAAACCGTGTGCCAGTAATATGCCCAGTAGCAAACCCAGTACCGACCCAAAAAAGCTAATGAGTAAGGCTTCGCACACAATGTTCAACCAGATCGCACGCGCACTCATACCCGTGATGCGTTTAACCGCAAACAACTCTCGACGCTGCAGTACAGCAAACGTCATAGTGTTATGGATTAAAAATGCACCCACCACTAAAGACAACAAACTCATGGCGGTTAAGTTGATTTGAAACCCGCGTGTCATCGCTTGCATAGTCTGGCGACGCGAAACAGCATCGCTGACTTTTAAGGTTGCTGGTAAAAATTGGCGGACCTTTTCAATAAGCTTGTCAGGCAAAATCAAATCGATGCGATCAATTGCGCTGCCGCGGTTTAGTATCTGTTGGACCAGGGCGATATCACCTACCAGTAAACCCTCACCTGCAGCAGGGTTGCTGGTGTCAAATTCGGCCAATAGTTTTAGTGTGTGCAGTGTGTCGCTGCTTTGCAGTTGAAACGGTTCACCTATGGCAAGTTGCAAGCGCTGATTGCTGGATGCGCTAATCAATAAACCGGTATCGATGATTACGGAGGTATCGAACGTTGAGCTGTTTGTTGCAGCGGGATTGCCGATGGCATTCGCAGCACGATTAAACGGTGTTTCGGCAAACGGGTCTATTCCGATAAGGGAAAACACATCGCCATTAATAGCCACAAAGCCTTCTACAACGGGTGCGGCCGTGATACCTGGAAAGGCTTGGCGTAAGTCAGCATAGAAATTATCCCGTATTCCGCTTGCACCCTGAATTTGGTGCGTAGCTTTGCCATACAGTGCTTCGGTGGACAGTGCGAAGGCGCGTTGTGAACTGTGGTTTGTAATCAGCACAGCGGTGACAATGCCAATGCCGAGCATGATGCCTAAAACTGACAGTAACAATTGCAGTGGGTGCTGTTGATAAAACCGCCAGCTTGATCTGGCAAGCAGGCCAGCTACCATGCGCTGCTGCCATCGAGCTGATCTAGAGTTAGCGGGGTCAGTTGGCCCTGTTGCATAGCAAAAACCCGGTCAGCCATTTTCGCCACCTCCAAGCTGTGTGTGACAAGCAGCATGGTGCCTTGCTGTTCTTTTATTAGCGATTGCAACAATTTAAGAATGTGGCGCCCGCTGTCCGCATCCAAATTGCCAGTAGGTTCGTCCGCCAAGATGATATCGGGTTTGTGAATGAGTGCGCGTGCTATGGCGACTCGCTGCTGTTCTCCGCCTGAGAGCCTATCGGGATAATCAGTCATCCGAGATGCCAGGCCGATCGCGTCAAGTAGTGGTTCTAAAGCGGCTTGCCTCTGCGTTTTGGGGGTATTGTCTAAAGCCAATGGCAGAGTGACATTGTCCGCCACGTTTAGAGTGGGAATTAGATTGAATGCTTGGTAGATAAACCCGATATGCCTTCGCCTGAGCACGGTTCGGGCTTTGTCATTCATGTCGTTGATGATATTGCCCAGCACCTTCGCTTCACCGTGCTGAATCGGCTCAAGCCCACTGAGTAGGTTAAGCAGCGTGGATTTGCCACAGCCGCTTCGACCAATTAATGCAACACTTTCTCCATGGCGAATCGCCAGAGATAAATTGTTGATGATCGATTGTGCGTCATTGTCTGTGTATTGATGGGAGAGTTGTTCAACCTGAATGACAGGTTCGGAACGGTTATTCACGCCTGGTTTGCCTGGGCATCCGCGGTGTAGCGTTTTAATCTCTCCCAAAGGGAAGCGGCGCCGGGCTTGCTAAGCATGCGTTCCAGGTGTTTTGGATGAACGTAGGCCAGATCGTGCAAGGTGCGGGCGTGATATCGCTGTTTTAGTGGTTCAAGGCCCTCTTCAGGCACACAGCTTGTCAGCTCGGCATCAAGGTAGGACACGTGCCAGCCCACGCGATTGTAAAAAGCCAGAGCGCCCTCACAGCGCGCAATGGCGATTCCCTGTAAAGGCGGCGAAAGCGTGGTAAAAAAAGCGCCACTTGCCACCTCTGTGTCAAAATCTACGTTGGCCGTCAGATCCGGTTTTATGCGGGCGATACTGGCAAATATATCCTCTTTTAAGCGACGCTCGAGGGTTGCGGTATCCTGCTCTGTAATCAGTTGGGATGCGCGTTTTATCGGATCGTCATTTGGGTGGTTGATAGGATCAGTCATGGATAATATTGTAACGTGTAATAGGGGGCCGTTTTGACGCAAGGTCCTTCTTACGGTTCATCTTACAGTGTGTTGCAGCGGCGATTGCACTGGCTTGTTGCTTTAATGGTGTTATTGCAATTTGCCTTGCAGGGGCCAATGCGCAATGCCATGGCAGTGCTGGAACAGGAATTGTCTCTGACGGCCATGGGCTTTTTGGTCACCACAGTCCATACTCTCAGTGGCTCAGCGATCGGAATTGTCTTGCTTTGGCGGCTGCATCTGCGCAAAAAACGGCCTGTAAAAACCGCACTGGCTGCCCTGTGGGTGCACCGTCTGATGTACTTTCTACTCTTAATGATGGTGGTCAGCGGGACACTGAATTACTACTTTGGGATAGAAACCGCACGGCGCTGGCATGAGCTTGGCAAGTGGGGGGTGCTGGGTCTGCTTTTCCTGCACGCGATGGCGGCGCTTTGGCATCATTTTATTGCCAAAGACACTGTTTTACAGCGAATGCTCGGTATTGGCTCACACACTGATACAATGGTGGATTGACTATAGCGGCGGTAGCGCCAGTTTGGAGATTGACGTATGAGTTCGACCGAAACCAGCGATTCGGGCATGATGAAAATGATGGGCATAGTGATGGGTGCGCTATGTGTGTTCACGCTGATCTGTATGGTCATGGCCCGTATATTGGGCATTGGTGATGCAGACCCTACTGATACTGTGATGCGCAATGCGCTGATACAGCGAATAGCGCCTGTAGGTCAGGTTCGTACCGCGGCTATGGCCGCGTCAGAGCCTGCGGCAGCAGTTGTAGCTGCCGCGCCGCAATCACCAGAAGAGCTTGTCAATGGCGCCTGCGCGGCATGCCATTTATCAGGAGTAGGTGGGGCACCGCTAATCGGTGATACGGCGGCCTGGGCAACACGCAATGAGTTGGGCTTAGAAGCGCTGGTAGCCAGCGTCATAAATGGTAAAGGTGCCATGCCTGCCAGAGGTGGTAGCACATACTCTGATGAAGATATTGAGCGTGCCGTTAAGCATTTAACGGGGCTGTAGCAATCGGCTACACACCCGGTTTTTCTGAGCCGCAGGCGTTTCGCTTGGCAATCTGTGCTCGGGCTTGCTTTTCGCCCTTTAGTCCTTAAGTTCATTTACCCGGACAGGCTATAGCGCGGTAAAATTTGCGATCTACGAATGATGCGAAAAATCTCATGCAACAGCTGATAGAGTTCGCGAGCAACCACACACTGCTCGTCTTTGCCTTTTTTGCCACACTGGGCATGTTGGTGTTCACAGAGTACACAAGGCTATTTTCAGGTGTTCCTGGGTTATCGCCTTATCAAGCCACACAGTTGTTGAACGACGGTGAGTCAATTTTTCTCGATGTGCGTGATGACAAAGAGTTCAAAAATGGCCATATCAAAGGCGCACGCAGCCTTCCTGTAAACCAGATAGATAAGCAAATACACGATCTGGAAAAACATAAAAGTAAAGACGTCGTTGTGTACTGTGACAATGGCATGCGAACTTCCCGTGTTATGGGTAAATTAAAAAAGCACGGGTTTACGAATCTTAAAACGTTATCTGGTGGATTGGCTGCCTGGGAAAAGGCGAATTTACCGGTGGTGAATAAATAATGGCGACTGACATACTAATTTACGAGTCACGGCTTTGCGGATATTGCATGGCTGCAAAACGGCTTTTGAAAAAAAAGGGGTGGCCGTTTGAGTCCCTTGTGGTAGATGGAAACCGGGAGTTGCGAGCCGAAATGCAGGAAAAAACCGGACGTACCTCAGTGCCTCAGATCTATTTTGGCGATCATCATGTGGGCGGCTTTGACGACATGGCGGAACTTGATGCCAGCGGTGAGCTGGATGCGCTCTACAACGATGGCAGTTCAAGCGGCGCCAATGGCGAAGCCTCTTAATCAGGATTAAATACTAGTATGGCCGAAAACGACTCCACTTCCGCAAGCACTGAGGCAAGCGAGCAGATCTTCAAGATTCAACGCATTTACCTTAAGGATGTTTCCTACGAATCACCGCAATCGCCGCAGGTATTTGTTGCCAATACCAACTGGCAGCCTCAGGTGCAACTGCACCTGAATACTGAAAGCACTAAACTTGAAAACGACATGTACGAAAGTGTCTTGACAGTGACGGCCACAGTAAAGCTTGAAGATGAAATTGCCTACCTGACCGAAGTGAAACAGGCGGGTCTTTTTCTTATTCAGGGTTTCGATGAGAGTCGATTAGCGCCAATGCTGGGCAGTTTTTGCCCAAATCTACTGTTCCCTTTTGCGCGTGAAGCGATTGGTTCACTGGTGCAAAAGGGCGGTTTTCCTCAATTGTTGCTTGACCCTGTTAATTTTGACGCGCTGTATGCGCAACATCTTGAGCAAGCCAAGCAAAACGCACCGGCGCCAGAAACACCGCAATAAGGGTGGATATAAACGCCTCGTTAGCATCTAGTCAGCCTCTATTTGGCAAAAATCAAGCTGGCGCCAAGCTTCAAACGCGATAATGGCTACCGAATTTGATAAATTCAGGCTGCGGCTACCCTCCTGCATTGGTATTGTCACGACATTCGTCATCGCATCGTGCTGCAACAGGCTATTGGGCAAGCCGCGCGATTCCGGCCCAAACATAAACGCATCACCAGTTTGATAATTGGGCTGATCGTAGCGCTTATCTCCTTTGGTGCTGCAGGCAAACACGCGGCCCGTACGCTGTAGCAAAAACTGCTCAGCGTTTGGATGCGTGATGACATTGGCGGCTTCGTGATAATCCAGCCCGGCTCGTCGCAAAGCCCTCTCTGACATCGAAAACCCGAGCGGTTCTATCAAATGTAAATGAAACCCGGTGTTTGCACACAGGCGTATCAAATTCCCGGTATTCGGGGGTATTTCTGGTTCAAAAAGCGCGATGTGGAACATGTGGAGGTAAATTGTCTTCTAGTACTGCAACACAATAACATTCAACGATTTGTCACAGTAAACTTGCCGATCTGCGACTCACACACTATCTTTACAAGAGGCCAGTTGTAAATGGCATTCTCATTGCTGCCTTCAGGATAGAGAAAAGCGATTTTGAGCAAGCTGGATAGAGTTGAATATGGGTATCAACGAACAGAGTATCAGCGCCGAAAAACGGCAGTACTACTCATCCTCTCAAGGACCATTTCATAACGCCAATAACATTCTTATGTTTTTTGGTGGTGGCGATCGCGGTGAAATTGTCGAGGGGGTGATACGTTCACTGCGTGAGGGTAGAAAACGGCTCACAATCGGTGGTGAGCCTGGCAGCGGCAAGACGATGATGAGTCTGGTGCTGGCCGATCGCTTGAAACATCGCCACAACATTATCCGTTTTGATCTGCCGCAAGTGTCCCAGGCGCTCATGCTGCGTCACCTGCTTATCGAAATTTGCCCTCGCGAAGCTGCTGTTATCAGTGCCGATGGCGAGGCCGATGCACGTGAACTACGCGATGGGACTGCGCGTCTGAAAAAAGCGCTGCATGGATCCAGCACAGCGGATAAGCCTTATTTGCTCATTATTGATTCGCAGGCTGACATTGAACCTGATTGTTTGAGAATGTTGCACAGCGTATTGTCCCGACAGAGTAGAGGTAATCCAGTACTACAAATCTTGCACTTTACTCCTGCTGACCAAGCACCCTCTGTAAAAGACAGCTCTGTTGAAGCTGCTCGTGATAAAGAAGATTATTTTTGGTTGCGTCGGCTAACATTGACTGAGCTGGGTGAGTATTTACGTCACCATATGATGCTGTTTGATTTTAATCAACGTGATGTGTTTACGCGCGATATGTCGTATTTTATTGCCGACCGATCAGAAGGTGTTTTCCGTGCTGTGAATACATTGGCGCGCAATGCGTTTATGGTGGCAAGTTTGGAAGATGCCGAGCGGGTGTCGATGTCTCATCTGCTTACCGCTGGCTTGCCTGCGCAGAAAGAGCCTGCTGAGCCACGTCGCTTTACCGTGCGACATCGCAGAGCGATTGTGTGTGCGCTGGGTTTGTCGGTGCTGGCAGTAGCCGCTGCGTTGGTGTTTACACAAGTCTGAATTCCTCCCGCTTCGAACCTCTTTTTTATATCAGCTGTGACAAAGATTCTGCCGATCCAGTAATTAATTTTCAGTGCGCTACTGTGTGACATTTAGTTTGGGCTTTGCATTGCATCTGTGTTGCACGTTTGGCGCAAACCAGAGAGCCGGTGTCTGGTAAGGTTATTTGATGTTCTGATTTGATCAGTACGGCATGGAGGCCAATAACTGATGCACTATCGCTTGTGCCATGCGCACCAACTGCCTATCTATAACCATGCGCTTATGCATGCGCCGCCACTCGCACGTTCTATAGTTGAGCGCTTGCGTTTTCCGCCGCTGCCACGCGCATATAATTGGGCCTCGATGTCAATTCCCGCCGGCATGCTGCTGCTCAGCGCCTGCCAACTGCCTGCTATATCAGCTGAGAGTGGCAATTTTGCCGCAGATACCCTTGCGGTAGATTCTATAGCACAGCAACAAGCGCTGATCAGCGAAATGGCGGATTGGTCTGGTCATCAAAAACCCGGCGACGATCCTCAATTTCAACCGATCGAATCAGCGCTGGGGCAAGAAAAATTCAGCATTCAACTGGTAAATGCTCGGGCCGATGCCGTCTTGCTCACCTTGGCGGATAAAGCCGGGCTAGAGCTGCAACTCCATCAATCGATTAATGCCTCCGTTACGTTATTAGCAAAAGAGCGCACGCTAGAGCAGATGCTTAATCAGATTGCACGGCAGGTTACACTGCATTGGCAACGACGTGCTAGTCAGCTGCACGTGTGGGGTGCGGCGCCTTTTTCAGAAACCTACGCTGTTAACTATCTCAATATCGATAGAACAACACGCAGCCTTGTCGGCCTGGCAACGCAGGTGGGTACGATTAACAGTGATGCGGGCCTTTCAGGTTCGGGTACCTCCAATAGCTCGCAAACCGTGTTGCAGAACAGCTCAGACCACCTGTTTTGGCAATCGCTAGCGGCAGATCTTGACGGCATAGTGGCGCGCGAAGCAGCCAGCGCCAGTTACACGCTTAATAGAGACACAGGCCTTGTGACATTATTTGCGCCTGTGAATTTGCATAATGTATTGCGTGCCTATCTCGACAGAATCAATGAAAGCGCGCGCAGACAAGTGCTGATAGAAGCCACCGTCGTGGAAGTCACGTTATCGAATCAGTTTGCCGCCGGGGTGGACTGGCAACTTTTGGCTAATGGCTTAACGGGTGCTAATGCAACTCAGCAGTTTTCCGGTTTGCCCACGGTGGGGCGTGACACAGCATCTCGGATAACAGCACCCAACGCTTTGGTGAGCCTGATTCAAAATACCGATGAAGGTGATTTATCTATAACGCTTAACCTACTTGAGCAGTTCGGAGATGTTCGCATTTTGTCGCGGCCTCGTATCATCGCGCTTAATAATCAATCATCCGTATTAAAAGTGGTTGATAATCGTGTGTATTTTACTGTCAATGTTGAGAGGCAGCGCTCGGATACCAAAGATGAGGTGATAACCGAAACCGAAATTCATACCGTACCTGTTGGCTTGGTTATGAATGTCACACCCTTTGTTAATGCAGATGATGATGTCATGCTAAATGTGCGGCCAACCCTGTCGCGCATACTGGGTTTTGTAAACGACCCCAACCCTGAATTGGCTGCGGCCAACGTTCGTAATAGCGTGCCGGAAATTCAGGTCCGCGAAATGGAGTCCATGTTGCGTGTAAAAAGTGGCGACATGGCCATCATCGGTGGATTGATGCAAGACGCCGTTGAGGACAACTCGCGTAGGGTGCCGGGCATGGCAAGGCTTCCTGTGGTAGGGAAGCTCTTTCAGCAACAGGATCTTGTGCGCCGTCAAACGGAGTTACTGATTGTACTGCGGCCCACTGTGATGCCCTCAGGTTCATCCAGATTGGACAAGAGCGCGGCAGGTTGAAAAGCGAAATGGATACGCTACTGCAGGCATTGTGTCAACGCAAGATAATCACGGCTGATCAATCAGCCGTGGTGCAATGTGAGCATAAGTTGACAGGGCGTGCGGTGGAATCACTCCTTCTCGACTGTGGATTTGTGGATCTGGCAACACAACGATCTATAGCCCCTAAACGTCGTGGCGTGGCCGCTTTAGATGCCATATTAGACGTCGAACTTGATGCTCAAAATCACATGCCAGATCCTCAAGCAATAGCGCTACTACCCGAAAACGAAGCGCGTTCACTTGGTGTTTTGCCTTTAACATTTGATGAAACGTCCAACACACTGGTTGTTGCCATGAGTGATAGTGGCAACATTGTCAATCGGGATCGATTAAAGCGTTTGTTAACAGGGGTTGGTATTGTAATACGGCAGGCCAACGCTGCCGACTTAGCGCTCACCATCGATCGATGCTACGGAACAAGGCTTTCGTTAGATGCGCTACTGTCAAATCTAGCAGAGCCTGATAATGCTCCTGTGGTGGCGCTGGTCGATGCCGTACTTAGCGATGCCATTGTCCGCCGAGCTTCCGATATTCATCTATCGCCAGAAGAATGGTTTGTGCGCATACGTTACCGTGTTGACGGTGTGTTGCAAGATTCACATTGTCTGCATATTCGGTATTGGCCAGCCATATTGGTACGTCTAAAGGTACTGTGCGATATGGATATTGCGGAAACACGGGCTGCGCAAGATGGGCATGTCGCGCTTCGCATTAATAAGGAGCTAGTTGATTTTCGTGTATCCAGTTTTCCGGTGCGCACTGGTGAAAATATAGTTGTCCGTGTACTGGATCGTCGTCGTGGTGTTCGTTCTCTTGAGGAGCTTGGATTAGCAGGCTCACAACTGAATGCGCTTGTATCGCTAACTCATCAACCCGGCGGGCTGGTATTGGTTTGTGGGCCAACAGGCTCGGGTAAAACAACAACACTCTATGCGATGCTCAATGCCTTACAAAGTGATGCAATGAATATCATGACCTTGGAAGATCCAATCGAATACCCCATGCTGCGTGTGCGACAAACTCAAGTGCGACCCAACAGTGAGTTTGGATTTGCGCAAGGCATACGCGGCATGCTCAGACAAGATCCTGATGTCATGATGATTGGTGAAATTCGTGATCAGGACAGCTGCGCGATGGCCTGCCGGGCGGCTATTACTGGGCATAAAGTCTTTACCTCGGTGCATGCTTTCGATTGCGTTAGTGCACTGTTGCGGTTGCTTGAATTGGGCGCAAGCCCTGCCATATTGGCGTCCAGCGTTTCAGCAATAGTCGCGCAGCGCTTACTGCGTGTGAGTTGTAGTCATTGTGGTTTGTCAGCCTGCGAAAACAGGCAATTGGACCCCATGCAAGACGATCATGGCGGCAATAAAGGTGTGCATGACAACACGCCTTGTGAAGACAAAACAAGCCGACAAAATCAGCCTGTTAGTGGGCAGGATAAATGCCATTACTGCAAAGGTTCTGGGTTCGTCGGGCGCACCAGTATCCTCGAGTTGCTCGTGGTAACGCCAGCCATGGCCGATTGCATAATTAAAAAAGTCAGTATGCACGCTTTGCAACATCAGGCAGAAGCCGATGGCATGATTCCATTGCGTAAAGCAGCTTTAGAGTTGGTAGACAAAGGCATCACGCAACATCAGGAAATGGAGCGTGTGCTTGGTTCAGATATTAGTTGAACCAGGGCGCAGGTGTTGATGCGTAAATCAAGTAACACTTTATAGGGGCAGGGAGGTTCCATAGTGAAGCTATATCGATACCGCGCGATAGACGGTGCTGGTGAACTACAAAGCGGTGCTATTCGCGCGCTGGATCGTCGCGCATTTAAACACCAACTGGCATCCATGGGGCTACGGCCGTTACCTTATCAATGGCTGCAAAGGTGGTTTCTGCAAGGTGCACTGTTGCAGCGTAAGAGTGAATGGGATGGTCAGTCGGCGTCACTTTTTATCTTGCACCTGTCGCAACTGCTTGCTGTGAGTGTGCCCTTGCTGGACGCACTGGATGAGCTTATTGCGTTGGAATCAAACCGGCACGTTCGACAGGCCTTAAGTGATATGCGCGACGATGTATCGAAGGGTGCTTCCCTGTCTTGCTCTATGCAGCGTTGCGCCGGTTTATTTTCGCCAAGCTGTATTGCGGTGGTTCATTCAGGAGAGGCCAGTGGCGAAATTGCAAAGGCGTTAGCGGATGTATCCAAGGAGCTGTCCTGGCAAGCCGACATGGCTGAACGAATAAAAACGGTTCTGCTGTACCCGGCATTGACGACGCTTGCCATTGTTGCGGTGTTTCTGTTTTTGTTGCTTTATATGGTGCCTGCCATGATGCCATTTCTAATCCAGCAAGCTGGAACCTTGCCGACGCACACGCGTTTATTGCTGGGTCTATCAGAGGGTGTTCAATCCTCAGGGCTCCTGTTTATCACAGGTGTGAGCCTTGTTTGTCTAATGCTTTGGTTATTGCAACTGTTTAATAGCCGATTACAGCAGTTTATGTTGCACACCTGGCTAAAGACCTGGGCTGGGCAAATTGTGTTGCATCTGTCCGTTGCTCGCTATGCGCGCACACTGGGTTTACTGCTGGAATCTGGCATTACGTTAAATAAAGCGCTTGAGGTGGCTGAGAAAACGCTGATCAACGCAGCCTTAGCCCGCCAACTGGCGTTTGCCCGGACTTCCGTTCTAGGCGGAATGGGGCTTGCGCAAAGCATGCACTCGCAGTCACTGTTACCGCCTCTGTTTGTGCGTTTGGTGGCCGCTGGTGAATCCACTGGCTTACTGGCCAG
>CAYSZH010000108.1:0-16169 GCA_964435305.1 uncultured Granulosicoccaceae bacterium
ATTCAGTTTGTTAAGTTCAATTTCGCGTTTGTCTTCTTGATTGATGAAGGTTACCCGAGCATCCTGTAGTGCTACGCGATCTGTATTCATCATCCAGGAAAGTGCGCTGATTCCACTTTTTGGGTTTTCTGTGTTGGATGTTGGGCTGCCGGCGACACCATGCAAACTGAATTTACCATCGGCTGTGGCTTCCAATGCGATATCAGCACCGATCACGGTCAGTTCATCTACCGACGGAACGCCGCGCAAGGCTGTTTTTGACAAGTTGACGTTAATCAGGACTTCATCAATGGAAATGCGCTGACCATTAGATTCCTCTACAGTGACGCCAAAGGCACTCAGGCGAGGGCCTGACCCTTCCCATCGCATCGACAAGTCATCGATACTGACCGGGCTACCAAATTGCTGGCTGAGATATGTTTCAATATCGCCCTTATACCCAGCCAGCATGGGTAAGCCAAGGCGTGCAAGCGCCAGCAGCAGAGCAACAATAATAATGAGTGCGCACAATAACAATAGTGTCCAACGAAAGGTCAGCCTGGCAGCCGTACGGGCCCTGGCTTGATGAACCTGCCGGCGCGTTTGCGCTTTGGGTTCAGCAACACTTTGTGAAGACACATGCTCGCTCATTTCAAAACAACATCGTACTGTTCGCGCATGTACAGGTTTTCAGCTTGTAAACGAATCGGCACTTCTACGAAATCTTGCAGTAATGCCAAATCGTCTGAGCGCTCTTCCGTAAACCAGTCAACCAATTCGATTGATGCCAATACAGTGACCGAATCAATATCAAATTGGCGAACCTGGCGAATAATTTCGCGCGTTATTTCAAATCCAACCGTCTCGATTGTTTTTGTCATGCCACGCCCGGCGCATACAGGGCACTCACCACACAACACCTGCTCAAGGCTTTCTCTTGTACGCTTGCGTGTCATCTCAACCAGACCCAAAGCAGATACATCGCTCACTTGCGTTTTGGAATGGTCTTTTTCCAATGCTTTTTCGAGCGCACGCAGCACTTGCCGACGATGTTCTGCAACCTGCATATCGATAAAATCGATGATGATAATGCCGCCAAGATTACGCAGCCTTAGCTGCCGCGCAATAGACTGCGCAGCCTCTAAATTAGTTTTAAAGATGGTATCTTCGAGATTACTACGACCCACAAAAGCGCCAGTATTAACATCAATGGTTGTCATCGATTCCGTCTGATCGATGATCAAATACCCACCGGACTTAAGTAGCACTTTTTTATTCAGCGCATGGTCAATTTCATCTTCGATGCCGTGTAAATCAAATATGGGGCGCTCACCTGGATAGTGTTCAATTCGCTCCGCCAGTTCGGGTATATATTCGTGACTAAAGTCGATAGAGCCGCGATAGGTTTCGCGCGAATCTATTCGAATGCGTTCGATGGATGCACCACGGATATCGCGAAGGGTTCGCAGTACCAGTGGCAAATCACTGAAAATCACATCCCCGGGTTTGGCGTTTTGCTGCCGCGATTTTAGGCCCGCCCACACTTTGGAGAGATAACGCATATCATTATGCAGCGATTCGCTTTCGACACCTTCTGCTGCCGTTCGCACAATGTATCCGCAATTATCGTCATCACGTAAGTCGCTGATCAAGGTACGAAGGCGCTCACGCTCTTCTTCAGATTCAATTTTCACCGATACGCCGATGCTGTCATCCGAGGGCATCATCACAAGGTAACGCGAGGGTGTGGTTAAGTTGGACGTGACCCGTGCACCTTTGGTTCCCAGCGGATCTTTTATCACTTGCACCGCAATGTGCTGACCTTCACTGAGTAAACGTGCAATAGAGGGCGTTACGCGCTCACCTTCATCCGATGTGTGAGCGGCTTCAGCCAAATCGGATACATGTAAAAAGGCAGCCTTTTCAAGACCGATATCGACAAAAGCGGCTTCCATACCGGGCAAAACTCGCTTAACCACACCCTGAAAAATCGTACCAACGAGCCCGCGCTTTTGCGCCCGCTCGATCCACACCTCCATCAGCATACCGTTTTCAACAGTTGCAACCCGGGTTTCCTGGGGCGTTACATTAATTAGGAGTTCTTCACTCATAGGTAAATCTGTTTACACCTTTTCACACAATTGGGATGCCAGCCTGTTCCAGTAAGCCAGCAGTTTCATAAAGTGGCAAACCAACAACGTTACTGTAGCTGCCTTCGAGCTGTGCTACAAACACAGCAGCCTTTCCCTGAATGGCATAACCACCCGCCTTACCGCAAGGTTCGCCACTGTCCCAATAGGCCTTTGCTTGAGCCTCGCTGATCTGACTGAAAGTGACGGTAGTGATTGCAGTGGTTTCAAACTGCTGATCACCGCAGAGCACACACACCGCTGTGATAACACGGTGAGACCTTCCCGAGAGTGATCCCAGCATATCAAGCGCATGTGCCTCACCCGTCGGCTTACCGTAAATCTGTGTGCCAAGCATCACCACGGTGTCCGAACCCAGCACAATTTCAGATGATGACACTGTTGGTGACCATCCCGACGCTGAGTTGGTTTGCGTTAGAGCCGAGGTCGCCTTCGACCTGGCCAGACGCTTCACCAGCTCGATACCGGTTTCACCGGTACAAGGCGATTCATCAATATCCACTGGCCGGACCGTCGGCGCAAGACCAATTTGGGTCAGTAATGCCAGCCTCTGTGGAGAGGCCGATGCCAAAATCAATGTCTTAATCATACTAAACGCGAACCTTCCTAACGTCACGGCTTAAGCTGTTACGATCCAACAATAATCTCACTTAAGACATTGTTATAGCAGCAAAATTAAGTTCTCATGGGACTATTTCAGGCGCGGTGGTAAGGATGATTGTCGATAATCGACTGCGCACGATACAGCTGCTCCGTGAGCATCACTCGAACCATGGGGTGAGGAAACGTAAGTTTACTAAGACTAAAGCGCTGATCTGCTCGCTCAAGCACTGCGTTGGCCAGGCCATCTGGGCCACCAACGAAGAGCGCAACCGGCTTACCTAAACCTTGCCAGTTCTCCAGCTGGGTCGCGAGCTGCTTGGTACTCCAAGCAGTGCCTCGCTCATCGAGTGCGACAAGGTGGGTTTTGTCGGTGATCGCGGCAAGCAGTGTATCGGATTCTTTTGCCTTATTAACTTCGGCTGAACCCAGGTTTGCCTGCGGTACTTCTCTTATGCAGAACTGCCAATGCGCTGGCAAGCGGCGGGAATAGTCCTCGCTTGCTTGTTGAACCCAGCCCGGCATTCTACGGCCGATGGCATAAAGTGTTATTTGCAAGCCTACACCGATGACAAGGCGCTAGGCTGCTTCTCGTCCATATCTGGCCCAACCGACCAGAGCTTTTCAAGCGCATAAAAATCGCGCTTTTCCTGAGTCATTACATGCACGATGATATCGCCCAAATCGACTAGTACCCAGCCGCTATCATCTGCACCCTCGTATCCCAACGGCGGATGTTGCGCTTCTTTGGCACTTTGCCGCACCGATTCTGCCAAAGATTTAACGTGGCGTTGCGAACTGCCCGTTGCCACCAGCATGGCATCAGCAATGCTCGACTTCTCGGCGATATCAAGTACAACAATGTCGATACCCTTAAGCGCCTCAAGCGCCTCCGTGGTCAATGCAATGAGTTCTTTACTTTGCATACATTAATTTTCCGAAAAACTTATGTGTATATCCCATGTTCAATAATATACTGCCTGACGCTCTCAGGCAGTAAAAAACGCACGCTTCTGCCTGCTTTGCATCCTTTACGCACTTCGGTGGCCGAAATCGCTAACTGTGTCACGTGCTGGCGCTCGATAGCCCCGGTGTTGACGCTATGGATATTGCCAATCTCTCGCTGCTGATTTTCGATCAATGTGGTGGCCCATTCTCCAAGGCTTGCTCCGGGTCGCTCCATTACCACAATGTGAGCAATGTCCAGAATGGTTTCCCACCTGTGCCAGCTGTGAAACTGATCGAACGCATCCACCCCCATAAAAAAAACGAGCGTCGCCTGCGGATATTCCTGTTGCAGCTCTAACAAGGTATCGACTGTATAGGAAGGCTTGTCTCGTTGTGCTTCTCTATCGTCTACGACCAAGCCTGTTACAGACTCCGTTGCTAAGGACAACATCTTAAGACGCTGTGCCGTTGTGGCCGTGGGGGATTGTCTGTGTGCTGGTCTGTGATTGGGTACCAGATGCAATGTGTCCAGAGCGTTATTTTCAATGAGCTCTAGCGCCGGGCGCAAATGACCAAAATGCACCGGATCAAATGTGCCTCCGAGTATGCCAATGCGTCGGGGTGGTTTGGTCACTGCACTACCTGAGCACCAGCACAACCGATTGAGAGGTTTATAATAACGTGGCTTTGGCAAGAGCCTGCTGCCGCAGAGTCTTGCTCAAACCACGTTTTTTTGAGTGCCATTTTGTTGCTGCGGCGTTTCGCTTTAACTGTTTTTTCGTGGATCGCCGCCTTTTTCAATAATGGATTGAGCGCCACGGTATTCCGAGTTGATGATAGCGTTTGAATCACCGGTTTTTTCTTTTTACTGCTTTTGTTTTTACTCATGTCTATTTCTCTCGATTCTATTTCTCTCGATTTTTCATTTTAAATATTCAAATCTATGTTCATATTCTTAACATCATCATTTATAAGCTTTGCCATATTCATCACTACTGCCGGATTGTGCCATCGCCTGTCACAACATACTTCTCGGTTGTCAGGCCAACAACACCGACCGGTCCCCGTACGTGCATCTTGTTCGTGCTTATACCAATTTCAGCACCCAGCCCGTATTGTGCACCGTCAGCAAAACAGGTTGCCGCATTCACCATCACAGAACTTGAATCGACTTGCCGCGTAAATCGATGCGCCCGATTGATATCGTTGGTGATAATGGCGTCGGTATGGCCTGAACCGTAGCGCGCAATGTGCTCCATAGCGTCGTCTATTGTATCGACCACTTTGATCGACAATACAGGCGCAAGATATTCGCTTGCCCAATCATCAGTTGTGGCTTTTTTCACGTTTGGCAATACCGCCTGGGTACGCTCACAGCCGCGCAACTCGACATTATGCTCTGCAAATGCGGCAGCCAGCTCCGGCAATAAAGCATCAGCCTCACTGTCTGCAATTAACAGCGTTTCCATTGCACCGCATATACCGTAGCGATACGTTTTAGCATTTACACTGACCGCAAGTGCTTTTTGCAAGTCAGCACCCGTGTCGACATACACATGACAAATGCCATCCAGGTGTTTTATTACCGGCACTTTTGCATCCTGACTTATGCGACTGACCAGCCCTTTACCACCACGCGGAATAATCACATCAATGTATTCTTCCAAACCCAGCATGGCACCCACAGCCGCCCTGTCCGTGGTATCAACCAGTTGCACTGCATCTGTCGATAAACCGGCTGTGTTCAACCCGCTCCTGATACATTGCGCAATTGCGCGATTGGAATGAATGGCTTCGGAGCCACCTCGTAAAATAACCGCGTTACCAGATTTAAGACAAATTGCTGCGGCATCTGCTGTCACATTGGGTCTTGATTCATAAATGACACCAATGACACCCAAGGGCACTCGCATGCGCGAAATTTCCAAACCCGAAGGCTGAATTTCCGTTGCCGATAATGCACCAACCGGGTCGGCTTGCGCCGCAATATCACGAAGCCCTTTTGACATGGATTTAACCCGCGCCGTATTGAGCTCCAATCGATCATATAAAGCATCGCTGATGCCGTTCGCTTTGGCATTCGCCAAATCGATCGCATTTGCACTCAGTATTGCGGCTTCTGCCTGATCAATCTCATTGGCAATGGCCAGCAATGCGGCGTTTTTTTCAGATGACTCAGCAACCGCAAGCAGTGAACTGACCGCTTTTGCACGCACACCAAGCTCCTCCACCATGGCGACTGGATCTTGCGTACTTTCATTTTGTACTGAACTCATAAAAAACACCCTGTAACACGACTCACGCTAACAGCATGAGCTTTAAGCGCAAAAGCATAGATTAACAGCGTAAAATAACCTTTTACGAGGATAATCGCGATATGCAGCTTGTTGATTCACATTGCCACTTGAATTTTCCGGAATTCGAAGGGCGTATACCCGACATTCTACAGAATGCGGCGAATAACGAGATTGGTCATTTGTTATGTATTTCGACCAGTTGGGAAAATCAAGCGCAAGTTATCGCTTTAGCAGATGCACATCCGCAGATTTTCGCCTCGGTCGGCAAGCATCCCACCACCGAAGGCGGCCATGAACCCTCAAGCGACGACATCATCGAGGCGGCCAAGCACCCAAGAGTGATTGCTATCGGTGAAACCGGGCTTGATTACTTTAGATCGAATGGTGACTTAAGCTGGCAACATGAACGGTTTGCGGCTCATATTAGTGCGGCAAAGAGCACCCACAAACCGCTCATTATTCACACTCGTGCCGCTGCCGAAGACACCATGGACACCTTACGAAACCAGGAAGCTCGCGACGCTGGCGGTGTCATGCATTGCTTTGCAGAGAACTGGGAGGTTGCAAAACAGGCACTGGATATTGGTTTTTATATTTCCTTTTCTGGCATTGTGACGTTTAAAAGTGCAAAGGAAGTACAGCAGGTTGCTGAGCAGGTGCCACTTGATCGGCTGCTGGTGGAAACAGATGCACCTTATCTTGCGCCTGTGCCACACCGTGGCAAAACTAACGAACCCGCGTTTGTTCGACACACAGCAGAATTTGTGGCTGAGCTACGAGGGATCAGTTATCAGGAGCTGATGGAAGCGACAACCAACAATTTTTTTACACTATTTAGTGAGGCAAATTCGCACACTACATAGTTGTGCCTTGCTAATGGAATCTGCGGCAAAGTGTTTGATGAGCCTGCAAACGTTACAGATAAAACGATGCGCCAAAATTCAGCACTCGGTATCCGTCCAACGGGCTGTCGTTAAATAAGCTATCAGAATCTAGCTCGACCACCGGGCGGCCAAGACCCTGAACGCTACCCAAGCCGAAACGTAATGAGAATCGTTCGTGACGAGAGTACCAACGAATTGACAGATCTGTTTGCAACACTTCTTCGTGAGGTAGAAATTCCAGATCTCTTAATGAGCTAACAAAATGAAACCGCACGCGACTATAGCGAGCTCGGGCAGAGAATAAAAAACGGCTGGTACGGTAGCTAATAATCGGACCGGCAAACAAGCCAGTGTATTCATCATCTTCGATATCATTAAATACCCCACCTATAGCCGCAACGGACAAACCTTGCCTTCTATTGATGAAGCTGTACTTGCCGTGCGCTGCTAATACGGTATCGGCCACATCAAGGCTCTTTAAATCCAGCCCTAGATCAACGTTATTACCGAAACCTCTGGCGGTGCTTATCAATAAACTTGAACCAGCGTTGCTATCAATTCGCCAACGACCATCACCAAGCGAATGACCTTCGTCGATATGTGCATTTGGCACAGCCTGACATCCGCTCAGTAATACCAGCAATAGCATTGATAAAGCCAGCCACCGAGAAGTGCTCCTTGCATTAGCTGTGCAGTTCCACATGGTAGGATCCTTTCTCACGTCAACGATTAAGCGTCATAATGGACAATGTCTGGCGACTGAATAAACCAATGCTTCGTCGCTGCCTGGGTATTCAACTATAGGTTTTATTACGTGCCAAACATCAATATCCCAACAGTTGCAATCACCGGACCAGCCGCCTGGGAAGGACAAACGCTTGCAGCTAAAACCAGGCTGTGGTTAAAAACCTTAAATGCCGAGCAGATTCTTGAACTTGAGTCTGCCGCCGAGTATTACCTGAAATTGAATAAAGACATAGGAGAAATTACCGCAGAGCAGTTCCCCTTACCCACCTTGGCAACATCACTTATCGAACTGCAACACACACTACTTAAAGGGCATGGCTTCCAGGTGTTTCGCGGGCTGCCAATTGAGCGTTACTCAATGGAAGAAATAGCCACGATATTTTGTGGTGTAGGCGCTCATCTGGGCAGCGCCCGTTCGCAAAACGCAAAAGGCCATGTGTTAGGGCATGTCACTGATACTGGCGCTGACGCAGAGGACTTTAAAACCCGGATTTACCAAACAGCGCAACGACAAAGTTTTCATACAGACAGCGCTGATGTTGTGGGCTTGCTGTGCGTTCAGGATGCAAAAGAAGGTGGCGAGTCTCTCCTGGTAAGCGCCGTTACTATTTACAATAAACTATTACAAAACAGCCCAGAATTATTGCGCGAATTATTCCAGGCCATTGCGACAGATCGACGCGGAGAAATACCAGAAGGTCAAAAACCGTTTATGACCATACCTGTACTCAGTTGGTATGAAAATTATTTAACTGTCTTTTATCAACGGCAGTACATCGACAGCGCACAACGATTTGAAGAAGCTGGGCAACTGGGCAAGCTCACAGTCCAGGCACTTGATCGGTTTGATGAATTAGCTAACGACCCTGAACTGTATTTAAGTATGCGTCTGCAACCGGGTGATATGCAATTTGTCTACAATCACTCGCAGCTTCATGATCGCATGGGTTTTGTAGATTATGAGGAGCCCACTAGACGTCGTCACATGTTGCGTTTGTGGTTATCCATGCAAGACGACCGACCACTTCCGGATAGCTTTAAACAACGCTACGGCTCAATAGAACCTGGCAACCGTGGCGGCATCATCACCAAAGGCACTCAATTGCATGTGAGTTTAGTGCCCTAGTTTGCAAACTGTGTGCGATTTAAGTGTGTTCTCATTGCAAGCGTTTGGACATGCGTTAGCGCCTTGGCAGAGCTCTACCCCTTGGCAATTGTGAAAAATTTTACGGCACTACCATGTTAAGTAGCCCGAGAATAGGTCATCCTCTGTGGCGCACCAGCTTTTAATTTCCTGCTGGCTTAATGCGCGCAAAATGTTAAAACCTTTTTCCCAATCCGAACATGGCAGATTGGTATCGCAAGGTTTTTTACCCATTACTATAACCACCGCAGCTGCAAAACTGACGCCGGTAGCACTCATTAACTTGTCGATTAATCGCGATAATTTTTCTGTTTCCCAGGGGAGTTCGTGGACCGGCTGATAGAGCTGTACCACTCGCCCAGTCACCCTTGCCAGTAACGCCGTAGCCTCATTACTGACTCTCACGGCGCCGTTGTAGCTAACCCCCAGTGACTGCGCTTTGGCAGCAATGTTGACATCATAGTAAGCAACATTCGTATTGCCGGTGATTGTTGTAATGAGCTTCGCACGTTGCTTAAGTAGCGTTTGCCGTCTCTCAGACTCACACAGCTTCTGGGTAGGTCGCGGATCAGCCGCACTGTTTTTTTCAATCAGAAGTTGATTGATTTGCAGAATTGATAAGACTCGCTCCATGAGTATGAACACACATTGTAAAAACGGGTTTCAAAATTAACACAACCGATTATGACGCCGTATCCGCAAAAACCCTAAGGGTGGATACCGCAAAGATCGCCGAGCTGCAAACAGAAGCGCAACATGTGTATGCGCTTACACAACGTACCAGGACTTAATTTGAATTTGTGGTTTGTGCCGGTGTTTTGTCTTCCACAGACCCGGGCATCATGGCTTCCAACAATTGAAGTTCAAGTTCAGTCAATTTGCCATAACCTTTCGGATATGACCAACCATAACCCCAGCGAAAACTTGTCGGAAAATAGGGAGAGCCTCCGACCCTGACGCCTGCCAACATGAGTAAGGCTATTTCTGGCTCACCCACCTTGGCAACGCAAGATCGCAATTCATTATCTGCATGCAGGCGTTGTTGACGTGTGCCGCCTTTCCAATACGACACATCGTGCGCAACACAGCAAGCCAGCCACAATTTTGATTGTGACAAGGTGCCATCAGGGAAGGCACTACAGCCGTCACTGGAAAAGGGTTTTAAACCTGAGGAGCAACCAAGCAGCGAGCCTAACAAACCTAAAACGCAACCGATAGCCCAACGCTTCATACGCCAACCTCTATAAGGTCCACATTGCTTTGAACCTGTAATATACCAATTCGGTGTTCAAAAATCAGCCAAAAATCCCATTACTGCGCCCGATACTCATCCGAATAAGTCGCCAGGAAAAACACGTCGAAAGTGGACAGCATCCACCCAACTTTAGCCGCTTAACGGCAATGGCTTTGAACGGGAAAACGGATTAAAAGACAGGGAAAAAAAACGCACAATGCCGTCAATTATCAGCCACAGTGATCACCCTAAACGCCAGGTGTATAAATATTGCCTAAGCCGAGGTGAGTTTGAATAAGCGCTTGTTTGCAACCCAACATCATTGGAAACAAAGACTTAAACACTCAGGGATGAGCAACGCGGATGGTACAACAAAAAACCTGACAAGTTTCGTGCTTCGAATGCGTTTGCTAATCCTCGGTCATTTGCGCTCTTAACACGAGGCCGCTATCAGACCTGAAATGCTAAAACGGACTGAAACTTCGATTAAGTTTATGCAGATAAGTCGACTATAAATTCAGAAATTCATCAATTCAACAAACAGCAAATTCTTACAAAATTCGCACAAATAACGGCTAATTACGCATTTATTTATACACAGACGCGAATTTTCAGCTAACCTTCTGTAACCAAAGGACTATTGAGCGAAGAAAAAGCTTCACATCAGGGTTCGGTTGGTGTTAAATTTAGTCTTACATAATGCATTTATTAATAGGAGTTCATGCATGACCTCAATACTTAAAAAATTATCTGTCCTAGTATTAGTTATCTCATTTTCCACACTGGCGGGTTGTGCGGCAACAGGCGTTGGCGGCGGTGGCGACTCAGCTGCGCTAGGCGATCTGCTGAACGAGCGAGCAGTAATTCGCGCCCTGTATGACGAGCCTTCACTCACTGGCAAGCCAATTCTTGTTGGCTGTGTAGATGGTGTTATTACTCTGTCTGGTGAAGTTGATACTGATGTAGAACGTCAGTTGGCTGCTCGAGTGGCTCAAGGCGTAGAAGGTGTGACATCAGTAAATAACAACCTAAGCGTCATACGTTAAAATTTTAAGCTTATACCTGTTGAACTCGATGTATGTGACAATACATCGAGTTCCACAGTTTTGATCAAAGTATGTTGCAACAAATTTCCAAAAATACCCTCGCTTTCTTAAGCACTGCTCTTGTCATTACTGGGTGCCAATCCGCTCCTAAATCAGTCGTCAGTCCAGAAATTAGAGCCGTTGCTGTCGCTGAGATGACACCGCACTATGAGTGCGTTCTCTATCACGACCAGTCTGACAACTCTGAAGGTGTTACAAAGTCGATCGATGATGCAGTAACCATTGGCGAAGGCTATGGATTGTCGGCAACGGAATCAATGGCCGTTTTTAGGGAAGTTAAGGCAGTCCAGCTAGAAGCCGTATTAGAACGAGCACTCAAAATCTCAAGCAATCGAGAAGGCGCTATTCCGAGAATCAATGGCGGCCCTCCCAAACCAAATTCAGCCGAAGAACTACAAGCTTGGGAAGAACTGTACGGCAGTGGTTGCTAACCGTCTTTAGTAAAGCGCAACACCTCAAACTACCGCAGCAGAAAGCAAGCTCCATTAGCTAAGCATCGTTGTTGCCTTGCAAATTTTATGGAAGCCAGTTGGCTTTCAACAACCAGTAGATTAGTTCGCTTTTCGAGGCCCATATAAGAAGATCATCAAAGGGCTTTGCGTCATTTGACGAGTAGGCGCTGTGCACAAACACCAGATCGTTATCGCTGTTTTCACTTTGCAAGCCTGCTTCTGAATTTAGCGCACCTTTTGAATGCACAACCCACACGATTTGATTGGCGATTAAGTCAGCGTTTGCGCATTGCCTAGCAGCTTGTGCTCGACAAAGCTCAAGCTCGGCCAGCAAATGCGATGCGCCCACCATGGCAGGCTCACCAGCCGTTAGCCAATCTGGTTTACCTTGCTGGCCACGCTCTTGATGATCGGCGAAACTCACAGAATAACGGTACTCCACACCCCAGGCATCGAGTAACGCACCCCGAGCCGATTGCTCACCAGGCACACCAAGTTCACGAGCCGGCACACCACCGTGTTGAAACTGGCAAGTCGCTTGTTCTGAATGGTTAGCCTGAGCAGCAAGCGCAAGATTGATCGGACATGGCAAACGACCAGTGGCAATCAAGTACCCATGCATCGCGCGTCGTATGTTGGTTAGTTGAACCGAAGTGTTTCTTATATGCGCTTGCCGTACAGCGCTACCGAGCGGTGTCACTATCGTACTGGCCAAGATGCCAACGACAATGAGAACGATACTGAGTTCCAGCAAAGAAAATCCATGGTGGCGCGAGCTCTGCCAACGCGATAGCTGGTGTAAACGATTGTTCATAGTGCGGTTATGGGCATAAAGTGCAACGGGATCAAATCGGCGGTACGTTGAATCGACCCTAATGAAAATTTGCATCGCGCTCTGTTGCTGCCGCCACAAGCATCATCTACTGTAAGTTCGACATGTTGAGACCATTGGTTTCTGATAAACCAATGTTGCTTGGCAGAGACAGCTTCAACCCGCATCGTATTAGGCTCCAAGTCATCTGCGTTGGCGCAGAAATACGCCAGCATCTGCCGATCTAGCCAGTACAACAACATGGCATCGTTGCTAAGCCCACAATATTGAATTGGCTCAAATTGAGAATCACAAGGTATTTCCAGGCCATCGTTCGGGCAGTTCAAGCCCAATGCCGTATTGAGACTTTCTGCTAACCAAGCACCCACTCTGACTAACGCCGCGGGCAGTACGTCTGATATTCGGATGAGCGTGTAGGCATGATTGGCAGACAAATTCGTGATGTGCCATGAAGCTGAGTCATTGCTACGGCTTGTATCGAGTGCAGGGGCTACCAGTATGGCAATGACATCATCAAACTGATCGATGGATATTCCTGTAGAGACGGACGGATTAACGATGCGGTTAGTCGGGTTATTGATAAAGCGACTGGAGACGGCGTATCGTAGCCTCTGTTGCTGCCTGGCGTGAAAGTGGTAACGGCCCGCTTCAACGCTCACATGCCTTGGCAGCCAGCCAGTCAGGATATCGTGCTGACTGCAAGGTGGATTTGGGCCATCAAGATGCCAGGGGTCTTTATGTTTGATATTGGCTTGATCAGTATCTGGGCACGGGAAATGACCAACGCCCGCGCCTTGCGCTCCGTAATGGTCAATATAGTTTACGGCGTAGCTAATCAGCGCGATGCGCGCTTGCTCAAGCGCTAGGGTTTGCCGGTAGTGATTTTTTACAGACAGGTGCGAGCCAATGGCAAACCAAGCACTACCGATACCTAACAATAAAAACAGGCTTAACAACAGACTATATCCATCCTGTTGACATTGACAAACTTGAGTGAAAACGCTGCCCTGGTTTAATGTGCGGCTAGAGATGGCCTTATGCGCTTGTTTAAATGTAATTTGATTACGCATCAGTTACTGCAACACTACTTGCGAGCACATCAGTTATTAAGACTGATACTTTCGCCAAGCTTTAGCTCTATGCGAGGCTGACCCAGCACCCAAAGGACGATGGAAGCTCCCTCGTTTACTATGTCTTGGCGTATCACATCAGGATGATCGAGTAGTCGCCGCCCATCCACAAACAGCACAAGCGACTCTTTATGACGCAAATACCCGTTGTAAGTTAATGTTACTGGAGAGGGCTTTATATAAGCCTTGGCCATGTTTGCGTTTACTTCAGCGCGCGCAGGCTTTTCAATCACCTCTGCATTTTCACTAATTATCGGGTCTCCCGGCAGTTTATCCAATGCAGCCTCTCGTTCGCTGGGCGTAAAAAACAACCTGAGCTCCTCTAATTCATGGGCATGGACTTCTGTTTTCGACTCGTTAAGTTTGTCTTCACCTTCCGTATCCGCATTTGCAACAAACGCGATCATAACCATAAGCAGCGCTAAAACGCTTAGCGCTGTTCCAGAACGTTTTTGTAGCGGTATCCACATCATTTGAGTGCCCAATGATGTATATGCACAACACAGCTCATGTGCAGTTTTGTTTCAGCCTGCTCGCGCACTAAAGCGCAATGCTGTACCTCCACCGGGCGCCAGCGCATTAAAGACTGCATTTCCGTAAAAACATGGATCGCGCTAATGGCGTTAAGTAGCAATAAGTCAAATGTCAGTTGAAGTGTTGAATCCGGAGCAGATTGTGAATCATGTTCGTCTAATGCCACTATGTGTAAATCTTGAACAACAAAACGGTGTTGAGTGGATAGTTTAGAAAACAACTCCACCAAAGACAGAATAAGCGACTCTTCTGTCATGGCCTGGTCCGCTTCCTCAAGCAGGTATCGCTGATTGGCCAACAGAGACTGCACGGCACGGCCCAGCTTTAGCTTCTCCACACGCAGCGCCCTTGTTGATATATCGTTCTCTTTAGTTAAAGGCTCACCGTTAAAGTGTAGATTCGC
Source organism: uncultured Granulosicoccaceae bacterium (assembly GCA_964435305.1). GTDB lineage: Bacteria > Pseudomonadota > Gammaproteobacteria > Granulosicoccales > Granulosicoccaceae > Granulosicoccus. The sequence continues at coordinate 14,441 of CAYSZH010000108.1, forward strand.
TTGCGCAAAACAAAATGTTAGAAGAAACAAGATGGCCAGGCACATGGCGGTTCGTTTTTGGCGAGTAAAGTCGGCACTGTCGTTGGCAACTACGTCGATACTAGCTTTCATAAGCGTTTGCCGATATCAGCTCAAAGGTGATTTCGTAGTTCGCATTGGCGACGCCTTCAGCGGAGTTACTCAGCGGCGATTGTTCAAGCCTTTCGTTAACAACACGTTTGTCGGAGCTTAGCTGTGCTCGAAACGAGAGCAAAGCAGCTTGTTGATCACGCAGGGCCAGTTTTGTATCCACTGAGCCCATCACGCGAATCGCCAACGCTTTTGGCTTTTTAAACTCTGCTCGCTCCAGTACGCTTAATTGCGCATGCGTACTAAAGTGATCGTTGACGTCATTTTCAAGTTCAACCAACTGCCAGTACAAACCACTTAATTCAATTGACGGATGCCGTGTTAGCGCATCAGCGACCATACGCAATAGCTGGCCGGTGGATACAGCTTGTAATGTACGAACCTCATCTGCCAGCATAAAAGCAGACGAAGTCAATAAATAATTCTCGCTCAGCCCCTCGGCGGTATCGCGTAAGTCTGCGATTGCCTCAGCAAGCGCCTTGCGGTGCGAATGCTCCTGCTGTTGGTATTGCTTAACCCACTTAGCGTGAGCAAACAACTGAACAGATGCGCCACCATTGAGTATTAACAATAGACAGGCAAAAAGGCGCCAGCGAACCAGTGTTTTTCGATTGTGCAATCGATGCAGCAGCCAGTGCCTATGTAACACAGTGGACTTAGCACCCACATGAGCCAGTAAATTTGACCAGCTTAAGCCTGGTTGCACTATCTGCGACTCATCCAATTGATCTGCAGCGTCTGAATCAAAAGCGCACAAGCGGATACCACACTCCGCTTGCACAAGCCCAACACCCGCAAGATGATCGATACTTTGCTGAACGGCAGACGCCAGCGATACCCCCGGCACCTGCTCTGCCAGTCGAGAGAACAAAGCACAGCCCTTGTGAGCTAGCACATGCCTGTGCTGTTCAGAGCAGCGTATAACCACAAGAGACGGCTCCGAATCTGACTTAGTAGCGGTGGCTACAAGCTGGGACAAAGTCTGTACGGAAACAAACTCCAGATTCTGGCTTTGTAAAAACCGCAGCCATTGACGTGTCGATTTCGATAGCTCTGCCGTAGTGGACGCCAAAGAAGCCTGAGCACTTTCGACAATCTGATAGAAAACACGGTAATTTTTCTTAACCAAGGCTGAAACTACAGAACGCATTTCAAACACCCTTTGCAGCGAGCCTGCTGACAGGTTTGGCGGTGTTAGTTCGATACTTTCATTAGCCAAATTCAACAGAACATGAATTGGGTTCGAACTTTTTATCCAACCGAACTCCTTGAGCGAGGCCAGGGCTGTAGACTGATCAGACTGGATTGGATGAGTACAATGGTTAATACACTGCCCTTTGTGCCATTGCATCCAGGTTACCAATTCGTCTTCTATTAACAATACAGTTTTCAAAACAACAAGCCTTGATTGGCTATACCATTGTAAATAGGTCCTAACACAGCAACTACAATCCAACACAAAGCGCCACCGAGTAAGAACAACACAGCTGGACCCAATAACTTTTCCATACGCTCAAGCTTATGGCGCGCTGTCGCTTGTAACTGCACGGATGCTTGCTGAACAGCGCTGGCCAGTAAGCCAGTGATGGAAGGTAAAGCC
>CAYSZH010000109.1:0-16067 GCA_964435305.1 uncultured Granulosicoccaceae bacterium
TAGGGTGACACTACAGTATCAGAATTTTCCATCCCCAGCATACTGGGGCAGTTTTAAAACGATAAGGTCGACAGACGCGTGATTGGATTGCGCTTCCTTGACTAATTTTTCACACAGGATGCGCACATGAGTATCACGTGCAGATGGGTTCGGTGTGGGTGGCACATCGATTTGGCAAGCAAGTAGGGATAATGGTTGCATCGCATTTATCCTTTGAAGCGGTTGAACGTGGCTAGCGTTTCTTCTTTAGCCTTTCTTTACCACGATCTGTCAGGCTGGTGTTTCGGCTGCGCATCTTTTTACTGGAAAACGGGTTACTGCCCTGTTTAAACTCCACTCTTAGCGGCGTGCCAAAAAGACGTAATGCTTTCATGTAGTAATTCATTAAATAGCGCTGATAGGCGGCTGGAATTTTGGCCGTCTGATTTCCGTGTATCACAATAATGGGTGGGTTCACTCCCCCCTGATGCGCATAGCGCAGTTTGATTCGGCGCCCGTTAACCATCGGTGGCTGATGCGAGGTTTGAGCAACCTCAAGCATACGGGTGAGTTTAGGTGTACTCAAATCAAGAAACGCTGATGCGTACGCTTTATTAATTGATTTGAATAAATCGCCTACGCCTGAGCCCTGCAGTGCAGAAATAAAATGAATGCGCGTGAACTTTAAAAATTCCACCCGTCGTTCAAGCTTCTCTTTCACTCTATCGCGCTGCTCGGAATCCAGCTTATCCCATTTATTAATCGCCACTACCAGGGCACGCCCTTTTTCAATCGCATAGCCCAGTAGATGTAAGTCTTGATCGGTCAGATTATCTTCAGCGTCAATAAGCATCACACAGACATTACTTTTATCCACCGCCTGCATCGTTTTTATGATGCTAAAAATCTCGACTTTCTCATTGACCTTGCCACGCTTACGAACCCCGGCTGTATCAATGAGTGTGTATTCCTTGCCAGCACGCGTAAAGGGTATCGCCACGGCATCTCTTGTGGTGCCGGGCTGATCATAGGCGATCACCCGTTGCTCACCACATAAGCGGTTGATCAGGGTGGACTTACCCACGTTAGGCCTGCCGACAAACGCGATACGAATATCCCGAGTATCTTGCACCTTCTGCGCTTCAACACTCTCACGCAAGGCATCCACGTCCAGCCCAAGAATCGTGGCGACATCATCTATCAGTGAGGTGATTCCACGATTATGCGACGCTGCGGTGGGCACAACGTTTTCTATACCCAGTGCGTAGAAGTCAAGCATGGCCTTGTCTTCACCCACACCGTCAATCTTATTAACGCAAAGCAGCATGGGCCCTGCTCGGCGGCGTAACATATCGGCGATATCTTCATCTACCGTGCTTAAGCCTGCACGCCCATCCACCATAAAGACAACAAGATCAGCCTCATCAATGGCTTCAAGTGTCTGGTCAGCCATCTTCTCATCAAGGGATTCGGCTTCACCACTTAACCCACCAGTATCGACAACGAGATAAGGCCAGCCGCCTACCTTGCCATCACCGTATTGACGATCGCGAGTAAGCCCTGGCATATCCGCAACCAGTGCATCTTGAGAACGAGTGAGTTTATTGAACAGCGTGGACTTACCGACATTGGGTCGACCAACCAATGCAATGACGGGTTTCATGTGAGAGGATTACTGCTGTTTAAGCGCCGCCAATGTACCATCTGCAGACTGTACATAGACCACGTCATCGATCGCGATTATTTCTTGAAAAATAGGATCTCTTGCGATGCGAGTTCGACCAATCAAGCGGCCATCGTCTGCTGAAAGAATGTGCAGATAGCCCTCGAAATCACCGACAAGGATATGATCATCCCCCACGATTTGAGGCGCACTCAGCAGCCTGCCACGCAGCGCTTTTTGCTCCCACAACAGCTGCCCTGTTTCTTTATCTACTGCATGCAGCTCATCTTTATCCACAGCAACAACCACCGCATTTTTAGATACCGTAAGCCCTGCTGATGAAGACATCGGTACAGACCAGGCTATTTGCCCTCGCTGCGGCTCAACTCGGACCAAACGGCCCTGGTAATTGACAGCGAAGATAGCCGAGTCATCGACACGCACATTGGCATCAATATCCACTAATCGTTCGACTTCTGATCGGCCACTGGGAATGCTCAAAACGGTTTCCCAAATGACACCACCGTTTTCTGAAGACAAGGCCATAAGACGACCATCGTCCAAACCAACCAACACGCCGCCATCGAGCAGTAATGGCCTGCTATAACCATTAAGCGTTAACGCTGGTGGCGTGTAAGAGACAGTCCAGTTTTCGTCACCGGTTTGCGGATCCAAGGTCAGCAAACGTCCGTCAGCACTTCGCACAACCATAATGCCAAAGCCGACTGACGCCGGTGCTAACACCTCTGAAGAGGCCGGCACTTCCCAAACCGCGTCGCCCGTTTTGGCATCCAGCGCGACAACAATGCCATTTTCGGTGCTGACAAAAACGTGCTCTTCATTGCCTCCAACACCACTACTCAGACGGTAATTGAGTGTTTCTTTCCACCGAGTTTTACCCGTTTGCGCATCAACAGCACGCACTTCACCACCACGGCTTGCCGCATAGACGGTATCGCCAATAACCAGCGGTTCGAATAAACCCTTTTTAGATTCGCCCACATTGATTTTCCATAAACGCGACAAGCGAACTTCAGTAGAGACTGACTTAAGCTCGCTGGGCGGCACAACAGGTTTTGCTGCACAGGCTTGAAGAAACAACACGACGCCTGCAAGTAAAAGCGCCAATACTGCACGCGCAGTTGCGTGACTGGGTGCTTGCCCTGATTTGAAAAAGGTGTGCATGGTTTGCCTTGGTAACTATTCAGCCAGTTCGTTAAGCTTCATTTGAAGCGCATTGGCATCGAGTACATTGTCTTGATCGAGCGCACTCTCGTAGGCACTTTTTGCAGCGGTTGTGTTGCCAGCTCTGACGTGCAGATCGCCTCGCGCCTCTTCAACTAATGCAGTAAAACTTTGCGCGTAGCTGCCAGGCAATACTTTTAAAGCAGCATCCGCATCACCCAAAGCACCCTTTACGCGCGCTAAGCGTACTTTTCCTATCAGCACAACGTCTTCCATGTCGCCGTTATCTACGACCCACTGCAGGTGTTTTTCGGCATCCGATAAATTACCCTGCTCTATCGCGGCGCGTGCCGCGGCAAAGTTGGTATAAGCTGCATATAAAGTATCGTCGTGTTCATCATTGATGGTGTCGGCAAGTTGCGAAACCTTGTCATATTCACCTTTATCGATTGCTTCAATACTTTGACTAAATAAATCAGAAGCTGCTACTGCCTGATTTAATTGATGGTTTTTATACCACGTCCACGCCAGAATTAAAGCAGCGCCGATGACGATACCCAAAATGACGGCACGGCCATTTTCTCGCCACCAGTTTTTGAGTGCTTCAACTTGTTGTTCTTCGGTTTCGTATTGCACCGTGTGTCTCCGTTGCGCTAGCGCGCAAAAAACTTAAGGCTTAACATTAAGCCACTAAAATTGTTATGTGCTTACTGAGCAGAGCGCGCCAGATACTCGCCTGCTTCTTTGGATTCAGGGAATTCATTGAGCAGTTTGCCAGCAAAATTTTCAGCCATGGCAAGCTCGCCTGAATCGCGCTTTATTTGCATACCCAGATATAAACTCTCTGGCGTATCTCGTCCATTGGACATATAGCGTTGAAAATACGCATCCGCCACGGTTAAGCGCTGCTGCCGATACAGTAGCTCAGCCATGTGTAAATACGCGTTCGCAAACTTGGGATCGGTTTCGAGTGCCTTACGCAAATACCCTTCGGCGTCCGATAGTCTATCGGCGTCCAACATGCAGACACCGGCGTTATCAAGCGCAAATTGCGGTGTCTTGTAGAATTTGTTATTGGCCGCGGTCAGGAATTGTTTTTCTGCCTCAGCCACCTCCCCTGTTTGACACAGGAAGATACCGTAGTTGTTGCGATGGTTTGCTTCATCAGGCTCTAGTGCAATAGCACGCTTGAAATGCGTATCGGCTTTTTTCTCATTTTCAATGCGGTGTTGCAACTGGCCATACACCACGTGCGCCAGCGCATTTGAACTGTTCTGATCGAGTGCTTTTTCGAGAAGATCACGAGCTAAATCCAGTTGACCTTTCTGAAGATGGTTAGCACCCAGTTGCGTGTTGTAGGTAGACGCCTCAGCAGCATTTTTCCGGCTGAGCCCTTCGGCGACACAACCTGTCATAAGTACGGTCATAAGTACGAAAAGCAGCTGTGCGCTGATGGCTTTAATCAGCTGCACAAGTTGGATTGGCTTCATTGAAACTGTTCTCCAAAACGTGGTTCTGTAAAACGGATGTACCGCTTACTTTTATCCGTTATATCGCCGGCCAATTGACCACAGGCCGCATCGATATCATCGCCCCGGGTGGTCCGCGTCAATGTCAAAATCCCACCATCGGTGACAAGTTTAGTAAATCTGGCCACAGCTGCCGGGCTGGATCGCTTGTATCCAGACTGCGGGAAGGGATTGAATGGGATCAAATTGACCTTTCCGGGAAAATCTCGCAATAACCTGACCAATTCGCGCGCCTGCTGCGGTTGGTCATTGACACCTTCGAGCATGACATATTCGAACAAGACGCGTTTTTTGCGCTCGCCCTGAACATAGCGCCAACAGGATTCCATCAGTGCTTCGATTGGGTACTTTTTATTGATCGGCACCAGTTCGTCCCGCAATTTGTTACCAGGCGCGTGTAAGGATACGGCCAGCGATACGTCAATCGCATCGATTAGTCGATCCATTGCCGGCACCACGCCAGAGGTACTGACCGTAACGCGGCGCTTACTCAGGCCATAGGCCCTGTCGTCCATCATCAGTGACAAGGCCGGAACCAGATTACTGAAATTAAGCAACGGCTCACCCATACCCATCATGACCACATTCGTGACACGCGCGTTCGGTGTATCCGGATTACTGGACAGTAAATTCGATGCCAGCCACACTTGCCCGATGATTTCACTTACAGACAGATTTCGATTAAAACCCTGACGGCCAGTGGCGCAAAATGAGCAATCCAGAGCGCAACCCACCTGCGAGGATACACACAAGGTACCACGCGATTTTTCGGGAATAAACACGGTTTCGATGACGTTGCCATCATGCAACTCAAACAGCCATTTGCACGTGCCATCAGCCGAGAGCATTTCCTGTTGCACGCGTGGCAAGGTGCAACAGGTATTATCTGCAAGCCAGGCGCGCATGCCTTTTGACATATCACTCATCTGAGTGAAGTCGCGCATGTTTCGCTGATACAACCACTGCATCAGCTGCTTGGCACGGTAGGGCTTTTCACCCTGGGCGCTCAAGTAGTCACGCAAACCATCGTGATTAAAATCGAACAGATTGACAGGTTTATCGCTCATTCAATCGTTTGCTTGCAGACAAGTACCTTAGTTACGGCCTGGGTTTTTGAACAGCAACGGCCTTAAAAACGCCACCGTTGCTGAAACAAAAAAAGTATCGCGCTAGCCAGACTAACGGGTGCGCTTACAAATGCCGTCTTCGCCAAAGAAAAACGCGATTTCGACTGCCGCCGTTTCTGCTGCATCAGAACCATGGCAGGCATTTTCATCAATTGAGGATGCAAAACGCTTGCGTACTGTGCCTTCTGCAGCTTCGGCAGGGTTCGTCGCACCCATGACTTCGCGGTGCTTGGCAATCGCATTTTCGCCTTCAAGTGCCTGCACAATGACTGGGCCTGATGTCATGAAGGCCACGAGATCTTTGTAGAAAGGTCGTTCCTTATGCACGGCATAAAATTCACCTGCCTGCGCTTCAGTCAGGTGCATCATTCTGGCACCCACCACCTGCAGGCCAGCTTTTTCAAACATGGCGTAAATTTCGCCAATAACGTTTTTAGCCACTGCGTCGGGCTTGATTATGGAAAGGGTTTGTTCAACAGCCATGAGAAGTTCCAGATTGGAGTAATGGATAACCGCCCATTGTAACGCTTTTCGGCTGTGCTTGCTCTGCCTAAGCGGGCCCTTTGGCGCGCTTGCGAATCACTCGTGATTGAGTTTGACCGTCTTGAAGGTCAGCGGCAAATGCGATGAAGTATCAAACTCTGCTCCGGCTTCAGCACCGGCTTTGGCAATGTCTTTGGCAGACTTGTAACGGTTGAATGCCGCGTGCATGGCACCCAGAGCGAAACAGGCACCAGAGCCCACTGCCCAGTACTGTGAATACTCGTACACTTCGCGCAGCGAATACATGCCAAAAATGCCACTCTTATTGACGAATACGGCATCAATCTGGCTGGTTTCATACGGATCCTCTTCAGCATCCTTGGCATTCAAAAAATAGCGTTCCTTGAGTACCGGGTGCAAGCGGATCAGCGTATCGAAGGTACTGTCGCGTGAGCTGAAATCGGCCTTCACATCTTTGTCGTTAAACGCACGTTCTGCCACAAGTGTATGCGCCGCACTACCCACTATGCCCATATAGGTTTTGCCAAATGTTTGAATTTTCGAATGATTGGCATCCAGATCGGCACCCAGACGAATCTCACCAAATGTGGTCATCGTATCCGCTGCAATGCAGGCCATATTGCCCTTTCGGGCCACAACAATCGTAGACAAGGCGGTGTTTATCCCTTTTCAGTTGATCAGTGAGGCTAGTCTGACACGGCTGGCATGTGCGCACTGAGACGCCGGCGACAAGCTTAAAAGCCGCTCAATCACCATCTTCAAGCAGCGAGAGCTGGTTCGCAGCCGCCACCGGGTCGGCGGTGGATTCCAAAGTTTCGATTGCTTCACGAAATGCGGCCACATCTTCAAACGCACGATACACCGAAGCAAATCGGATATAGGCCACCTGATCAAGCTTTCGCAGCTCTTCCATGACCCAGCCGCCTATTTGTTGGGAGTCGATTTCCCTCTCACCCGCCACCAAACAGCGATGCCTGACCCGCGCCACTGCCTCATCGATGGCCTCGACACTGACCGGTCGTTTCTCCAGTGCTTTTTGAAAACCGGATTGCAGCTTGGCATCGGAAAAGGGTTCGCGGTTACCACGCGATTTCACCACACGAGGAAGGTTAAGTTCCGCCGACTCATAAGTACTAAAACGCTCTTCGCATTCGGTACACTCGCGCCGTCGACGCACCTGGTCGTTATCCCCAACCAGCCGCGAGTCAACGACTCGGGTATCGATTGCACCGCAGAATGGGCACCGCATTGTTTTGCCTCTCCCTAACTGGCTGACTTGAGTGTTGGTGGCATTTCAAATCCGCTACAGGCCACTGTTTCCGGTCCTCTGAAATCACCTAAAGCATTGACCAACACTCAAGTCAGCCAGTTAGATCTGGATGGAGAACGTAAAAATCAAGAGCAACAGCTGCAACTGTGGAGCCGGAGATTAGCATATTGCCTGTGTTATTATGCCGCGCGAGCGGTTTGGCTTTGGAATAGACCATCAACCCGCCTCCATAAATACCTATAACCTTTGTCCCTGAGGACCGCCCAATCATGACACAGCCGAAGCGCATCGCCGTCACTGGCGCAGCCGGTCAAATTTGTTACGCCATGCTGTTCCGCATAGCTGCCGGAGAAATATACGGGCCTGATCAGCCAGTCAGCCTGCATTTACTTGAAATCACACCAGCACTGGGGCTGCTTGAAGCAGTCAAAATGGAACTGGACGATTGCGCCTTCCCGCTGCTGAGCGATGTCGTGTGCACCGATGACCCAGCGGTTGCCTTGAACAAGGTGGATGTCGCCCTTTTTGTTGGTGCAAAGCCGCGCGGCCCCGGTATGGAACGCAGCGATCTGATCAGCGACAACGGCAAAATTTTCAGTTCACTTGGGAAAGTGCTTAATGAAGTGGGTAATCCCGATTGCAAAGTATGCGTCGTCGGCAACCCTGCCAACACCAACGCCTACATTTTAAAAGCCAATGCGCCGAATATTAATCCGCGCAACATCACAGCCCTCACTCGACTTGATCACAACCGCGCACTATCGCAGTTAGCCGCAAAAGCCGGCGCTCAGGTCGCTGATATTCGCCAAATGGTGATATGGGGTAACCACTCCACGACGCAAGTACCTGACATTTCCTACGCCTCCATCAGTGGTAAGGCTGCAACCGATCTGGTTGATGAAAAATGGTCGCAGGAAGAATTTATCCCAACAGTTGCGAAACGCGGTGCAGCCGTTATCAATGCGCGTGGCAGCTCCTCTGCCGCATCTGCTGCCAACGGTGTCATTGATCATATGGCAAGTTGGGTTCAAGGCACCGCTAGCGATGACTGGGTTAGCATGTCGGTTCCCAGTGACGGTAGCTATGGCATAGAAGAGGGTTTGATCTACTCCTTCCCTGTGCAATGTAAAGATGGTGACTACACCATTATCAGCGATCTGGATGTCAATGATTTTATCAAAGACAAAATGCTTGCAAGTCAGCAGGAGCTGCGCGAAGAGCGCGATACTGTGGCATCGCTGCTTCCTTCCTAATTAAGTCTTATAGTCAGACACAAAAAAACCCGGCTACCTATCTGCCGGGTTTTTTGTTTGCAGGCTTTATCCACTGATGTTTTTGGCAAACAAAAGCGAAACCAGATTAGCTTAATAGTTTTTTAATTCTAAAGAGTAGCAAGGCAAGCAACACCAGTAGATACACAAAAGGTTCAACAAGATCACCTCTCGCCAACCAGATGTAGTGCAACACAGCAGCAATGGCTGCGATGTATACAAGCCGGTGCAGCGTAAACCAACGTTTACCCATTTTTCGTGCGATCGCTTTCGTTGATGTCACAGCCATTGGCAACAAGATTAAAAAGGCCACCGTACCGGCTGTGATGTATGGACGATCCAGCACGTCAAGAAAAATGGCGCGCCAATCAAACTGTTGGTCTAGCACCAGGTAAGTGAGCAAATGTGCTACGACATAGAAAAAGGCAAACAAGCCAACCATTCGTCGAAACTTAATTGGCCAGGTGCGCTTAACCAGCATGCGAATGGGCGTCATCGCAAGGCTCAATAACAAGATACGCATGGCCCATTCACCCGTGAAGTTAGTGATCGCTTCAATAGGGTTGGCACCAAGATTATTATTGACCAGCGAATACACCAGCCATAACATTGGGCTAAGCAATGCCAGAAAAACGATGCATTTGCTCACGCCCATTGTGCTGATAAAACCTGAACGTTTGCTCAAGATCCTATCGTCTGCCTGTGTAGGTTTTACCCCTATACGGGTTGTCATTGTATTCATACCCCATCAGACTAGCGCCGCGACTACTCGTTCCATAACAATACAGTTAATGATGTGTGCATCTCAGCTCGCCTTTTCGGGAGTCAGTACTGTGCGATATAAAGCACAATACCGCGAATTGAGATTAAAAGAATTTGGTCAAATCCATGTCGGCATACAGATCCGCCACTTCATCGCCATACCCATTCATAAAGCGGGTTTCTACCTTGGCGGAGAACAATGCAGCGATACCACTTGTATCGCCAGATAAACGTCTCTCTTTAGCCTGACTCCAACGGGGGTGGCTCACATCCGGGTTAACGTTACTGTAAAACCCGTACTCCTGCGGTGCGGTCATGTTCCAGCTGGTTGGTGGTTCCTGATCGGTGAAGCTGATACGCACAATTGACTTAATACTTTTGTAACCATACTTCCACGGCACGACAAGACGCAAGGGAGCACCATTTTGATTTGGAATAACATTGCCGTACATACCCATCGCCATCATCGTCAATGGGTGCATTGCCTCATCCATGCGCAAGCCCTCACGGTACGGCCAATCCAGCACACGACTGGCGACACCAGGCAAGCTATCATCGTTCAAGGTTTCAAAAGCCACATACTTGGCTTTTGAATTTGGTTGAAATCGTTTAATTAGATCAGCCAGTGGAAATCCATTCCAGGGAATTACCATTGACCAGGCTTCCACACAGCGCAAGCGGTAAATACGTTCCTCAACCGCGTGCGGCTTCAAAATGTCTTCTAATGTGTAGGTGCCAGGTTTATCACATTCCCCATCTACAACCACACTCCACGGCTCAGTAACCAGTCTGTCTGCGTTTTTGACGGGGTCGCCCTTATCCGTGCCAAGTTCATAGAAGTTGTTGTAGGACGTGGCAGTCTTTTCTGAAGTGAGCTCTTCGTCAGTACTGAATGCACTTTTGGTGATCGATTGCGACAGTGGCTTGGTTGCAGCCATGGCATTGCTGCCGATACTGCCAGTAATGCCGGCTGCCACTGCAGCTTGAATAAGCGTTCGACGTTGCTTAAAAACGCCCTCGTCCGTTATTTCACTGCTACGGATTCCCGCTTTTTTCATCCAATTTGTCATCTTCTCACCTGTAAATTCAACACGGATTAGACTGCTAAGACACACTAATAGCTCAAAAATTCCCACTTAGCATACGTCAAGGGTACTCAAATGCAGAAGCAAGGTGCGCGCCGTGAGCAATATGTTGCTTTCTTGGCCCGATTCCTGATACGTCCAACGCTAATTATGGCTCCAAGAGTTCGATGTTAACTGCCTGTGGAAGTGTTAGACGGAAACCAATCAGACCCAAACCAGACTCGACGTCGGCAAGACCAGCATATCGCCGAGCGCAGGTTTATGGACTGGGCTATGCGTGCCAGCGACATTGAGCTGTGCCCGCACTCGCCTCTGGCCCTGGCCGATGTGCTGTCCAACACTGGCAATTGCTTTGACCTGATTGCCAAACGCGATGCCGAGACTAACCCATGCGCTGAACCAGCTAATCATAACAAGGCTGCAAGCGCCACCGAACATAACCAGTTACAACAGCGCCGTCAGCGTCGAAACCCTCGACAGCGCGCAAATCTCTTGACACAACACGAAAGCGATACACTGTTTGATCGCTGCAAGCAAATTCAGGTCGAAAACGCACTGGTGAAACAACCAGGCATACAGCGCCTGTATTTAGTCGCAGGCTTTGTATCGATCCAGCGTAAAAACGCAGAAAACGCAAATGCCCCACTGCTGTTCTACCCAGCCACGCTGGTTAGAAAACCATTAAAAACATCTGCCAATGGCGAACTCGCACCGGATATTAAAAACACAGCGAAGGAAGCCGCGGATAGACGCGCTGCCTCTGAATACGAGGTGCGCCTGGATAGCGCCGTTCCGGATACGAATATGGAGCTACTTGAGTGGTGCAAGCACAACGCGAATTGCGAACTACCCGAATTTGATTCAGGTTTACCGCTGCAGGATTACTTTACACAGGTGGCAGCGGCGATAGCGGATAAGGATACATTAGCGCTGGAATTTGATATTGCACTAGGCACTGCAGCGTCGCCTGTAGAAAGCCATGCACGAGGTCATGCGAGCATACAGTTACCAGAACTGCCAAAGCATTTTAACGTTAGCCTAGCTATGGCGATTACTAACAATAAGAACCTAGAGCAATTAAATACCGTGCTGAGCCTGCTGCGCGACTACCGAAACGACAGACGGGTGATGCCAAACCTTAAATCAGCGGCCAACGAATCATCTCAATCCATTTCTGAACTGCGTAAATACTCGACAAAGCTTGCATCCGCAGGCTTACAGGATGTTGAATTTCAACACCTGCCTACACTGCCAGAAAACATTTCATTGTGGATTAAGAACGTTAACAAGGGGTTAAAGTCTGACATGCTGTCACGGCAGCTAGACAAGCCCAATATCAGTTCAAGACATCTGATTCGCCTTGCCGGTGTTATCGAACTTATCGACAAAGCACCGATGAATCTAGAGCAGTACAAGCACGCCGACCTATGCTACTCGGCAACACCTGCTTTGCTGCAACGCGCCCGCCATCAGGCACGGTTGATTGAGGATGAATTGGCTGAACTGCAAAATACGTTTGTGCTAGATAAGGTCCCCGCCAAGAAACAACTGCTGAGTTTAATTGAAGAGTTGGGCGTAAGCCTTGATCACGAGCCAGACATTGTGGATGCCGATTACTTTAACGCGCGCCGCCAATTTATGGAATTCAGTATTGAAAAGCCCACGAACCTGACACCGGAACATCGCAGGCTACTAGGCCAATTAGCTAAGGTGCTGCGCTTTAGGGAATTGTTTGTTAACAACACCGAATACCGACTTGCACTGGGCCCCGGTTATAGAGGCTTGCGCACAGACTGGAACATGTTGCGTCTCATAGTCGACTATTCGCAAGAGCTCAGCGAAATACTCGAATCGGAGTCGATCGCCGCCGCTGCCATGGCCGACTGGGAACGTTTTCGCAATTGCTTCATTAATGAACTTGAAATCTTGCAAACAGCTGCTGAATCGTTAAGAAAATTGCTATGGGTTTGCGGATCACAATGGCAAACGCGCAGTGCTTGTGATGTACTTGAGCAAGCGGCCATTATCAAAAAGAAACTCAACGCATGGGCAGAGATGCATCCGATACTGGATCAGCATACCGCCAAAACACCCGCAAAAGTGATGGCTCAATTCACCGGAAAATCAAACGAAGATGACATTACTGAGATTCACGTTGGCGAAACGCAAGCGACCATCGATCAGCATTTAAACGACGGTGATGCCAGCTCCGATGATGTAATGGAAACCATTGAGTGGCTGCGCTCTGCCAGTCGCACAGCGAGCGAACATCAGCTTGAGATAACCGCCATTGTGGAGCAGCTCTAAGCAACCCACACGCGTGCATTTTCAAACATACGCAGCCAAGGCCCTCTATCTCCCCACTCTGGCGGGTGCCAGGAATTAGTCACGGTTCTAAACACACGCTCGGGGTGAGGCATCATAATGGTGGCTCGACCATCTTCACTGCATAAGCCTGTAATTCCATGCATGGAACCGTTTGGATTAAGCGGATAATGCTCTGTCATCTTGCCATGATTATCAACGTAACCTAAGGCCACGTTGGCTTTTTGTGATTGATCTTCTGACGAAAACTGCACACGTCCTTCACCGTGTGCTACCGCTATCGGCAAACGCGAACCTGCCATATCAACAAAGAAGAGTGACGGCGATTCGTACACCTCTACGGTGGCAACGCGAGATTCATATTGTTCGGATAAGTTGCGAACAAATTCCGGCCAGTGTTCTGCACCTGGAATAAGCGTGCGCAAATAAGAGAGCATTTGACAACCATTGCAGACACCCAGTGTGAATGTGTCGTCACGGCTAAAAAAGGCAGAGAAGGTATCGGTTAAATGTGCTGTGTGCAATATGGTTTTTGCCCAGCCACCACCTGCGCCAAGCACATCCCCGTAAGAAAACCCGCCGCAGGCCACGAGCCCTTTTACTTTATTAAGGTCAAAGCGCTGATGCAGCAGATCAGACATGTGAACATCGAAGGTATCAAAACCTGCCGTATCAAACGCGGCCGCCATTTCAAAATGACTGTTCACGCCCTGCTCTCTTAGTATGGCAACCGCAGGCCGCTTGGTATTGTGTGCAACAGGTGCCAGGGCCGAGTTAGGATCGAAAGTGAGTACAGGTGAAATGCCCGGGTCGTCAACTTCAGACACCAAGGCGAGCTCCTGATCGGCACAATCCGGGTTATCGCGCAGGCTCTGCATGTGGTAACTCGTTTGCCACCACGCTGTTCGCAGTTGCGATACCGGCTGCGAATACAACAGCGCCCCTTTCTGCCAAAATTCCAAATCGCCCGTGTCGTTAAGTTCACCAATCGTGTGCACATAATCACCTAAGCCCGCTGCCTCAAACTGCGATAGCACCGTGGCATAGTCAGTTGATCGAATTTGCACCACAGCACCGAGCTCTTCATTAAACAAGGTGGCGACCTCATCGCTGGGCAAGCTGTGTAACTGTGCTTTAACGCCAACGTTACCGGCGAACGCCATTTCAGCAAGCGTGACAAACAAGCCACCATCAGAACGATCGTGGTAGGCCAGCAGTTTATTGTTGGCGATGAGCCCTTGTATCGCGCTGTAAAAACCCAATAGTAATTCGGGGGTGTCTACATCAGGTGTCACCGATCCTGTTTGATTAAACACTTGAGCAAGACAAGAACCGCCCAAGCGGTTTTGACCAGCGCCTAAGTCAATCAGCAGTAACTCTGTATCACCACAATCGGTGCGCAACTGTGGCGTTAGCGTAAGACGCACATCTTGACTGGGTGCAAACGCTGTTACAACCAACGATACGGGAGATACCACGGAATGCGTTTGCCCATCTTGCTGCCAACGCGTTTGCATCGATAAAGAATCTTTACCAACTGGAATGGCAACACCCAAAGCTGGCGCCAGATCCAGACCAATCGCTTTAACTGCATCAAATAGCGCTGCATTTTCACCTGGATGGCCACAGGCCGCCATCCAGTTTGCGGAGAGTTTGATTTTGCCTATGTCGCCAATATTGGCTGCCGATATATTGGTTATCGCCTCGCCAAGTGTCATACGCGCAGCCGCAGCAGAATCGATGATGGCCAAAGGTGCTTTTTCTCCCATAGACATGGCCTCACCTGTAAAGCCACGATAGTCAGCCGCGGTAACCGCAACATCTGCAACCGGAATTTGCCAGGGACCCACCATTTGATCACGTACAATTTGACCGGTAACCGAGCGATCACCAATCGTGATAAGAAAGTTTTTGGAGGCAATGCACGGCAGTTGCAGTAAGCGCTCCGCGACTGATTCAACACTGTGTGCTGCTGAGTCAAAGACGTTACCGGAAAACGTATGCCGCTCACATTCGATCGATAACTTGGGCGGCTTTCCAAGCAAGACATCCAGCGGCATGTCCACTGGTGCGTTGTCAAAAAGCGCATCGTGCACTTTGAGGTGTCGCGCCTCAGTCGCGGTACCCACTTCGGCGTATAAGCAGCGTTCGCGCGCGCACAGCGCTTTAAATTCATCCAGACGATTCTGATCGACGGCCAGCACATAACGCTCTTGAGATTCATTACTCCAGATCGCTTTTGGTGACATGCCAGGTTCATCATTCAAGATAGCACGCAGCTGAAAATCCCCGCCTCGCTCGGCATCGTTGACAAGCTCAGGCAAGGCATTGGACAAACCACCCGCGCCAACATCGTGCATTGACAAGATCGGGCTGTCATCACCTAAGGCGATACAACGATCCAACACCTCTTGGCAACGCCGCTGCATTTCAGGGTTACCGCGTTGCACTGAGGCAAAGTCAAGATCTTCGGCACTGTCACCACTGGCGACGGATGAGGCAGCTCCACCGCCTAAACCGATCAACATGGACGGGCCGCCCAAAACGATAATGGCGGTGCCGGCCGGGACCGGCTTTTTATCAATATTGCCTACGCGAATATTGCCAAGGCCACCAGCGATCATGATCGGTTTATGGTAGCCACGCAGCTCTATTACTGCGTTGTCGTCGTCCTCGGTATCTTTTGCATCTATTCTTTGACAATAGGTTCGAAAATACCCACCCAGATTGGGTCGACCAAATTCGTTATTGAACGCTGCGGCACCAATAGGCCCCTCAATCATGATATCCAACGCGCTGGCCAGGCGTTCAGGTTTTGCACCGAACTGTTCCCATGGCTGATGCCACTCGGGGATATCAAGGTTAGACACACTAAAACCACACAAGCCGGCTTTAGGTTTAGCGCCATTACCCGTGGCGCCTTCGTCACGAATTTCTCCACCAGCACCGGTTGCAGCACCTGGAAAAGGTGAAATGGCCGTGGGGTGATTGTGTGTTTCGACTTTGATTTGCATGTGCACAGGTTCCAGCTGCGCTTTGTATTGATGATCGCCATGCGGCAGCCATCGATGGGCATCATAGCCTTCTATAACTGCCGCGTTATCGTGGTAAGCTGACAACACGCCCTCTGGGGAATGCTTATGTGTGTTGCGAATCATGCCAAAGAGTGAAAGCTCACTGGCCTTACCATCGACACGCCAGTCGGCATTGAAAATTTTGTGTCTGCAATGTTCAGAATTGGCCTGCGCAAACATCATAAGCTCGGCATCTGAGGGGTTGCGTTCAAGCTTTTTAAAATGGAAAGCCAGATAGTCTATTTCTTCATCAGACAATGCCAAGGCTAAAGCGATGTTTGCCTCCTCCAGTG
>CAYSZH010000110.1:0-15891 GCA_964435305.1 uncultured Granulosicoccaceae bacterium
GAGGCGAGATCAGCGCGGCTACAGCTTCGCTACATCCACTTCCAATATACTTTCTTTTAATGTGTCGACGATAAAATCAACATGCTCTCTGGTTAAGATTAGCGGTGGCGACATCACGTTTAAGTGCACTATTGGCCGCACCAGCAACCCTTTTGAATCAGCGATTCGTGATACCACGGTGCCAATGTCAATTTCTTCTGGGAATAGTGCTTTTGTTGACTTGTCTTTGACAAATTCGACGCACTGCATAAGTTTATGGCCGCGAACATCGCCAACCATGGGTAATTCGCGAAGGGTTTGCAGGCGTTCAGAAAAATAGTCACCCACGGTGCTTGCGTTGTCGAGAATGTTCTCGCGCTGCATGATTTCAATATTCTTTAAAGCCGCGGCGCAACATACTGGGTGGCCTGAGTAAGTATAACCATTACTGAAGTAGCGATCGTGCCCCTTTTCGCTAATGACATTATGTATTTCATCTGAGTAGAGTGTTGCGCCAATGGGCAGGTAGCCAGAACTTAAACCTTTGGCGCAGGTAATGATATCGGGTTGTATGCCAAATACCTCTTTTGATGCAAACCAGTGGCCTAAGCGTCCAAATGCGGTGACCACTTCATCTGACACATAAAGAATGTCGTACTGTTTGCATAGCTCCCATGTTTTTAGATGGTAGCCTTCTGGTGGCACGATGACGCCACCTGCACCCATGATGGGTTCGGCAAAAAATGCCGCAACGTTATCTGCACCTATCTCGTGTATCTTAGCTTCAAGTTCATCGAGTAAGCTGGATAAGAATTCAGCTTCGCTCGTATTTTCTGGTGCGCGATAATAATTCGGGCTGGACACATGGTGAATGGTGTCACTTATGTAGTCAAATTCGGGTGGGTGGTCGGCCTTTTTTCCACCGATAGACATCGCAGCAAAAGTACTGCCGTGATAAGAGCCTTTGCGTGCAATGATGTGTTTTTTAGTATGCAGGCCGCGGCAGTTTTGATAGTACTGTATTAGTCGGTAAGCAGAATCGATGGCGGTTGAACCACCACAGCCGAACATCACATGATTCAGTGAACCAGGTGCGAGCTCGGCAAGCTTGGCGGCAAGCAAGGCGGCAGGTGTGGTGGTCATGTTCACAAATGGGCTGGCATAGGCAAGCGATCGTATTTGTTGTGAAATGGCTTCAACCATCTCCTCGCGGCCTTGCCCAATATTGGTACACCAAAGTCCACCGACTGAATCGAGATAGCGATTGCCTTCACTGTCAGTTAAGTAAACACCGTCGCCACTTTCGATGATCATCGATCCGGATTCATCAAACGTATCGAACACTTGCCATGGGTGTAAAAAATGGTCTTTGTCTTTTTGCCAAATGTCTCTGGCAAAATTACTTTTGAATGTGGGTGTGGGATCGCTCATGTATTTTGTTTGGCCGCGGCGGATTGGCCTAAATATTACTACATGTGCTCTATTGCTCGCGCGCTGTTGTCGTAAATTGCTATGTTGATAATCATTCTTGCCGGTTTTCGGTTAAAAACACGGTAGCGATGTGGTTTTTATTGTCCAAACCGAGGCTACTCCAGTGGCATATTAATAATCACATTGCCCGTTTTCATGCCGGTGTTGACGTACTGGTAAGCCTCAATTATTTGATCTAACGGGTACTCTCGATCGATTAGCGGTTTAAACTGGCCCGTATCAAGTAAGGAGCGAATATAACGGGCGTCCTTGACTTGATTATTCGGAATTGGAAACAGCACTTTTTTTCGTCCTACAAAGTAGGTTATAAGGGCCAGTATTGGGTTTTGTGCAAAAACACCCAGTTCAGTAGAGCAGTAAAATCCATTGTCACGGAGTAGTCGCCGGCAGCGGCCAAAGCTACTTTTTCCAACCGCATCAAATACGACATCGAATTGGTCATCCAGCTGTGAACCATGTTGGGTGAAATCTTCTTTTGTATAATCGATGACGTGATGTGCACCGAGTTGCTTAACTGTGTCCATATGTTCAGTGCTGCAAACAGCCGTTATGGATGCGCCCATGGCGTACATGATTTGTATTGAAGCCGAACCAATAGCGCCAGTACCACCATTAACCAACACTTTTGTACCGCGTGTCACTTTTGCTGCGCGTATGGCAAACAAGGCATAGTGTGCACCTTCAAGTGCTGGTGCGGTTTCAACAAAGCTTAAGTGTTCAGGGCAGCGTTGTATCATGTCCGTTTCGAGCATGGTGGTGTATTGAGCATGACCACCAAAGCCCAACACATCATCTTTAAAACCGAACACACGGTCGCCAATAGCGTACTGCTCGATGGCGGGCCCGATTGCGACCACAACGCCTGCGAATTCGCAACCAAGAATGGTGTAGCGTGGACGCAAAATGCCGCTGAAAAACCTTACGATAAATGGTTTCGCCTGCAAGAAACCACAGTCGGTCCGGTTTACCGTTGCGGTGTGCACCTGAATCAGAACCTCTTTTTCCTTTGGTGTTGGTACAGCAACAGATTCGAGCTCTATAACATCCGGCATACCGTAACGGCGACTGACTGCCGCTAGCATGGGTTTTGTCATATGCGACATCCTTAATAACTTACACTGTAAGTTTGAAAGGCCTAGGATATACTTACACTGTAAGTTCGTCAAGCAAGGGTACGCATGTCAGCACAGCAGGCTCGTAGGAAAACACCGCTTACGCGCGACCGGGTAATCACCGTCGCGGTTCGCATGGCCGATGCCGACGGTGTTGATTCGCTTTCAATGCGCAAGCTTGCGGCGGTATTGAAAGTGGAAGCAATGTCACTCTACAATCATGTTCAGGGTAAGGATGACTTACTGGATGCGATGGTTGAATACGTTGTTGGACAGTTTCTATTGCCAGACACACAAGGCGAGTGGCGGCAGGAGCTACGCTCGCGGGCACAGGTTAATTATCAAGTACTGCTGAAGCACCCATGGGCGACCTTGCTGCTTTTTTCCAGAATAAATACCAGCTCGACAATGCTGTTGTACAGTAACGCCAATATTGGCTGCCTCGTTGAAGGTGGTTTCTCTTACGCGCTTGCCGATCATGCGATTAATGCAATCGATAACCATGTCTATGGGTTTACGCTGCAACGCAGTAATGCACCGGTTAAACCAAAAGACTATGCGCAGGCTGCAAGACGGTATTTGCCCATGATTCCATCCAATGATTATCCTTATCTACATGGCTTGGCGAGTCAAATTGCTGATGGCAGGCATGATGGCATTAACGACTTTTCATTTGGTCTTGAAATGATACTGGCCGGCTTGCAGGCGAAGCTAGAAGGTGAGACAAGCGCTGGAATAGGCGTGTAAGCCGTTTTCTTGCTCAAAATTGTTATAAATTTCGTACACATAAGTGCTCACGTCAAGCACGGGGTGTATGCTTGGATGACTGTTAAAGAACATAGAAGATATGAGCCATAAATACGCTGCACTGTTCGAACCTTTGGATTTGGGTCATACCCAGTTAGCCAATCGTATTTTAATGGGGTCGATGCACACCGGATTAGAAGACAAACGAGCTGATTATCCAAAGTTAGCGGCGTATTTTGCCGAACGCGCTGCAGGTGGTGCAGGGCTTATGGTTACAGGTGGTATCTGCCCCAACGTCCTCGGCTGGCTTGGTCCGTTTTCCGGCACACTGAGTATGCGCTGGCAGGTGGCCAGGCACAAACTGGTAACAAATGCGGTAAAAGCTGAAGGTGGAAAAATCTGTATGCAGATCTTGCACGCAGGTCGTTATGGTTATCATCCACTGGTAGTATCGTCGAGTGATCAACAATCACCAATTTCGCCCTTCAAACCACGTAAGTTGTCTGCCCGTGGAATCGAATCGCAGATAAAAGCGTTTATCAATACCGCTTGCCTTGCACGCGATGCGGGTTATGACGGTGTGGAGATTATGGGGTCCGAAGGATATTTAATTAATCAGTTTCTTAGTGAGCGTGTTAACGATAGACAAGATGATTGGGGAGGCGATGCAGTACGTCGGCGGCGCCTGGCATCCGAGATTGTCAGCCGGGTTCGAAAAGCCGTGGGGCCAGACTTCATTATTATCTACAGGCTATCGATGCTGGAGTTGGTTGAAAATGGTAGCCCATGGTCTGAGATCGTTGATCAGGCAAAGGAAATAGAGTCGGCTGGTGTCAGCATGTTCACCACAGGAATTGGTTGGCATGAAGCGCGTATTCCGACCATAGCCGCAATGGTACCCAGAGGTGCGTTTACATCCGTAACCGCAAAGTTAAAACCAGAAGTCAACGTGCCGCTCGTGGCGACCAATCGAATCAACACTGTGGATGTTGCCAATGACACCATTGCTAATGGTGAGGCCGATATGGTTTCTATGGCGCGACCGTTTTTGGCCGATGCGGCGTTTCCTAAAAAAGCATTTGAAGGGCGAGAGGATGAAATAAACACCTGTATTGCGTGTAATCAGGCTTGTCTTGATCATGTATTTACGAAACAACGCGCAAGCTGTCTGGTTAATCCTCGGGCGTGTCACGAAACAGAATTAGTCATTAGTCAAACCGATAAAACAAAAAAGATTGCGATAATTGGAGCTGGGCCAGCTGGTCTTGCTGCCGCTAGCACAGCCGCGTCCAGAGGGCATGAGGTTACGCTGATAGATGCTGCCGATGATATTGGTGGGCAATTTAATATGGCTAAACAGGTGCCGGGTAAAAATGAATTTAATGAAACACTGCGGTATTTTCGCAAAATGCTTGAACTGCACAGTGTAAATTTAAAGCTCAACACCCGTATACAGAATGCCGATCAACTCGCTGGGTTTGATGAGGTGATACTCGCCACTGGTGTACAGCCTCGTACGCCCACAATACCCGGAATAGAACATCCGAAGGTATTGTCTTATGTCAACGTGTTACGTGATAAGGCTAATGTAGGGGCGTCCGTGGCCATTATCGGTGCTGGTGGCATCGGCTTTGATATCGCTGAGTATTTATCGCACGATGGTGAAGATAGCAGCCTTAATTCGGATGCCTTTTTAGCTGAATGGGGTGTGGATGACAGTTACGAATCAGCAGGTGGAATTACTAACAAACCGCAAGCACTCAGTAGTGCGAGAACGCTGCATTTGTTGCAGCGCAAAACGTCCAAGGTGGGTAAAGGCCTGGGTAAATCCACGGGCTGGATTCATCGCGCTGCGCTTAAAATGCGCGGTGTTTCGATGGTCAGTGGCTGTGAGTACAACAAGATAGATGATGAAGGTTTACACATCACCGTGGACGATAAGCCACAGATACTAAAAGTGGATCATGTTGTTATCTGTGCTGGCCAAACGCCGTTACGGGAACTGCAGCAACCGTTAGAATCTTCAGGAATCAAGGTGCACTTAATTGGCGGCGCTGATGTTGCAGCCGAGCTTGATGCCAAACGCGCAATTAATCAAGGTACTCGACTGGCGGCGGAACTGTAGTCATTGTTAGTCAGAATAGTGTGACTACTCCGCTGGCGTAGTCTTGTATACTGGCAATCATCGTTGGCAATCATCGTTGGCAGAAATGGTTGACAGAAATAGCCTGTAAATTCAGCCGTCGGTAAATTCGATCTTGGCCGTACAACCGTTATTTCCAAATTGCGCCACCCCATACGTGATGCGACCCTTGCCGGTATTTAAATTACCGTAAAGAATAAGCGTCCGCTCACCAGCAAGGATCTTCAAATCCGATATAGCGCTCTCAGTCGCTTTTTCAGTTAGCGGCACTTCAAAACGAAATTGCCCTTCAGAGTTTACATAGGTAAAGGCAACTGGCCTTTGGTCTGTCAGGGCTATTCTGCCATTGGCGACAGTGAGCCGGCGAATATAGGGCTTGGTATAGCACGACATTCTCCAGTTACCTGGCATTAACTGCGTGCCCGCGGTGCGCTGAACATTTGCTACCCAACGGCCTTCAAATACGTTGCTGGTGTCTTTGTTTTCATCAGTAACAGGGCTCGATACCGTGCTCGCGCAGCCAACGAAAAACACGCAAGCAAACGAGAGTGCCACTACAATAAACTGCTGAGGTAGCGTTGGTGTGGTCCGTTTCATGGAGTTCTCCTTGTTCAATTCTATGCTCTAGCATACGTTATTGCGCACCAAAACACGATGTATGCGAGCGAAAAAGCGCCGTTATAAGTGAACATATACAGTCGTTTCTGAATACTCCATAACGATTGCGGTATCCGTACTCTATTTTGACTACAGTCTAGTCGTGAAGTCGTAAATTAGACTGCAAGCTGGCATGGATATCGAGCAAATGTGTTCGTTTATTGCAAGTACTTAATACTATCTGTGCTTGGTTCAGTTTGACCGGGCCTAATGTTGACTGAGGAAGTGTTGTGTCTAATCACATATTACAAGTACTGGTTTTGGATGACGATAATGATATGCGTTTTGCCCTGAACCGTATTCTAAGCCGTTGTGGCTGTGAGGTCGCGGAAGCGAGTAGTGGTGAGAGCGCTATCGAGCAGTTAAGCGAGCAGCGTTTTGACCTGGTGTTGAGTGATTTGCGCATGCCTGGCGAAATAGACGGCGAAGCTCTACTCGATTTCACTGTAGAAAACTACCCTGATACTCAAGTGGTGCTGATGTCGTGTAGGATGACTGCTGAAGCGAGAGCACAGCTTGTAAAAAGGGGGGCATCTGAATGTCTACAGAAACCATTTTTCAAACAGGAGTGTATGGATTTATTAACACGGTTGTTTGGATCGAGCAGGAAAGCAGCTTAAGAATTTAAGGCATCAATAGCGTCTTTAACTTTCTGGCAGGCATGCGACAGTAAACCAGTAGTCACACAGGCCTTCAATCAGTGAATTTGTTCCCTCTGCATTAGTCGGTTTTTCTAAAAAGCTGCTTGCACCCAGTCCATATGCTTTTTTAACTTCTGTCGCATTTGAGGAGGTGGATAGCATTGAAATTGGAATATGTTTAAAATCTTTATTGGTTTTAAGCATGTTAAGAACATCAAAACCAGAATGCACAGGCATATTGATATCCAGCAGTATTAAATGCGGTGTGTATTTCTCATTTGCATGCTTGTTTCTTTTGTATAGACAATCAAACAGATCGTCAGCACTGTTACTATGCATAAAATGCACTGTACTGCGTAGTTTGTTGAAGGCGCGTTTCATCAAATAGATATCTTCGTCATTGTCATCTACCATGAGTACAACGGGGGTAGTTGTGCTGATCCTGCTCACTTAGTAAATTCCATGACGAACTTGCTGCCATGTTCGAGTTCGCTTTCTACGCGCAACAACCAATGGTGTTTCTCACACACGGCTGCACAAATGGCTAAGCCGATTCCAGTGCCATGGTATTGATCGTTTCTGTGTAAGCGGCTAAATGGCTCAAATATCTTCTGCGCATATTGCATATCAAAACCAATTCCATTGTCAATCACTTCAATTCCACTGGTACCCGATCTCTCGAAGCCTTGAATGAGAACGTGTGGTGTTCTGTCTGCAGCGCAATATTTGATGCTGTTGGAAACCAGGTTTGTGAAGAGTTGACGCAACAACGATGCTTCTCCAATCACAGTGGGCAGATTCGCCAATATGACTTTCGCATTCGAGTCGTTTATACGAAGCTCCAGTTCGTGGAGAACATCGCTCATCACATCCTCAATAGTGACTGGTTCGAGAATGACGTCGCTATTAGCGGCACTGGAAAGTTGTAGAAGGTCACGAATGAGTGTGCTCATTCGGGCAGCAGACTGTGAGATGACATTGATGTGATATTGAGTATCCTCACCTATGCCGTCTTTAAGATCCTCCTCGAGAAAACCACTAAACTGCTGGATTTTCCTAAGTGGTTCTTGTAAATCATGCGATGCAATATAGGCAAACTGATTTAGACTTTCGTTGGCAACGGCTAAACGCCGGTTTTGATCTTCTATTTCGGCTTGGGCTTTGTTTCGTTCTGACACATCCGCTAATACCATCATTCTGATTCCATGGAATGCGCCCATGGTTTTGATACTGCTATTAAGTTCTACATCCAGTGTCTTGTTGTTGGTGCCGAGTAAAGTCAGAGGTAAATGACTTACTTCACCACAAGATAAGGCTGTGGCGAGTTTTTCATTGTCCGCCCTAGAGAATAGCTCTGCACAATTTTTACCTGGTATTGTTAGCGGGTCCATGCCCAGTTTTTCACTGAGGCGATCACTGGTAGAAAGAATGAGACCGTCCTCATTAGCCAATAATGTCATCGCGGGTAAAGATCGAAATAGAGACTGATAGTATTCATTCTGATTTTCGATGAATTCTATGCGTTCTTTATGATCTATCGTTATTCCGATCCAGTTAGCGATAAGGGTGCTTAGGTCTTTATCATCAGCCTTAAATGGGGCGTTACTTTTATTTGATGACGAAAACAGAACCACGCCATACGGGCCGGTTGCTGTTTGTACCGGTGCTCCGATAAAACAGTTGTTGGGAAAATCAGAAAAAGCATTGAACTGCGTAATGTTGATGTTCTTGTCAGAAGAGGCAATGCTATTATCCGAATCTACCAGCTTTTCGAAAACAGACCCCCGAATGTCTATTGTCTGATTCTGTTGAATATCATAATCAGTAATGCCAGCGACAACGTCTATTTTGATTTGATGGCCAGTGACCATGCCAAGCATTGCCGTTTCAAGGTTGTAGTATCGCATGCCAATATCAAGTAAAGAGGCAATTTTCTCATCCTGATTGCTGGCGTCATCTACGAACACCTGAAGTAGTTCGTCCAGGGTCGATCTAAACAGTTGTTCTTGCTTTGCGCGTTTTTTTTGATTTGCTTTAGTTCGTGGCGAAGCGCTTTTTAAGTCTTCTGTAGGCGAAGCTCCGTTGCTTGAGTTTTTTCTGGGTTCGCGAACCAGGTGTAGTTTGGTAAAGGGCATAGTCAGCTAGCACTTGCCTTTTGTTTCGTTTTTAAGATCCGCTTGCAGGCGCATCTGTTGCTGTTCCTGTTTATCTTTCCCCGAATCTACTTGGTCTATAAAGGTGACCCATTGGCTGCTGTGGCGACTAAAAAAATGAATATCGAAATACTGATCATTAGATAAATGCACGTGCTCAATGACGATTGCTTTTGTTCCTCCAGGTA
This sequence comes from uncultured Granulosicoccaceae bacterium, assembly GCA_964435305.1. Classification (GTDB taxonomy): domain Bacteria; phylum Pseudomonadota; class Gammaproteobacteria; order Granulosicoccales; family Granulosicoccaceae; genus Granulosicoccus. The sequence continues at coordinate 9,112 of CAYSZH010000110.1, forward strand.
GTAGACCTTCGAGACAGGGCAGTTGTGACGTTGCAGATTGTCCTATATGCAGGTGCTTGTGGGTTAAAGTGTCAAGGGAACCATCAAAATCTATGATGTTATTATCATTATCCAGCTCTAAATAGCCAAAACAATTAACAGAGGGATCTAACGAGTCGAGATACTCGGTTATTACAGCTGGGGCGATCATTTTGATGTGACGTTAAGAAAAGCTGATGCAAGGCTTGCAAATACTTGTTCAACGTTATCGCCAGTTTTAGCGCTGGACTCGATTGTTTCTAATGCATCAAGTGCGACCGTATCAATCGCGTTTTCATCCAACACCCATTCGTTTTTGAGATCTGCCTTATTCAAAACCAATACGTACGGCAAATCACCGAGCGTTTGTTTTACCATTGCATGTAATTTCTCTGCACTTTGTAAGGTCTTTGGACGAGTTGGGTCTATTACAAGAATATAGCCCGCCATTCCTCGTAAATAAGCCGGTAAAACCGATTTATGATTGTCTTCACCATAGACATCCCATAAAAGCAAGCTAACGTCTTGATCCTGTGTATGGACTATTTTCTTATCTATTTTCACACCGATGGTGGTTGTATAGATTTCAGAAAATAGGCTGTCGACAAATCGCCTGACAAGACTGGTTTTGCCAACAGCAAAAGAACCAAGCATGCAGACTTTTTTTTGTATCACTGACCGCCAGCCTTAATGCTGCGAGCATTGTGAAACTTCAGATTGTTAACCCCTGACAGGGTGCGCGCGAGTCTACTGGCGTCAGTTTGCCATTGCTGTGGTGCGGAACCCGAAATGTGCAAGGTGTCATTTTCTAAGGAAAGAACGACACCTGCCGGAGGCACCAGTAATCTATTCAGGCGTTCAATCAAAAAGACCGGATCGGCGGATTGAAATGGCTGCATTTGGATATCCACTTTAGCCGCATGAATGCTTGTCTGTTTTAATAACGTCAATGGGTCGGTGGATATAGCATCGCGTAGACCGTTGACTTGATAGCCTGTTAACGTCCTTTTGTGATTAGTGACTACAATTCCAGGCGTGCTATCAAGAATATCGATATAGTTTGCCCATCGGTATTTGTCGTAGGTGTTATAAGCTGTCCATAGCACTAACGCGACAATGAAAGCGGCGCTATAGGTCAGTATTCTTTTGATGTTCGATGGTAGATTCTTGACCCGGTTTTTTAGTCGACTATCGTGATTATCCAAAAAGGCGAGAAGCTCAGGCTTTAAGTTATCGAGGGCTGATGCGTCTCCATTGTAGTTTTTTAATTCCTGCGTATAGTCTTGATGTATAGACTCGTTTAATTGCTGCATGGCCTCACGGCTGGCTTTGGGTGCAGCACCTCTGATGACAGCCGCCAAAGACACTGATGGTCCCCACTCAATCCATACCGATAAGTCGCCTAACTGCAATGTATTCAAATTATCAAATTCTTTTGTCGAAAACGCATCCTTTACGAAAGACTGAATGGCGCTTAGCATACCGCTCACCATATCAGCATCTTGAGAATGCGCGTTTTCAGCTGTTACATGGCAAAGTGGAATCCCTGTTTCATTATCGATAACAAATAATTGTTCGAATTTAAAGCCACGTTGAACTGATTTAGAGTCTGGCGTTAACATACTCACAATCATTTTTCGCACAGCTGGCCCCAAAACCGGAAACAAGGCTTCAGCCATAACTTCAGGGTTGTCTCGAGTGGAGGCTTGGAATTGCTCTTCAATCAGTGGTTTTAATGCTTCGCCCAATTCGTTATCAACCGACTTCTTGAGTAAAATTGCATCGACTAAAATTTGGCTTGTATTCTGAGCTTGTATTTCTGGGTTATCCAGCTTCGTCTGAATGTCGATCAGACTAGCTTGCAGGGTATCTATTTTCTCTCTTTCGGGCGCAAGTAGCAGGCTTCGAATTTGTTCGACGTCTGTTTTGGCAGTGGCAGGCGGTTCAGCCTCTGTTCTTAAAACTGTGTTCTCAGGATGCAGAACGGATACATTGTTTTTGGTATTCACTTTATTTTGCGATCAACCCAAGCTTATGTATCTTTTGCAAGTCGGTTTGCCATATCGCTCATAAGCTCTGAGAGTAGGATTCTATCGACTTTGTTTGATTTCAGGTTTTCAGTTGCTAGGTCAATTTTTGCGATCAGAGTTTCCGTGGTGTCTTTCAATTCAGAGCTGGCCCGAGTGATTGCTTCATCCAGTTTATTTGTAAGCGTGGTTTCAGACTGCTGCGCGGTATCGGCCTGTTCAGTGAGTTTTGAGTTAAGGCTTTGCTCTGTTGTTTCGACTTGACTTGTAAGTGCTGCTATTACCTTGGCGTGCTCGCTTTGTTGCTCAGTCAATTTTTGGGTAAAGCTCGTGGTTAGGTGCTCCAGCTTGTCATCCGCCGATTTTTGCATCGCGACGATGTCAGTTTTAAGAACACTTAGTTGAGAGTCTAAAGCTTGCTTCAAGGTTTCGATTTGTTGTTCGTTGCTACGCTGCTGCTGACCAAATAGAAGCTCCTGTATTTGGCTTAGTTCATTTAGGCCGGAACCGCTGTTTTGCGCAAGATCTTCTGGCGCCGCAGGCGCAGCCTTTGCCGCTGATCGGAGTTCTTCATCTAAAGGTAGTAAGCCTTGTACTTGTCCCATTTGCGCACCTTCATCGTGATTATTAATCTGCAGCGACGCTCCAATGAGGCCAGTTGCAGACTTGTCCGCGAGCATCTTGTCAACGCATATAGAACGTTGACTTTAGCCGTGTTACGGACATGAATTTACGGTTAGATACGCTATTTTCGTGCCCGAGCAGGGAAATCCTTTTCCGTATTTATACGGAAACAAAAAGTGGCACTAGGGGATGAGGGTCTTGTATCAGAAGCATGAATAATATTGCTAAAAGTGAATTTAATTGACGCGGTATTGGTCGACGACATCCATTTGTACCTCAATCCCTAATCCGGGTTTGTCTGGAACTGTCACTTTTCCGTCGTTCAGTTGCAGAGGATTATTGACAAGCTTATTTCTGATCGGGTGGCTGCTTCGATCATATTCAAGCATGGGTTGTGATGGATACACGCTATGGTGGGTGGTTGGTAGCCAGGCAAGTAGTTGAACAGAGGCGGCTTGTGCTATCGCTGAGCCCCAAACATGCGGGTTAACCATAATGCCGTTGGCCATTGCCATTGCCGTGATATCCCTTGCGGCGGTAAATCCGCCGCAGGAACCGATGTCGGGTTGTGCGATATCCACCGCTTGAGATGTAAACAATTTGTTGAAACCGTATATGCTGTGTTCGTTTTCACCACCAGCGATCGGTATGTGTAGACGTTCGCGCAGGGCTGTGTAGCCATAGTGATCTTCTGGGGCGACTGGTTCTTCTAGCCAACGCAGCTTGTATTGTTCTAAGCCATGGCCAAGTGTCAACGCATCTTTAAACCCGTAAGCGTGGTTGCAATCAACCATGAGTTCAACATAGTTTCCCTGAAGTGCATCTGTAATGGCCGACATCACTGCCAGGTCGTCTTGAATGCCAAAACCCAACTTCACTTTCATGGCGGTAAAACCTGCTGCGCGGTGATCTTTTGCTTCACTTGCAAGCCTCTGGGCTTCCTGTTGGCCTTTGGTTCTATAAAAACCGGTAGCGTAAGGTTGCAATGAAGTGCGCGCAGCGCCGCCAAGGAGTTGATAAATGGGTTGCGAATAATGCTTACCAGCGATATCCCAAAGCGCAATGTCTATTGCGCTAATCGCTGCCATCACTGAACCCTTGCGTCCATAGTCGCGAGTCATGCTATACATTTTATGCCACAGTAAGTGATGATCCAATGGGTTCTCGTTTACCAGCAATGGGGTGAGTGCATGTTCGACTGCCGCCGCGGCAATTTGTGGTGGCTCCAGGCCTTGGGTAAACGCTTCGCCCCAGCCCGTTAAGCCTGTGTCTGTGGTGAGCCTGACAAGCGTGGCTGATCGTTTGTGTACCCAGCCCTGGGAGAACGCAAAAGGTTCATCTAATGGCGTTTGCAATACATACACGTCGATTTTGGAGATTTTCATAGTGATGCTTTAAAGTCTTTTCATTTACTGGCGAGACGATAGGATTATAGTACTGTACCCTGAGTACAAGCTAACAAACTCGATTTGGAAAAAGAAAAAAAGCGCGATGCTTGAGGATACGCTGGAACAGCAAAAGTCGGAATCCTATCTGATTGCATACACAGTTGATGTTGGTCGTTTACGACAGATAAAAAAGTTTGCTGATGGCCAGTCCAGCCCAACATGTTTGCTCACAACATAGGCTGGGCAGTTTATCTTACGGATGCAGCCCGCCGGTGACTTACTCAAGTCAGCGCACGCGGTAGTCCGAGAGTTTGAAGTGCTTAAAGCATTGTACGGAGGGCCCTTGCACTTGTGCCTGGATAAAAGCGTATTGGGCTGGTTTTTTTATTTAATTTCGTACAGTGATGGCTGTAGGCTGTGGGACCCGGCATTGCCTGGCCTGAAAAACGAACAACGAGATGTGGTATACAGGGAATTGTGTCGAGTGCTTGCCGCTATTTTGCAAGGTGTGGCAAAGCAGGCTCAAGATGGCAATGCGTCAAGTGACGAGGCGCAGGCCTAACTGTCCATTTCAACCAGTGCGGTATTGGCCCGGTTAAACCACATGCGCGATAAGACATTGTCTTTAGGCAGAACAACGCCGAGAAGATCGACCCCGGTGTGCCGGTACAACAAGTCTTTGTATATTGAACGTGCTATTTGACGATTGCCCAATTCTTGATGTGCCAAAGCTTCACTGTACAAGGCGGTATCGTAATAGTTGCTGTCGGGGTAGGTGGCTCTTAGTTCTTTCATACTTTGCTGAGCTGACGCATAGTCTTCCTGATCTATTAATTCCATATAGGCTTTTAAATAGAGTGCATCATCTGCGATATAACTATCGTCGTAAAGTGTTTCAATTGCCGTAAGTTCGGCCGCTGCGAGTTCATACTCGCCCGATTCACGGTAGTTCAGCGCGTTTAAGTACAGTTCAAAATCCGCTCCCTGACCATACAGTTGTGCTTCAGCTATAACAGGCGCTTTTATAATGGCTTGCCGTTCGTTTTTGGTAACCGGCCCACCTTTAAGATATTGCTCGTACGCATCCAGCGATTGATCATATCGCTGACCACTCTCAAGCTCGGCCGCGCGGTAAAAGTTCTGTTCGTTCAGGTTTTCTTCTGTCGTTACCTGTACGACAGTATCAAAATCAATATCCAGATTAGCGTATTTACGTCCATCGGTAATCGGTTCAAAAGTGACATTGATTTTTATAACCTCGGCTGGGTTAAGTACTATCTCATCATAAAAATCGGTTTTGAATTCGTCGGCATTTTCACCCTTAACGGTCAGGTGTTTAATTGGGTAGATATCACCACCACGGTTCGTTAATTCAATTTCCTGCGTTGCGCTGGTGCCGACGTCTTTTGTTCCGAAATAAAAATCAGGGACCGACACATAAAGAAAACTGCCGCCTACGCCTGGCTCTATCACGGTTGGAATGGTCGGGCTTCCGGTATCTCCACCGCCATCACCACCAGAACAAGCTTGGAGTAAGCCTGCACTGGCAATACAGGCTGCGATAATTTTTTTGTTTTTAATGTATGTCATACAACTGCTCTGTGGCGGTTTTTTATGCGGCTTTACCGTTTGAATCTATTTTGGGTTCGAGCTGAAAGTAATCCAGAGCGATTTTGCAATTACGTACCGCCTGATCAACGGCTGGCTCTTCATCACCGATTGCTGTGTTTTGTAGTTGCTCATCAGCTTCACCAATCTCTTGCTTGGCAGATGCTATTTGCTCTCGGACGGTGCGCATTGCTGCGCTAAGTTCGCCGGAGATTTCACCAAACTCATTTTTGTCAGATGCGCGTAAACGTACATCTAGATTCCCGTCACCAATTTCACGCAGAGTACGTTTTATTGCCAGCAATGGCTGGCCAAGTTTACGTGTGATGTAAATGCCAAGACAGACGGTGACAAATACATTAATGAGCAGCATTGCTGCAAACCACTTACCCAGCACGGCGGTGAGCGAGGGGATAGCCTCATTTGCCATCTGCATATCTTCGGAGACAAACAATAGAGGTGCGATGCCGTCTACCAAGCTGCCAACAAGGTAGTTATAAAACAGGCCCATAAGCACAGTTGTTATAACGAGATACATCGCCGACAAAGCAAGTACACGACGGATTTCTCTGGCCTGGAACGTTTTGTCACGCAGAATCGAGAGTGGAAATATGGAATCGGACGAGCGGGCCATAGCTAAAAACACCTAATTGACGTCGTTATAAAGGCAGTTTTCGGCATGCTTCACAGTTACTTGAACACCAAAACGAGTAACTCAGGAGGAAAGAGAGCAAGTGCGGGAGAGCATGTCGCTGATATCGGGATAGTGACTAATGGCAGTGTATGGAGCGATGTTTTTTGTGCGTTAATTCACACACGGTGGCTTTGCTACCTTTTAGGCCTAGGAAGGCGTTCTGTACAGTTCACCCAGGCATGAGGAACTGCTATTTAGGTACTACGCACGACCATCATCAGAATAACCACGAAAAGTACAACACCTGCGAGTAAAAGGGATGTTGTTAGCCATTCTTTTGATGAACCTCGGGGACCGTTTTCTAGCCAGTGTTTGGCTACCGGAACCATACGCCAGATCATGAATGCCATGACAAGCGCTGCCGTGATTTTCATCCAAGTGGGCATATCCATGACTGCTGCTCCTACTAATACTCTATGGC